>JAQVIX010000033.1 GCA_028695495.1 Candidatus Cloacimonadota bacterium | reverse complement strand
TATATCTCCTTCCGTCTCTCTAACAACCTTATGTAATTCCTCATCGATTCTTCGATACTTTTCATTAACGATCCCCTTATAATATCTGGCTTATGAAGGGGGGTACTTATTACCTTTACTAACCAATTATTTCCAAACCTCTTGTCATAATGACAGGGGATTTGAAAATCTCTTGGATTTTTAAGGCGTAATTTTCCAAAGGGCTTGTCTAAAGTGACCAAAGGGGTTGTCATCGGACAATGTTTCAGGTAGGCGGAATCTGAAACCCTAAAGAATAATCCCCTTGACTAAATTCCCCACCCAGATATTTAGGTAATTAACTAAATATCGAAAAGGATAAAACCATGAGTGATAGCATATTCAAAGCCATTGCCGATGCAAATCGCCGTAAGATCCTGCAAATCCTCAAGGGTAAGCATCAGATGAGTGCGGGTGAAATTGCCACGCATTTTGAATTTAGCAAGGCTACTCTTAGCGAACATCTGAAGATATTGCGGCAGGCAAATCTGATTTCGGCAGAGCGCCGCGGTCAATTCATCTATTACAGCCTAAATACCAGTGTATTTGAGGAGCTTTTAAACTGGATTTATTCTTTCAAAAAGTGAGGTATATCATGCGTATTCGTTCCTTTGTTCCGGCATTGATCACGCTCGTTATCAATGCTTTATTTTCGCTTTACTTTGTAATCATCTTGCCGGAAACGGCAAAAATCCCCATGCACTGGAATTTGGCGGGGCAGCCGGACGCTTTTTACGGCAAATATCTGGCATTGCTATCGGGCTTTGGGCTGAACCTGCTGCTTTTTGTTCTGATCTATCTATTCCCTTATTATTCACCCAAATACGAAAAGGATAAACGGCGTTTTCAGCAGCTTTTACCGGAGCTGGGCTTCATAT
Source organism: Candidatus Cloacimonadota bacterium (assembly GCA_028695495.1). Taxonomy (GTDB): domain Bacteria; phylum Cloacimonadota; class Cloacimonadia; order Cloacimonadales; family Cloacimonadaceae; genus UBA5456. Next base: position 25,903 of record JAQVIX010000033.1, on the reverse strand, counting down.
TGATCCTGATTTTTAGCCTGATCCAACTCTATGGATATTTAGTGGCGCACAGGGGGGAAATACTCCCGATTAATATGTTATTTGTGATTTTGGGCTTGCTTTTCATCGTGGTGGGAAATATGCTACCCAAAGTGCCGCGCAATTTCTTTATCGGCATCCGCACGCCCTGGACGCTGATGGACAAGGAAAATTGGCACAAAACGCATCGCCTGGGCGCCTATCTCTACATTATTGGCGGGCTTATATTCTTTGTTAATAGCGTTTTAACAGAGCGCTACCAAAGCCTGCAAAACGCGCTGGGCATCTTTGTGCTGGTGCTGCTTTTGTATCCGCTATTGCATTCATTTCTTATTTTTCTGGCAAAAAAGCATAAAAATACTTGACTCTTTTATCGCCTTTGCCAAGAATTGGATTAGATTTTAATAATAAGATCTCAGAAGGAGAAGAAAGATGTTTTTAAGTGGAAAAGAATTAAAAACAGTGTTTGACAAAGCGAAACGGATGCGCTATGGTATCATCGCTTCAAACGTGGTATTCGATGCCCAAATTCGCTCCCTGATTCAGGGATATAACGCCGTGGCTTCGGACGGACTTTTGCAAATGAGCAGCGGCGCCTGCAAATATGCCGCAGGCGAATCTCAGGATATCGAAGCTGGCGCCAGATACATATCCGGAATGGTGCAAAGCTTTGCGGCACAATTTCCTAAAAGCGGTATCGGATTGCATATCGACCATGCCACGCCGAACTATTTTGATTTCATCGTATTTTGCATTGAAAACAAACTGGTTACTTCGGTGATGATCGACGCTTCCAAAGAGGATTTGGCAGAAAATATCCGCATTACCCGCGAGGTGGTGGCGGTGGCGCACCGGCACGGCATCCTCGTGGAAGGCGAGATTGGGCACATCAAAGGTGCGGAAGACGAGATTGTAAGCGATACCGAGCTTTATACGCATCCCGAAGAAGCGCTGGAATATGTATTAAAAACCAATGTGGACCTCTTTGCCGCCTCCGTGGGGACAAATCACGGCGTTTCCAAGGGCGAAAACATCGTATTGCGCCTGGATTTGGTAAAGGAAATTGACGCGCTTTTGATCAAAAACAAGGTGGAGCGCGGGATTGTGCTTCACGGCGCTTCGGGCTTAACCGACGAGCAGCAGCGCGAAGCCATCAAAAACGGCGTGGTAAAAATCAATAAAGATACGCATTACCAAATGGATATGGCGGAAGCGGTACAAGCCTTTTGGGAAAAGGAAAAGCATGCCATCGTGCGTCCGGAAGGGGTATCCGAGGCAGATTATGTGCCGGATAAAGGAAAGTTTGACCCCCGCAAATGGCTGATCAAAGCAGAAAATAAGATGCAGGAAACGGTGAAGGATTTTTGCCTGGTTTCCGGCAGCGCAAATAACAGCATACTGTTATAGGAGATACGATGACGAAAGTAGCAATCAATGGCTTTGGGCGCATTGGCAGGCTGGTATTGCGCGCCCTTATCAAGTACTATCCCGAGCTGCAAGTGGTAGCGATCAACGACCTTACGGATGCTAAAACCCTTGCCTATCTCTTCAAATACGATAGCGTTCACAAGGTATTTGAGGGTGAGGTAAGCCACAGCGAAGATAGCATTACCGTAAATGGCAAAGTGATCAAAATCTATGCCGAGAAAGACCCGGAAAATCTGCCCTGGATGGATTTGGGCGTGGAATACGTAATCGAAGCCACGGGGAAATTTAATACCAAAGAACAGGCGGGCAAACACCTCAAAGCCGGTGCAAAAAAGGTGGTATTAACCGCACCCGCCAAAGACGAAGTGGATGCCACGGTGGTGATGGGCGTGAATCATAAGATACTAAAAGAAAATGATTTGATAGTATCAAACGCCTCTTGCACCACAAACTGCCTGGCGCCCATCGTAAAGGTATTGCACGATCGCTTTGGCATTGAAGGCGGGCTGATGACCACCATCCATGCCTATACGAACGACCAAAATATCCTGGATTTGCCACATCGGGATTTGCGCCGTGCCCGCGCCGCAGCCATGAGCATGATCCCCACCACCACCGGCGCTGCCAAGGCAATCGGGCTGGTAATCCCAGAGCTGATGGGAAAGCTGGACGGTCTGGCAGTGCGCGTGCCCACTCCAGACGGCTCGCTGGTGGATTTGAATGTACTGCTCTCCCGCGAAACTACCCGCGAAGAGATCAATCAAGCCATGCGCGAAGCAGCAGAAACCCACATGAAAGGCTTTTTGATGTATGCCGAAGACCCCATCGTAAGCATCGATATCGTGGGCAATCCGCATTCCTCAATCTACGATAGCGGCACCACCTACGTGAAAGATAAGATGGTAAAAATCCTGGCGTGGTATGATAATGAATGGGGATATTCCGTAAGAGTGGTAGACCTCCTGAAGTATATGACGGAGCTTGATTGAGCGAGGTTGTCCAGTAATACGAAAAACAACACCACATCAAGAAATGTTCACACCTGAAATGTAGGGATTCAATGCCTTGAACCCGCCGAAATTTACACGCAATAGGTAATCATTACGGACTCAGTATCAATTTATTACGGTGTGCGCTGCGCGCACGCTTTGTTAAAAGCGGGCTTTGGTGCCTTGCGCCCCTACATTCCCAGTGATACAGATATCGTGCTTGGTTTTGGCATTTCGGGACAGCCTTTCTGCTCGGAGTGTTGCATTTGAGATATAGGTAAATACGGCATTTTGGTATCTTTGAGTAAGGATTTCCTGAAATGCAAAATGAACAGTACATCCAGATACTTTCAGCTTTGAAATGTAAGGGCAGACCTGTGTGTCTCCCCTCAAAATGCCCTCGCCTTCCGGGTTGGCTTCGCTCAGCTTGATCATAGCTGCGCGTGGTATTTGAAATTGGTAAAAACCTTTCGCTCTAAGCTTTTTTGTCCACAAATTAACAGCAATTTTCACGAATTAGATTGAAAACAATAGAATAAGTTCGCCACCTGCGAAGCGCTCTGGGGTGCCTTGCCTCCGATTTGGCACAAGCAGAGTAGTAAAGCGCAGCTCCTTCAGCTCAAAGCTTTGATAATTTTACATTTTACATGCTACATTCTACATTCTACACTTCCCCGTCCCTTCCCCGTGCATTTGCCGCGTAAATAGCGGGTAAATAACGAGTTACGAAGGGGTTGTTGAACCCGCCGAAATTAGCACGCAATAGCAAATCATTTCGGGCTCAATATCAATTTATTATGGTGTCAGGGTGTCCCGAAATGCCAAAACCAAGCACGATATCAAGCAAAACGAAAATGTAGGGGCGCAAGGCTTTGCGCCCGCTTTTAACAAAGCGTGCGCGCAGCGCACACCGTAATAAATTGATACACAATCTGTAATGATTACCTGTTGCGTGTAAATTTCGGCGGGTTCAATGCCTTGAACCCCTACATTTCAGGGACGGACATTTCTTAATTTTGTGTTATTTGCGCATTTCGGGACAGCCTCAGCGCTTAAAACCTATCACCTATCACCTAAATCTCCACCACATAATCCCTTCTAAAATCCGTCTGTTCATGCAGATCCACATATCCCAATGGATTACGGATCAGCGTGCAATTATTGATTTGCATGCGATGAAAATCGTGGGCGTGTCCATAAAACCAATAGGAGATTTGGGGATTGGCTTCGATAAGCGCATCCATATTGGTGGCAAAGGCGGAGCTAAGGCGAGAACCTTTGTAAGGCGGCGCGATGGCTTTGTAGCTGGGCATATGGTGGGTAAGGAGGATGGTGGGTCCATCATGCTTTTCCGCAATGGCTTGTTCTAAAAAGCGATAGGAAAGCTCGTGCAGGGCGTTTGTATCCTCAACGCGCACCGGATATAGATTGCCGCCATCATTGATTTTGTAAATATGGCGATAGTCGTTTAGCCCATGTTGCACATCATAAAGGCGGTAGCTGGGCACAAAGCTCCACATTACGCTGCAAATAAAGCGAATGCCTTTATAGATAAAGCTTTGATTATTTAATACCAGATGGTTGTAGCTCTCATAATAGCGGTAGATGGGATTTGCCTGCTCGATATTGGAGCCGTAATATTCGTGATTTCCCAAAGTGGAGATGATCAAAGGAAAATCCTCGGAGATCTTTTGAAAGAATTCCGTGGCGTGTTCCGGATGATTCAGGCAGTAGCTATCACCGGCGATGAGCAGGATGTCTCCCACCGGAATGATGGGATTTTGCTTTATCCACTCGCGGTTGGAGGCAAATTCCAAGTGCAAATCACTCACAATCTGGATTTTCATGTGCGTATATCTCCAGAGTGTGCAGCAGCTTGCAGCCTGTTTTTGGCTGATAGTTTATTTAATTTATCGTTTATCATGTTTATCTCAGTTTTGTAAACTTTGTGTTAATCATAAGCTAATCGGAAAATGGGAAAAACAAAAGGATTATGCGATGTGGGGGGATTCGGCTTCATGCCCCCGAGTTTTATATTTCTTACACATAGCTCTATTGCATGCTATCTTTCAACGCTTTTTCGCTATACCTATTACAGAGATCATTTATATCTATTGCGGGAAGGAAGTATAATTCTACATTGAGCTTGCCAAATATTCGCAGGCTCATATTTGGCGGCGAACACCCTAGGCTACCTAAACTTTAGAGGCTGTCCAGTAATACGAAAAACAACATAACAACAAGAAATGTCCACCCCTGAAATGTAGGGGTTCAATGCCTTGAACCCGCCGAAATTAACACGCAATAGGTAATCATTACGGATTGTGTTTCAATTTATTACGGTGTGCGCTGCGCGCACGCTTTGTTAAAAGCGGGCGCAAAGCATTGCGCCCCTACACTCCCATTTCGTTGGATATCCTGTTTGATTTTGGCATTTCGGGACAGCCTCAAGAACGGAAGGCATGTTTGTCATTTCTGGACAGCCTCCAATAAATCACACAAACACGATAATTTCAGCCTTGCGCCAGCGCCTGCTACCTGCTACCTTGAATCGCCAGCGCCCTACAAGCTACCAGCTACCAGCTCCCCTAAAACTTTTTTCACATTTTTATTTCACATAATATCAATCATTTACAAAACTTCCCGAAAAATAAATTCGATTTTGTCTATACCTTGTCCACTAAGGGGGTATTGAGAGCTGTATCCGGATTTGCACTCAATCAACAAAACAAATGTTCTGGGAGGGACATCATGAAAGTAAAACTCAAATACGGAATCTCCGCCTATAGCGGAACCATCGACGACATGACCTATAGCAGCCACAAAGATGGGGCATTTTGCATTGGTCGCAAGTATGTGAAACCCCGTTATACCGAAAACAACGAGTATATGGGAAAAGTAAGTAAAAACCTGGGCAATATCTATGCGGATTGCAGCGATGACTTCAAGGAAGATTTGCGCACTTACGCTTATCTTTTTGACGGTCAAAAGGCTTCCAAACGCAAGATGAGCCCGAATGGCTACAGCCACTTTATCAGCATGATGTACGCCTTTGCCAGGGCGAATGCCAGCTCCATCGGTTTGGATACCGTTACTCTGGGCGATCTGCAAACTCTGTTTGAAGACGTCACCAGCGTTGTCTCCGCCGTGGAAAGCGGATTCTTGCCCAAAGTAAAAGGCTATGAAGCACTTACTGCAAACATGTAAAGGAGGGAAACATGAGCAGCACTTTGAATAAAACTCTCGCCCGCGAACTCGCTACCAAGATCAACAAGGTGGTAAATATCCCCTTGATGAACGAAAAGGAAGAGCAGATTCTCTTTGAACTGATTATCCTGGTAATCTTGGATATCTTCCTCAGCGGCGTGGACGCAACCATGAATCTGGAATAAGCCAGATGAGGGGGTGTGGGGCTTCGGCTTCATGCCCCCGGTTTTTGAAAACCAAAAACCCCCGCGGGAAGTCAATAAGCCGGATTCTGTTATCCGGATTGCTCCGGAACGGACGTCTATCCATCTGGGCCAAAACTCACGCTTTGGCTCGAGCTGCCTACCCGAAAGCGGTGTGGGCGCACCATAGCTTTCCTATTTGGCATTGCACCGGATAAGGCATTCCTAGCTGCCTTTGTCACCAAAAGCACCGGTGGTCTCTTACACCACCATTTCACCCTTACACGCCGCCATGAGGGCAAGCATGCGGTTTGTTTCTGTGGAGCTGGCTCTGCATTGCTGCAGCTTCCGGTTAGGAAGTATCCTGCCCAAGGTGTCCGGACTTTCCTCTGTTTACACAGCAGACGTCTTTTCTTCCCGCGGGGGGTTTAATTTAAAATCTTATCTTGCTTAGAGATACTTTAGCATCTCCCGGTCTTTCACTCCGGCATATAGCTCGATATAGGGCTTTACCGGGCTGGTATTTATCTTTCTAAAAAATACCTCTTCTATCTGGAAAAAGCCTACGGAGGAATTCATTTCCACCGTGATACAGATCGGCTTTTCCTGCCCCTTTTTGATGCGCACTTTTTGGATGGCGCTGGCGGAAGTACGATGGATATCGCCGGGCTGCGCTTTATTTGAGAGCATGCTGGGAATGCGTGCTCTGCCTTTTTCCATATCGCTGCCATCGCCGATAAGCACCAATCCCGCTTCCAGGGAGTGGATGGTGTGGGTAGCCATGTGTCCAAAGATGCCTTCGATGGCAATGGCTTTTACCGCCGCTTTGAGGTTGTAATCCTCTGGCGCATAGATGGTATCCAGCACTTCATTCATGTAGGGCGTGGCGAGCTGGATGCTGAGATATTCGTGGCTATCGCGGGCGATGCTCATGCCCATATCGTGCATTATGGATGCCATGATCACGCCCACCAGGGAGTCTTCGGCAGTGCCTACGTGCTCTTTTTCCAGATTCATCTGGATGCCGGCATCTACCAAAAGCTGGAACATCTTGATGGTATTTAAGGTGGCGGTGCGGGTGTGCACGGGGCCATGGTCGTTGAAGCCTAATCGCTTGATGGAAACGATATTGGCGTATTCCTGCAAGGCCTGGATTTCCGGATGGGCAAAAAGGATTTCCATCGCTTGCAAGGGTTTTCCCTTCAGGCGCTTGAGGATTTGCCTCTCAAGCTGAACTTGTTTTACGGATTTATTCATCTTTTTTTAATAATCTCCTTGGTTAAAACCTGTGTTTCAAGCGCATTACCAGGTTTGTGGCAGATGCCACGATGGCGATGGCAATGGCTATGGTGCCGGAAATCATGAGCGTATTGAAGATATGGCGCGAGGCTTCGAGGGAATTGCCGCCCAAGTAGGCGCGCATGGTGTAATATAGGCTGCGCCCAGGCACCAGCGGGATGATTACGCAGATTACAAAAACCGAAACCGGCGTGTCCATGAGTCTCGCCACAATTTCCGAATATATACATACCAAGATAATCGAAAGGAACACCGAAAGCAACATAGACTTTGTGTAATAAAGAATTATGAGATAGGCTGCCCAAGAGATGCCGCCGCCCAAGCCGGTGAAAAATACGCGCCAACCGCGGAGATTGCTGCGCAGGGAAAAGCCGATAATTGCCAGGAAAGCCCAGGCAAATTGCATGAGCGTAAGGTGATCCCAGGGTCTCATCTTAGTGCCCCCAAAGCGCCCAAAGCTTTAGCATCGAACCACTTCCCGCCACGATGCCCACGGTAATGATAAAGGCTTCCACGGCGCGGGCGGTGCCAGAAACCAAGTCCCCACTCATGGTATCGCGAATGGCGTTCGTTATCGAAAGTCCGGGCACCAAGATCATGATGCCGCCAATGATGATATTATCCAGGCGGATATAAGGCACGTAGTAATCGATACTCTTGGTGAGGATTACGATGAGCGCCGAGGCTAAGGCGCTGGAAAGGAAGTTATTTACCGGTAGGCGGTTGATGTATTTCAGTCCAAAACTAACCAATACTCCAATGGCGAAGGCTACGTAAAACTCCATCCAACTTCCGCCAAAAAGCAGGCAAAAGAAGCCGCTGGTAAGCCCGCCCGCCAGGTTTGTAATCCAGGCTTGATAGGGTTTGCCCTTGTCGATATTTTGCAGCTCCTTTAGGAAGCTGGCATTGCGGCTTTCGCCATGGATCGTCTTCTCGCAAGTGGGGCTTTGCAGGCAGTTTACTATTCTGCTTACGGCGCTAATCTTGCCCAGGTCTATGCGCCGGTTTTCAATGCGTTTGATGCGAGTGGAGATGCGGTTCTCACCATCTTCCAGGCTGAAAAAGATGCCGGTGGGGGTAACGAAGGATTCGGCGGTATCGTAGCCAAATCCGCTGCAAACCTTGTGCATCATTAGCTCCACGCGGTTTGTGGAAGCGCCGCTTTGCAACATGATGCGTCCGGTTTCCAGCGCCAGTTTACTGCATTCTTCCAGGCTGATTTTGTGCATTTACTCTATCTCGCTTTCGATGCGGCTAAAGATTTCCTCTGGCAATCCTAAGATTTTGGCGATCCGGATGGCATCCATTGGCGGCTGAGTTCCGCTATCTTCTTTTACCAGGCTGTAGTCCATGGCGCTGGCGAGTAGCTTCAGGCGCTGTTCCAAACTGTTGTCTGGGCTTATCCTGGCGTCAAAATCCGCGGCGATGCCTTTGATATGGAAGTGGGCTATCTCCTCTATACGTGCGGGTTTGGCGTAGTGGGTGGCGGCGATCAGGGTGTGCGGGGTTTTAGCCAAATGGCGGATCACTGCGGTGGCAAGGAGTTCGCCTTCACTGGGGTTTGTGCCGCGGGCAAATTCATCCAATATATAAAGCCCATGTCCTTTATTTTCCAAAGCTTTATTCAGCGCAACTACTTCCGCACCAAAGGAAGAGAGATTGTCGCTTTCGCCTTCGGAATTGTAATAAATGAAGTCGTATAAGGGCAGTGAGGCTTCGCGGGCGGGCAGGGGAATGCCGTGGCGCAAAAGCTCTGCCATCTGGGCAATACATTTGAGGATGCTGGTTTTGCCGCCCATATTGGGTCCCGTTATCAAGTTGGCGCCGGCTTCAAAAGAGATGTCCAGGCTTTGATAGCTGCGCTCTTCTTTGGCAAGGGCAAGCTGCAGGGGGAGATTGCGGGCGGCTTTGAAGCTGAGCTTTTCGGGTTTGTTCTGTAAAGTAGGGATGCAGCAATCGTAATCTCGTGCAAAGGCGGCGAGCATGTAGTCCCAGCCGATATCCGCGCAATCCTGCGTAATGGCTTTGAGCAGCGGGATTTCGGATTTTACCTTGCTGCTTAGTTCTTTTAGGATGCGCTCTTCTTCGGCTTCCAGGGCTTCGTTTTGGCTGGCAATCTGCGCTTTCAGCTCGTTGCTCTTTTCGGAATCTGCCAAGCTGTAAGTGATGTTTGCCACATTCTCGCTTTGGCGCAGGAAGTAGGGCGTTTGGGTGAGTTTATGGATGAGCACGTGTTCGCTGCGGGAGAGGCAGAATGTCTCTTTTAAGTTATCCATTTCCAATACCTTTCTGGCTTCCTGCAGGTAGGCGTGGCGTTCGTGCTTTAGTTTTAAGTTCAGGGCTTGGCGCTCTTTATCTATTTCTGCTAAGCGCGGGCTAAATAGCGGGGAAAGGCGGAAGACGGGCAGTCCGTTGCCTTCGGGATCGAGTAGCTTAAACAGCGCTCCGGCATCGGGCAGGGGGTAGCCGGTTAAATTATGCTTTATCACATAGTTGCGCAATTCTATATAGTGAAAGAGATATTTCTTTAGCTCAAAGAAATCCGGCAGGCTGAGCTGGCTCTTTTCGCTTACTTCAAAGGGCACTATTTCATCAAAATACTCCGGCCAGAAGTCATATTCATCCTGCTTAAAGGCTTTGAGCATGGCGTTTACGCGCTGGTAGCTGTCGCTTAATTTCACCAGGTTTTTCTGGGCTGCACCAAGCTGTTGCCGTTTAATACCCGCCAAAAAGTGGCTGGGCGGCTGGATTAGCTCGTATATCTGCGTGATTCCCAGCATATCTCTTTGCGCTTTTTTAATCATTTTGGGCTACTCCTTTTGTGTCCTTCATCTATAAATAGCATATCTCATGAGGGGGCATTGGCTGTCAATCTTTTTCTCGCGGCTCTGGTATTTAAGGAAGCTGATGGGCGGGGATATTGATGCTGCCCTCATAGCTGTAAAGAGTGCGGATATTGCGCTCTTGCAGGCGATTAAGGGTTTCGGCATGGGGGAAGCCATAGACGTTTTTGCGGCTGCAGGTGATCCAGGCTTCGCTGGGTTTTACGGCGTCCAGCCAGCTCTCGCTGCTGCTGCCGCGGGAACCGTGATGCGCTATTTTCAGGTAGTCTGCCTTTAGTTCGTGTGGGTATTTCTGCGCTAAATAAAGCTCGCCCAAGGCTTCCAAATCTCCGGTAAAGAGGCTGCGGCTCTTGCCACTATCCCAGCGGCAAACGATGGAGCGGTTGTTTTCGTCTTCGGCAGTGAAGGAGGTATCCGGATGCAGGATTTTGAGCCGCTGTTTGCCAAAGAAAAGGCTAAAAGTATCCGTTACGGCGATAATGCGGGTTTGGCTTAAGCTCAAGCCCTGACTAAGATGTTGCCATTCTTCGCTTTGCAGATCGCTTTCGCTCAGGATAAGGTTCCTGATTCTTAGATGTTTGACAAGTGCGGGTAGCCCCGAAGCGTGGTCGCTATGCAGATGCGTAAGTAGCAGATAGTCTATACATTGCAAGCGGTTGCGTTTGAGCCAGGGCAGCAGGCGCTGCCGTAGCCAGGAGTTTTGGTAAATATCCTCCACATCCAGTAGTGAACTTTCCGCCCGCGTGCCGTAAATACCGCCGCTATCGATCATGATGCTTTCGCCTTTTCCGCTAAAGATAAGGCTGCAATCCGCTGTGCCGGCATTGAATACAATGATGCGATCGCGAAAGGGGATATGCCAGAACCACAGCGTGAAAAAGAGTGCCATTAGCGGTAAAGCAGCATAGCGCAAGACTTTCCAGCGGCGTTTTATCAACAAAGCAAAGAGGATAAAGAGCGCCATCAGGGCGGCAACGCGGCTAAAGGGCAACCAGAAATCCTTTAGATGAAAAGGCAGTGCAGCTGAGAAACTCAGCCAGCCTTCCCAAAGCTCTGCCACATAGCTAAATGAGAGATAGAAGGGCTTGATCGGCACCAAGATAAGCGCCAAAGCCAAGCCTAAAAGCCCGTAGATAATGGGCAGCCCCAAAAGGTTCGCAATCAGGCTATTAAAGGACGCAGTGCCAAAGTAATACAAGGTAAAGGGGCAAAAACCCAGTGCCACGCTCAGGCTAAGCAAGAGGTATTCACCCAAATACATCAAATTGCGTTTGAAAAACCCTGTTTCAGCCGCCGGCAGCAGGTGGGGAACAGCAAAGATGATGATGGCAACCGAAGTAAAAGAGAGTTGGAAGCCGATATCAAAAAGCTGTGCTGGCGCCACTAAGATGAGGATCAGGAAGCTGATTGCCAGGCTCTGTTTGGTGGCAACGGGACGCGAAAGCCAGCGCGCCGCAAGGCTTACAAGGATCATTAGGATGGCGCGGCTGATGGGTGCTGCCCAGTGGTTAAGCGCAGCAAAGAAAAGGATTACAAGGATGAAAGCGATATCTGCCAGGCGGTGAGGCAAAAAGAAACGCAGGATGGTAATGATAATGAGATAGAGCATTAGCACGTGCAAGCCGCTAACCACGATGAGGTGGCTAATTCCGGCACGGCTGAGGCTTTCCCGATGTGCCTGTTTGCTGATGGGGTCGCTAAGCAGCAGGGCGCGGGCAAGGTCTTGGTCTTTCTGGGGTAAAGGCTCTAAACGCCGGTTAATAAAGGCGGTGCTGCGTATGATAAGGTTCTCTTTGCCCGGCACTTGCGAGAGGCTATCCTGCCCTGTAAGCATCCTGATACTACCCGTGCCCAACCCTGGAAAGAGATTTAGAATAGGATCGCGGGTCGCCTCCGTAATCTCCGCCAAACCGCTGAGTCGGCTGCCGGCGGGAAGCGCTGCATCATCCAATAAACGTAGCTTATCTTTTGCCGGAAAGCCCGCTATCTCCTTCAGCCGCACCTCATAGCTGCTTTCGGATAGGGGGCGCAAAACCTCCAGCTTTACCACCTGCTGCACCCTGCCTTTTGCATTGAGCGTCTTTTGCAGGGGGCTTTTTAGAGCGGTATCTGCTTCCCAGCGCAGACAGCCTAAAGCCACAAAAAGCAAGAGGATACAGAGATTGCGGAGGGGTTTGATAAAAAAGGCTACTATCAGCAGCAAGCCGCTAATAATAGCCGGAATAAGATAGCCGCAGCTAAGGTATCTGCCCGCTACTATCCCCAAAGCGCATGCCAATGCAGGCACAAAAAGCGGTGCCGGCAAAGGGTGCTTCTCAAGCCTGGCGGACATAGCGGCGGGCGTATTTAGCGGTTTTACTTGCGGTTGTAAAAGCCCAGTATCAGCCCCAAAGCCAGCGACCACACTGCCGCCAGCCCAATGCGCAGGGCATCGTGCATCATGAAGGTGACTGTATGCGCCGGAATCCAAAACCACAGTAGCGAATACATGCTTTTATCCATATTCGCCCAGTTCTTATGCTTTTCCGGGATGTTATCCAGCACGCGGTGCATTACCACCAAAAAGAGCCCAAATTGCAGGTTCATCAGGGCAGAAACGCTAAATGCCCAGCCAAAGGAGCCGGGCTTAAAAGCGGGCAGCATGCCTTTATCCGAAAGGAACGCCACAAAGCCGGTGAAGCCCACAAAGGCGTATTTGATGGCAATGGAAAGAAGTGCCCACACGATCATCTTCCAGAGCGTAAGAAAGGCGCTAAAAGGGTATTTGAAGCTCTTTTGCACTACCCATTTGGAGATAATCTCTCCCAAGGTGCCTAAAATGGCAAATTGCAGCATCGCACTGAGAATGGGGTAAGCCTTTACCCACTCGATATAAGCGTTCATGTATTCTCCTAACTTCTATATAATACTGTATCTTAACGAATATTGGATAAAGAATGAAATAAGGATAATCTGTCAACAAAGAAAAAGCGGGAGGCTGCCTTGCTTTGCGCTTTACGACCTGCTATCAGAGACCAAACAAGGCTTCGGAATGCCTGAAATCCAAATAAAGCTTGACAGGAAACGGCTATTTTTTGTCTGTAAAAGACGTTAAATTAAGAGACATAAAGGATATAAATAATAAATGAAAGAGGCAATTACTGCTACTAATGGCGATGCTTCCATCTTCTTTACGGATAAAGCGGACGAGACGGCAAACGGCATTACAAATAGATTTCTGAACCATCTGGAGTATTCACTCATCAAGGATACGAATACGGTTCAGGAGTGGGATGTATTCTATGCACTGGCGCTTTCCCTGCGCGATAGGCTGATTGAGCGCTGGCTACGCACGCAGCACGAATACCGCAAGCGTGATGTGAAAAAGGTGTATTATCTTTCCATGGAGTATTTAATTGGGCGGCTTTTGGCTAATAGCCTGATCAACCTGGATTTGTATAACGAAAGCTACTATATGCTAAAGGAAATGGGTTATGCCATGGAGAGTATCGCGGAATTGGAGCCGGATATGGGGCTGGGCAATGGCGGTTTGGGTCGCCTTGCTGCCTGCTTTATGGAATCCCTTGCCACGCAGGCATATCCCAGCTATGGCTATGGCATCCGCTACGAGTTTGGCATCTTTCAGCAGAAGATCGTAAAAGGCTATCAGACAGAGGTTCCCGACCATTGGCGCAAAGACGGCTGCCCCTGGGAGATCAAGCGTCCACAGATTAATTACCGCGTGCGCTTCGGCGGCGAAGTGGTTCAGCAGCAGCAAAATGGCGATGACGTAATCTACAAATGGGTAAATACGGCAGACATCCTGGCGGTTGCCTGGGATATCCCCATTCCCGGCTACAAGGTGGCAAACGTAAATAACCTGCGGCTCTGGGAAGCGACAGCCACGGATGAGTTTGATTTTGAATACTTTAATAGTGGCGACTACGTAAAAGCGGTGGAGCAGAAAAACATTAGCGAAAACATCAGTAAAGTATTGTATCCCAATGACAACATGCACCTGGGCAAGGTGCTGCGGCTGAAGCAGGAATACTTCTTTGTGTCTGCCACGTTGCAGGACATCATCTACAACTGGAAGCAGGATCACGATGGCTTCAAAAACCTTTCCGAAAAGGTGGCAATTCAGCTGAATGACACGCATCCGGCGCTGGCAATCCCTGAACTAATGCGCATCCTGATCGATATCGAGCGCATGGATTTTGATAGCGCCTGGGGGATTACCAAGCAGGTATTTTCCTATACAAATCACACCGTATTGCCGGAGGCGCTGGAGCGCTGGGGCATCAACCTCTTTGAAGAGCTTTTGCCGCGGCATTTGATGCTGATTTATCAGATTAACGATTTGATAATGAAGGAAGTAGCCGAGCGCTACCCCGGCGACATTATGAAGATGCGCAAAGTCTCCATCATCGAAGAGGGGCTGGAGAAATCCGTGCGTATGGCGCAGCTTTGCCTGCACGGTTCGCACACGGTAAATGGTGTGGCAGAATTGCATACCAAGATACTAAAGGAAAAGGTCTTTGCCGATTTTGAAGAGCTTTACCCCGGCAAGATTCAAAACAAAACCAATGGCATTACCCCGCGGCTCTGGCTGCTTACCTGCAATCCGCTACTTGCCAGCCTGATAACCGAACACATCGGCGATGCCTGGACGAATAACCTGAAGGAACTACGGAAGTTAGAAGGCTTCTTAGAGGATCAGGAGTTCAAGGATAGCTTTTACGAAATAAAGAATATCAACAAGAAAGCGCTGGCGAAACACATCTACAGAAGTACCGGCATCAAGGTGGATGCCGGGCATCTCTTTGATGTACAAATCAAGCGCCTGCACGAGTATAAACGGCAGTTACTCAACGTAATGGCTACCATTGCGCGCTACTATGCCATCAAAGACAATCCGGATGGGGACTATATTCCCCGCACGGTAATCTTTGCCGGCAAGGCTGCCCCCGGCTATTTCCTAGCAAAGCGCATTATCAAGCTTATCAACAACTTAGGCGATATTGTAAACAAAGACCCCGATATCAAAGACCGCCTAAAAGTGGTGTTTTTGCCGAACTACAGCGTTTCCCTGGCGGAAAAGATCATCCCTGCGGCGGATTTATCCGTGCAAATCTCCACTGCCGGCTATGAAGCCAGCGGCACCGGCAATATGAAGTTTGCGCTGAATGGTGCGCTTACCATCGGCACTTTGGACGGCGCAAATGTGGAAATGGCGGAAGAGATTGGCGAGGAAAATATGTTCATCTTTGGGCTGAGATCCGAGGAAGTGACGGCACTCAAAGCTTCCGGCTATGACCCGCGCCGGTATTACGAGGCAAATCCCATGCTGAAGCGCGTGGTGGATTCCTTCATCAACGACGCCTGGTGCAAAGACGAGCCGGGCATCTTTGCCCCCATCTACAAATCCCTGATGGAAGATGGCGATACCTATCTCACCATGGCGGATTTCAACGCCTTTTTGGAGGCTTCCGCCGAGGTGGATGCGCTTTACAAAGATAAGGACGCCTGGGTAAAACGCGCCATCATCAATACCGCCCGCATCGGCAAGTTTTCCTCCGACCGTGCCATCATGGAATATGCCCGTGATATCTGGAATATTCAGCCTTTGCAACTGGGTTTTGAATAGCTGCACAAAGCGGCTAACTGCTTTATTGATTAGCCTTTTGCCGCTGCTTTTAGTGGCGCAGGTGGTGATCAACGAGCTGTGCTACGACCCCCCTGGCGCAGACCTCGGCAAAGAATGGATAGAGCTATATAACGCCGGCACTTACCCCGTGGATTTAGCCGGCTACCGCATCTATAGCGGAGGGCGAAGCTACTCTCTGGATTACATCTTCCCGCATTTCATCTTGCGACCGGGGCGCTTTGTATTGGTGGGCGGTGATGAAGTGCCGAACTGCCACTTTAGGCATAACTTCCACTTCCAAAATGGCGGCGGAACCAGCGATGCGATATGCTTTGTAAATGCCGATAGCAGCTATACCGATACCCTGATTTACGACGAACCCAATAGCAACTATTTTCTGGATGATACCGGCGATATCGCCACATCCTTTGCCCCGGACGCCCCGCAAGGCTACTCTCTGGCGCGTATTGCCGATGGCTACGATACAAACCGCTGTGGAATTGACTTCATAGCCGAAGCGAACCCTACGCCCGGACTACCAAACTACCGCCGGGCAGATTACGGAATAGCCCATGCCTCTTTGGCGAATGGCAGGCTGAAGTTCTGGATTGTAAATCACTCCCTTTTTAGCCCTTTAGACGATGCCCTGCTCAAAGTATGGCAAGAAGAATCACTAATCTGGGAGGATAATATCCGCCCCATTGCCGCTCTGGATTCACTCTATTTCGAGCGCACGCTATCCGATACTTATACCGTTCTAAATATCACTATTTCCCTCTCGCTTGACCCCAATCCCACAAACGACTCCGCCACCCTATATGCCGAAGGTTATAGCCTGCAAGCGCCTATCTTGAACGAAATCTTTGCCAAACCGCAGGCGGGAAAACAGGAGTGGCTGGAGCTGTATCAGGAAGCAGCCCCAAGAGGCGCCAATAGCTACGTAATAATGGACGCTGCCGGCAACCGCACCCGCTTCACTCTGCCAGAATACACCGGCTATTTCGTAATATGCCGCGATAAAGAAGCGCTGCAAGCGGAATACCCGAATTGCCCCAGTGAGCGCATTATCAGCAGCAGCGGCTGGGCTACGTTAAACGACACGGGAGATGAACTTTACCTTTGGGATGAAGCGGAACTGGAGCTATTGGACAGCACCCACTACACAGCCCAGCAGGTGCAGGAAGGCAAATCCTGGGAACGGCACATAGATAGCGCCGGCGAAGTATTTTGGCGTTTCTCTATCGCCGCAGAGGGCGCTTCACCGGGACGCGAAAACCCCAGACAGGAAGTGATGCCCCAAGATGAACGCCTGAAAGTGCAGGGCAGTCCCTTCGCTCCTCAGCGCGGCGAAAAGCTGACTATTAGCTACAAATTGCCGGATAGCTCCTCACAGGTGAATCTGGAGATTTATGACCTCAAGGGACGAAATGTAAGCACTTTAGCCAAAATGGAAAGCATTGGTAAAGAGGGTTATTTCCAATGGGATGGCAGGACTGCCAATGGCGGTTTTGCCCCGCGCGGAGTGTATATCCTGCTTTGGGAATCCCAGGCAACGGGCGCTAAGAAGCTCTATAAAAAGCAATTAAGTGCGGTAGTAAAATAGCCTACACTTCCGGAATCTCGAGCCTTTTACCGGTAATCAGAAAGTATAGCCCCACCAACGCCGGGACACAATCCTGAAAGAGAAAGACCGTAAGCGTAGCAGCCACCGCCTGTTCTGCCCCAAAGCCAAAGCCATTTAAGAAAATAACCGCAAAGCCCTCACGCAAACCCAAGCCGGAGATGGTTATCGGGATGGAATTGGAGATATTGGTAAGCGCCATGCCGATATAGGTATCGACTAGGCTAATAACCCCTAAATGATTGAGCACCAAATAGTACTGCAAGTACATAATGAGGGTATTGCCAATCTGCAACAGCATCATTTTAGGCGCCTCAGCCACATAAAAATCCACATAATCCTGCCACTTTGGCACCAGCGTCAGCACCAGCAAGGCTATTACCGGCATAAAGCTGGTAAAGAGCATGAGAAAAAGCCGTAAAGGCAGGCTGAGCGAGGGGAAATAGCTAAAGGCGGCAATGGCGGCAAAGCTCCAGGTAGCCCAGGTCATAAAGAGCCGCTCCACCAGAGTGGATACCAGCGAGGCAAGCCGACTGCTATTTTGCAGATAATAGACCTTTGCCAAAGAGGCATGCCCGCCCGGAATAAGGAAGCGTAAGGGCTGCGCCACCAGATAGGATGAGATTAGCTCCCGCCAGTTATCCCTGTATAAGGGATTCAAATGAAGCGAACAACGCCAGTTATTAAGCTGAATAAAGTGCCGCACACAGCTAAGCCCCAAAAGCGCAAAGGGCAGCCAGAGCGGAAGTTGCCGGATGGACGCAGCCAAGAGCGGCAAATCCATCCGGCTCAATACGACATACAGGATAAAGACGCTGAAGCCCACCTTCATAAAATAGGTAAGCACTTTCCCCAGCGGCTTTAGGCTTCTTTTTCTCATTTACGGTATTCAGATAAAACCTGATTAAGCACTTCGTTTAAAAGCTCTTGCGGCGGGCTGGCGATATATCCGCTATCCATCAGTGAATGGATTAGCGCGCGGGTCTGCCGGATCTCGCTAAGAGCTTGCTCAAACGCCTCTTCATAGCTCATCTGTATGCGCGCTACGCCATCGGCAACTGCCTGCCTTGCCACTGCTGCCGCTTCGTAGGCAAAAACCTCGGTTTCGTCCATGCCGGGCAGTATCTTATCCTTATTCATGCCGCGCTTATAGGCAAAATCTGCCAAAGAATGCGCCGCGGCAATCGCCATCTTATCCGTAATCTTGCGCGCTCGCACCATCAGCGCCCCCTTGAGGATGCCAGGAAAGCCCAGCGAGTTATTCACCTGGTTTGGGAAGTCCCCGCGTCCGGTAGCCACTATATATGTCCCCGCGGCGTGTGCATCATAAGGATATATCTCCGGTACCGGATTCGCACAGGCAAATACCACCGGCTCCGGCGCCATTAACCGTATCCAGTCGGGCTTGATGGTATTTGGTCCCGGCGTGGAAAGCGCAATCAGCACATCCGCCCCCGCCATCGCCTCTTCCATGGTGTTATGTTTCAAAGGGTTCGTCTTTTGCGCCAAACCCCATTGTTTGAACTTCTCTGGATTATCCCTCAAATCCTGCCTATCAATATGCAAGCCGCCTTTACTATCGAAAATTACCAGGTTTTGCGGTTGTAAGCCTTCTTGCATCAGGAAGCTGGCGATGGTGGTATTGGAAGCGCCGGCACCAAAAAGCACGGCTTTGATATCGTGAATATCGCGTTCTTTCAGGCGCAGAGCGTTTATCAAACCCGCCAGAGTAACGCAGGCAGTGCCCTGAGCGTCGTCGTGCCAAACGGGTATCTCGCAAGCTTCGTAGAGGGCGTCTAATACGCGGTAGCAATTTGGCTGCGAGATATCTTCCAGATTCACCGCACCCACCGAAGGCTCCAGCATCTTTACAAAGTCTATAATCTTATCCGCCTGCGGCTTGCCCGCTTCGTTTCGGCTATTTACACAGAGCGCGATGGCATCGCAGGCGCCCAAATATTTCATGAGCATACATTTACCTTCCATTACGCCCATACCGCCGGCGGGAGTGCAATCCCCATCGCCAAGCACGCGGGTGCTATCGCTTACCACCGCTACCAGATTTCCCCTGCCGCTGAGGGTGTAGGAAGCTTCGTTATCGTCCCGAATAGTGGTGGAAATCGTGGAAACGCCGGGAGTGTACCACACGTTGAACCAGTTAAAGCCATAAATCCCCGCTTTCGGAAGGCTCTGCATCTTGCCTCCGTAAAAGGCGTGCATACGTAAGGATAGCTCTTTGAGGAAGCTTGTTTGCGCTGCTGCTACCTTTTCGGGCGGCAGATTCTCTTTGAAGATAGCGCTAAGATTCGATAAATCGTGTTTAAGCTCTTGCATCGGGAAACCTTCTTTTTTGTTTTTGAACAGGTTCAGAAATGCCGGCTTTTTGTCAAGCTTTGCAGGTGTCAGGTCGCAGGTAGCAGGTGTCAGCGCTGCGCTCATGGCGGGGTTATCGGCTACCGGTAAATGAAGAGTGAAAAGTGAAAGGTGAAAAGAATTTCCCGCAGATTACGCGAATTGATACGCTAATTTACGCGAATGCCACCCCAAAATTGTAGGGGCAGACCAGCGTGTCTGCCCTGGATTTTCCTCAAGGGTCTTTAAGCACCGAAAAAGACAAGAAAAAAGAATATTCCCCACAAATGTCCACGAATTAACACAAATTAACACGAATTACTTCAAGGACCTTTCCCGAATTCCACACACCAGGCGTAAGCATCTGATAAACAAAGCTGTCTATAAATACGCAAACTTCATAACATCAAGAAATGTCCACCCCAAAATTGTAGGGGCAGACCAGCGTGTCTGCCCTGGATTTTCCTCAAGGGTCTTTAAGCACCGAAAAAGACGAGAAAAAAGAATATTCCCCACAAATGTCCACGAATTAACACAAATTAACACGAATTACTTCAAGGACCTTTTCAGAATTCCACACACCAGGCGTAAGCATCTGATAAACAAAGCTGTCTATAAATACCAAAACCACGCACGATATCTGTCTCATTGGAAATGTAGGGGCATGAGTGCTTTGCGCCCGCATTTAACAATGCGTGGGCGCAGTGCACACCGGAATAAATTGATACTGAGTCCGTAATGATTACTTGTTGCGTGAATATTTCGGCGGGTTCAATGCCTTGAACCCCTACATTTCAGGGGTGGACATTTCTTATTGTTGTGTTGTTTGCGTATTACTGGACAGCCTCACCGCCATTATTCATCATTCATTCTTTTGTTTCGTTCCGAAACAAAAAAAGGGGATGCCGCTCAGCATCCCCTTTTTACGTTAATTATTATTCACTTAGTTTCTTGTAATACTCATAACGCTCGCGGAAGAATACCTGTGCCCCTTCGGCGAATTTCTCGGCGCGTTCGGGGAAGATGCTCTTGAGTCCGCTATAGCGGCGTTCGGTTTTGGTGAAGTCTGCCACGCTCATCGTAGGCTCTTTGCTATCCAATATCAGCGGATTCTTGCCTTCCAGCTTGCGACGCGGGTCGTAGCGATACAGCAGCCAATATCCGGCATCCACAGCCGCTTTTTCGTGTTTTTGGCTCATGGACATATCGATACCGTGGTTTATGCAGGGTGCATAGGCTACCACGATGGCGGGTCCGGGATATTCCTCGGCTTCTTTAATGGCTTGCAGGGCTTGGTTTTTATTTGCACCCATGGCGATTGACGCCACATATACATAGCCATAATTCATCATCATCATACCGAGGTCTTTCTTATTCGTGGCTTTACCAGCCTCGGCAAAGCGGGCAATGGAGCCTAAGGGAGTGGCCTTGGAAGCCTGACCGCCGGTATTGGAATACACTTCGGTATCCAGTACAAAGACCTTGATATTCTGGTTCGATGCCATTACATGGTCAAGACCGCCATATCCGATATCATAAGCCCAGCCATCGCCCCCGATAGCCCACACGGATTTCTGGATGAAATAATCTTTCAATTCATCCACGCGGCGCAGGGTCTTGCTGCAATTCGGGCAGGCTTTTTCGATGGATTTAGGCAGAAGTGCACGAATCTTCTCGGCATTTGCCTTGGCTTCGGCATCTACGCTATCCCAATTTTCCAGTGCGTAGCCGATGGCAGCTTTCAATTCGGGATCGCAGGCTTTTTCCATTGCCGCTTCGGCAGCCAGCTTTAGCTGTTTGCGATGGCTATTGATCGCCAGGCGCATACCAAATCCATATTCGGCGTTATCTTCAAAGAGGCTGTTTGCCCAGGCGGGACCCTTACCATCCTTATTTTTGGCATAAGGAATGGTGGGGAAAGTGCCGCCCCAGATGGAGGAGCAGCCCGTGGCATTGGCTATTACCATGCGGTCGCCAAAGAGCTGGGTGAGCAGCTTGATATACGGGGTTTCGCCGCAACCGGCGCAGGCTCCGGAAAACTCAAGCAAGGGCTGCTTGAACTGGCTACCCTTCACGGTGGTTTCCTTAAAGTTTGCCAATACGTCGCTCGGCATTTTCTCAAAGTATTCGTAATTCTGCTGTTCGCCGGCAGCGCGCTCTTCTTCGATGGGCTTCATTACCAGCGCTTGTTTCGGGCATTCGTTTACGCACACGCGGCAGCTTTGGCAATCGTCTATATACACCTGAATCTTGTATTGATAGCCTTCGGCGCCCATGGCTTTCAGCGTTGTAAAGCTTTCGGGTTTATCTGCCAAATCTCCATCTTTGAAGAGTTTGGCGCGGATGGCGGCATGGGGGCATACAAAGGAGCACTGATTGCACTGAATGCACAGCTCGGGCAGCCATTTGGGCACAGCCGGAGCCACAGCGCGCTTTTCCAGTTTTGCGGTACCGCTTTCCACATATCCATCCCAGGTCATTTGGCTTACGGTAATCTGATCGCCCTGCTCGCGCATGATAGGCTCTATCACTTCTTTGATGAATCCGGTAGAGCCTTCCGGCACCAAACGCTTTTGCGGAGTGCACAAGGCGGGAATGCTGGCGGGAACTTCGATTTCCACCAAAGCTTCATTCACTCTATCCACGGCGTTTAGGTTCATGTTTACTACTTCATCGCCCTTGCTGCTATAGGATTTTACGATGGAATCCTTAATCAGTTTGATGGCTTCATCTCTATCCAATACGCCGGAGATGAGGAAGAACGCAGTTTGCATTACGGTATTGATTCTGCCGCCCAAGCCTACTTCTTCGGCAATCTTCAGCCCATCGATATTGTAGAACTTGATCTTGCGATTGATGATGGCTTCTTGCATTTCGCAGGTGAGATGATCAAAGGCTTCCTCGCGGCTCCAGTTTGAATTCAGCAGGAATACGCCGTTATCTTTGATCTTGCCCAGCATGTCGTAGCGCCCGATGAAAGCCTGATTGTGGCAGGCTACAAAGTCTTCACGCACTACCAGATATTGGCTGTGGATAGGCTTTTTGCCAAAGCGCAGATGGCTGCGGGTGATGCCGCCGCTCTTTTTGCTGTCATATTGGAAATAGCCCTGCACGTTCATTTCGGTATTATCGCCGATGATGATGATGCTATTTTTATTTGCACCCACGGTGCCGTCTGAACCCAAGCCCCAGAACTTGCAGGAGATGGTGCCTTCGGGAACGGTATCGATGATCTCATCCAGCGGCAGCGAGAGATGGGATTTATCGTCTTCGATGCCCACGGTAAAGCCATGGAATCCGCCTTTTGCCAAGTGTTTGAAAATAGCCAGCACCATGGAAGGGGTAAATTCTTTGCTGCTAAGCCCATAACGACCACCGATGATCTGGATGGCGGGCTTATCCTTCAGAGCGCTTACCACGTCCAGATAAAGGGGTTCGCCAATGCTGCCGGGTTCTTTGGTGCGGTCCAGCACGGCAATGCGCTTTACGCTGGTGGGCAATACGTTCAGGAAATGCTCCACGCTGAAGGGGCGATACACGCGCACTTTGATCAAGCCCAGCTTCATGCCGCGCTCTTTATTGAGATACTCAATGGCTTCCTGAATGGTTTCGCAACCGCTACCCATGGCAACGATTAGGTCTTCGGCGTCAGGCGCTCCCACATAGTCAAAGAGCTGATATTTGCGACCTAATTTGGCGCCTACTTCGTCCATCACCTCTTGAATAGTAGCGGGGGCATTCAGATAATCCAGATTGCTGGTTTCGCGACCCTGGAAATATACGTCTGGCCCGTGCTGACCCACTTTTACGCGCGGAGCATCCGGCGTAAGCGCACGCTTGCGGAAAGCTTCGATGGCGTCCATATCCACCATCTCTGCGAGAGTCTCATAATCCACCACATCAATCTTTTGCAATTCGTGGGAAGTGCGAAATCCATCGAAGAAGCAAAGGAAGGGGATGGAGGTTTTTAGGGTGGCGAGCTGGCTCACAATGGATAAATCCATCACTTCCTGAACGCTATTGCAGGCTACCAGCGCAAAACCGGTATTGCGCGCGCTCATCACGTCCGAATGATCGCCAAAAATGGAGAGGGATTGAGCAGCCAGGGAGCGGGCGGTTACATAAAACACCGCAGGAAGCATCTCGCCGGCGATCTTGTGCATATTCGGAAGCATCAACATCAAACCCTGCGAGGCAGTAAAAGTGGTGGTAAGCGCACCGGCGGAAAGAGCGCCATGCACGGCACCGGCAGCGCCGGCTTCGGATTGCATCTCAATCACATCCACGGTGGTACCAAATACGTTCTTGCGCCCTTCGGCAGCCCAGGCATCGGAAAGTTCACCCATGCCAGATGACGGAGTAATCGGATAGATTGCGGCAACTTCATTGAAGGCATAACCTACATGACTCGCTGCGGCATTGCCATCCATCGTAGCTTTTGTTTGTTTAGCCATTGTGGTAAACTCCTTATTTTTTATATTTTTATAGGTTTTTTAAGGGAATCTAATGATTTATAGCCATTAGTATTTTTTGGCACTTTTATGTCAACTAAAATCTATTCAGAGTAGGGTCTGAATAGATTTGGGTAGCAGGGGACAGGTGGCAGGCGCTGCGCCCGTGGCAGACTTTTGGAGTTTACGCCGCTTACCCGATTGATGCCCTCGCAATGCCCTCACCTCGACCCACAAATTACCGGTCGAGGTGAGGGCATTGTGAGGGAGACAGACGGGGTGGCAGGCAACGCGTTGCGTTGTAATGAATAATGAACAATGAATGATGAATAATGGCGGGAGGCTGTCCAGAAATGCTAAAACCAAGCACGATATCTAACGAAATGGGAGTGTAGGGGCGCAATGCTTTGCGCCCGCTTTTAACAAAGCGTGCTCGCAGCGCACACCGTAATAAATTGATGCACAATCCGTAATGATTACCTGTTGCGTGTAATTCTCGGCGGGTTCAATGCCTTGAACCCCTACATTTCAGGGGCGGACATTTCTTAATTTTGTGTTATTTGGGTATTTCTGAATAACCTCAAGAACGGAAGACAATTATCCAATAATCAGACATAAAACAGCGTCTGAAACTGAAACCTAAGGTACCAGAAGTCCATGCCGCTAAAATAAGGCGTTAGCAACAAAAAAAGGCGGATAAGCGTCATGAACTCCTGGAGCCTTCCCGGCATTCGCGTAAATTAGCGTTTTAATTTGCGTTTATTAGCGGTAAAAATCTCGTCTTTCTCGGTGGTTAATAAAAACCCATGTAGCTACTTACTTCTCTGCATTCCGCGACCATTGCCTAAATCTCCGCCACGAGCGTCAGCCCATTCTACATCCCTACACTTTACATTTTTACATTCAAAATCCCTTGCCCCGTCCCGTTACCAACACATGTATCCGGTTGAACATCTGTTTCAGCCGATAACTCATATCCGGATTGGGGTTGAGCTGCGCCAGCATGCGCTTCAAAAATGCTTCCCAATTTGTGGTTTCAGGGCGCGCAAAATAGCCGATGGAAGAAAGCACATCCATCATATAGCCATACAATTCCGATAGTTCCGCGCCTCCCTCCGCATCGGTTTTCGTTTCCACATCCACGCCCCGCATTTCAAAACTATCTATTTCATAAACCGCTAATGCCACAGCTTGGGCGAGGTTGATGGAGGGGAAAGCGGGATTTGCGCTATAGTGGCAGCGCAGGGGGCAGAGATCAGCTTCATCATCGGTAAGCCCATAGGTTTCGCGTCCAAAGACGAGTCCAATCTTCAGTTCCGGCAGGCTCTGCACATATTTTGCCATTTCGGGTGGGCTGAGGTCGATGGGCTTGGTTTTGCCCAGACGGCGGGAGAAGGCGATTACCCTATCCAAATCGGAAATGGCAGCGGCAAGGCTCTCGAAGATGCGGGCATTTTCCAGAATCTCTTCGGAGTGCATGGCGAGGTAAAAGTCGTTCTTTTCAGGCGCTTTGCCGATGATGCGCAGGTCGCTAAAGCAGAAATTATTCATAATT
This sequence comes from Candidatus Cloacimonadota bacterium, assembly GCA_028695495.1. Taxonomy (GTDB): domain Bacteria; phylum Cloacimonadota; class Cloacimonadia; order Cloacimonadales; family Cloacimonadaceae; genus UBA5456. Next base: position 332 of record JAQVIX010000033.1, on the reverse strand, counting down.
CTGGCAATGGCGCCCACGTTGCCTTGATAAATAGGCTCTACTAAGATGATGCTAAAGCGGGAATTATTCCGGGGCATTGTTGCGGCTGCGGAGATGGATTACCGTGCCCAGTTTGTTGCCCATATTTTGCACTTGCGGATTGGGGTCTTGTTTCCATTCCTGCACGGTGCGTTTGGTAATGCTCATAAAGTCATTACCCTTATCTTTCTTGCTCTTTTGGGTGTGGATATTGGCGAGTTTTTTTAAGGTTTGCCAGATGGTATTGAAGCGTACATCATCGGCATTGATTAGCCAGCGGCGCACACTGGTATAGGTTTGGGTGGGGCGCACTC
>JAQVIX010000122.1 GCA_028695495.1 Candidatus Cloacimonadota bacterium | reverse complement strand
CTCGCCTTACGGCTGCTGCCATCTTCTTCGCTTACACCCGAACGGACAATTAAGTGTGCTGGATTCTCACCAACTTTCTAAACAACGCCTCATGGCGCACCAAATTAACGCAAATTAACACGAATTATTATGAACCAATCAACTAAGCAACCAATCAACTAACCAACCAAGCAACTAAGTAACCAAGCAACAAAGTATCTTATACCCGAGCGCAGCAACAGGGTTCTTGGACTTCATGCCGCTTATCCGCCTTTAGTGCTACCAACGCTTTATTTTAGCGGCAAGGAGTTCAAGAACTCTTCCCAGATTCCCAGCCATGATCAACCTGCGCTTGTATCGGCTATTTGAAGTCTATGGCGGCTGATAGATACTCTAAGCTGCATGCTTTTCTTGCCGCCATAAACTCCAAAAGCCCACTCCGAGCGTCAGCTTCCCTAACACCTAACACCTATCCCCTAACACCTCGCGAAGCGAAATTAGTTGACAATTCAACTATCTCCTATTTACTGGCATCATAATCAACACAAAGGAACTATAAGTAATAGATGAATAAGAGTGTAGGTCGGCTGGTATCCGTTCTCTACCGCAAAAATCAGGTATATCTGGATATTGCCCTTAGCGCGTATAACATCACTGCCAGCGAAGTGGCGTTTATTACCGCCTTGTATCGCAAAGATGGCATCAATCAGGAGCTGCTTTCCCAAACCTTAAATATCGATAAAGCAGCAACTGCTAAGGCAATTAAGTCCCTGGAAACAAAGGGCTATGTGTATCGCACCAAAAATGCCAGCGATCGCCGCGCCAATATGATATTTATTAGCGAATATGCGCGCTCGCAAAAAAGGGGCATTTATAAGGAATTAGGCAAATGGACGGATTTTCTTACCCGCGATATCGAGGCGGACAAGGTGGAAACTATGTTTGAAGTGCTGAACCGCATGGTGGAACATTTGGAAAAAGGTTTTTTACCGGTGTGGGATGACGATGAGATCTGAAAAACAAAACCCGCTGGGCATCGAAAAAACCTCGGTTCTCTTGCGCCAATTCTCCGTTCCCGCCATCATCGGCATGGTGGTGAGCGCGCTTTACAATGTGGTAGATCGCATTTTCATCGGCAATGCGCCGGATATCGGTTCCAACGGCTTGGCGGGTATTACTATCGGCTTTCCCATCATGATCTTACAGCTTGCCCTTTCGCTGCTTTTTGGCATCGGCGGCGCCACGCTTTTTGCCATGAAATTGGGCGAAGATAAGCCGGAAGAAGCGGATCAAATCCTGGGTAATACCTTTGTTTTGCTGCTAATTAGCGGAGTTTTATTTACGATCTTTGGCATCAGTTTTCATAAACCGCTGCTTAGGCTCTTTGGCGCCAGTGATGCGGTTTTGCCCTACTCCATGGCGTATATGCAAATCATCTTTTTTGGCACCATTTTTCAGATGGTGAGCACGGGGATGAACCACATGATGCGGGCGAATGGCAAGCCGAAACTGGCGATGATTACGATGTTTGCCGGTGCGGGCACGAATATCATCCTGGACCCGATCTTCATCTTTGTTTTCAAGATGGGCATGGCGGGGGCGGCGCTGGCTACCATCATCTCGCAGGCGATTTCCATGACCTGGATTGTTACGAACTTTCTCATCAAAAAGAATCCGCACCGTATCCAGCTGCGCTATATGCGTCCGAAGGCGAAAAATGCCCTCAAAATCGCCTCTTTGGGCACGCCCAGCTTTGTACTCCAGAGCACGAATAGCTTGCTAAATATTATCCTGAATAACAGCCTTTTGAAATATGGCGGGGATATCGCGGTATCCGGAATGGGCATCGTAAATAGCGTGCAAACCATTCTCCTGATGCCGCTTACGGGCTTGAACCAGGGAGTGCAGCCAATTGTGAGTTTTAACTATGGTGCCAAAAAATACGACCGCATCAAAAGCGCTGAACGGCAAGCAATTATGGTGGCTACCATCATCGTAAGCACCGGCTGGCTGCTTACACGGCTTTTCCCCATGCAGATTGTGGCGCTCTTCAATCGCGAACCGGAATTGCTAAAGTTCGGCAGCTATGCCATCAAAACCTGGTTTTGGTGCCTGCCCGTAGTGGGCTTGCAGGTATTGGGGGCAAACTTCTTTCAGGCGATCGGTAAACCCACTTCCGCCATGGCACTTACGCTTACCCGGCAAATCATTTTGCTTATTCCGGCAATCTTAGTTTTCTCCCACTTCTGGGGTATCCACGGGCTGCTATATGCCGCACCTTTTGCCGATATTGTGGCGGTGAGTATTACCAGTATCCGCTTTTATTATGGGATAAAGGCGCTGAAGTAGGGAGATTTAAAACCACCCAGAAAGACGAGGTGGGACTTAAGGACTTTAAGACTTTAGGACGAGGAGACTTAGAGACGGGGAGCGCTGGGCTGCCTTGCCTCCGATTTGGCAGAAACTGAAAGTGGGAGCGGCATCTTGCCGCTGGATGGGGTGTCAAACTCCGCTTTGACACAAGCAGTGAAGCGAAGCGAAACTGCTTATTATTCAACCATTGCGAGCAAAGCGAGCAATACCTTCTTGATGGATTGTAAACGTCCTCGTTTACAAAGCGGCAAAATGTAGGCGCAGCCGGAATAAAGCCGCTTGCATAGCTGAATAGTTACACGGATACCCCGGATTTGAACGGATGAACACGGATATTTTTAACCACCGAAAAAGACGAGATGGCACTACCACCAATGTCCACAAATTAACGCAAATTAACACGAATTACCAAGAACTAAGACCCAAACACTGAGCGCAGCGACAGGGTTCTTGGACTTCATGCCGCTTATCCGCCTTCTAACTCTGCCAACGCATTATTTTAGCGGCACGGAGTTCAAGAGCCCTCTCCAAATTCCAAGCACCCTGCGCCGGCACGGACTTCTGGTTTCCTCTCCCACGAATGAATAAAAAAACTAATGTCCACAAATTAACATGAATTAGGTTATAAACAGGATAAGTCCGCCACGAGCGCAGCGCTGCCGCCTGCAACCTGTTCCCTGGCTACGCCCTCACAAACTTCTTGACAAATCTCCGCCTTCATATTTCGTGGTTATTCATAGAGGTTTATGAATAAATATATGTGTACTCGAAAACAACGCCAGCAGAACATAATCGATAATGCGATAGAAGAGAAGCATTTGCAGTCCGCAAATGCTTTTTTTTTGGATAGGAGGGATGCATGACTCTGGAAGAAATTATCCGCAAAAGTTTAGAAGAAGACCTCGGCAGTGGAGACATTACCACCCGCTATCTGGATTTGGAACCCATCAATAGCATCGCCTTCATCGTGGCAAAAGCGGAAGGAATCATTGCCGGTGCCGAGCTGGCGCGGCAGGTTTTCAAGATTTTGGATAGCGATCTGAAGGTGACCCTTTACCGCAAAGATGGGGATAAAGTATTGCCAAAAGATGAGGTTATGCGCATCGAAGGGCGCGCGGCATCGATCCTGCAAGCGGAGCGAACCGCACTTAATTTTCTGCAAAGGCTTAGCGGAATCGCCAGCATTACGGCGCGCATGGTGGCGAAACTCGAAGGCACCGGCACCCGACTTTTAGATACGCGAAAAACCACGCCACTCTTGCGAAATCTGGAAAAATATGCGGTGCGCGTGGGCGGCGGATTCAACCATCGCCACGGTCTTTACGATATGATTATGCTCAAGGAAAATCACATCCGCGCCGCAGGGGGCATCACGGCTGCCGTAGAGCGTATTTCTTTACATAATACGAGTTATAAAATCGAAGTGGAGTGCACTTGCCTGGACGAAGTGGCGGAAGCGGTGGCGGCAAAAGTGGATCGCATCATGCTGGATAACATGAACTTGAAAGACATCCGTGCCGCCGTGAAAAAATATAAAAACAAAGTGGAATTTGAAATATCGGGCGGCATTAGCGAGGAAAACATCCTCGCTTACGCCAAAACCGGAGTGCAATTCATTTCCAGTGGTGCACTTACGCATTCCTATAAATCTCTGGATCTCAGCTTACTATTCAAGGAGTAACCATGCAAGAAACGCTTAAAACTTTAGCAAATATGCAAAGTCTGGACGACGCCATCGGGCGCTATAAAGTCTTACAAGAAGAGCTTCCCAAACAGCTTAATGACCTCATCGATGCCGTTACCCAAGCCACGGCAGACCTCGTGGCGGGCGAGGCGGAGAAGCTGGAGATCAATAAACAGCAACGTGCGCTGGAAGGCGATATCAAAGCCTATCAGGATAAAATCCGTAAACATGGCGGGCAACTTGCTGATATCAAAACAAATAAAGAATATAAAGCCTTAAATAGCGAGATCGCCTATTTGAAGGAAAAAATCTCCGAAGCGGAATCGGTTTTGCTGGATTTGATGGAGCAGGAAGCGGCAGCGAAAGAGAAAAACCTTGAGCTTAAAGAAGCTTTGGACAAGGCGGAAAAGAATAAACTGAATAAAGAAGGGGATTTGCGCTCTCAGATAGCCGAACTGGAAGGCAAAATCGAGAGCACCCGTAGTGAGCGCAACAACCTGGCGCGCAGCCTGCCTACCCCGCTTATCAAACGCTACGGGAATATGATCAAAAACAAAGGAAATAAAGCAGTTGCCTATAATAAGGACGGCTCCTGCGGCGGCTGCGGCTTCGTAATTCGCCAGCAAATGCGCATCGAATTGCAGCTCATGAAAAAGATCGTGTATTGCGAAAATTGCGGCAGGATTCTCTTGGATAATGCCGTGAAAAACCTGGCGTGATTTCGGGGATTCGGGGATGGTTCGGGTGCTTTTTACGAAGTATATTTTCAGCGGACTGTTGATAAAAATACACAGACCGCGTTTGCTGGATGTATAAAGGGCTAAGAGACGTATGCAGCGTAATTTAAGTATGATAATAGGGAGAGAATCTGCCGCTATAGCGAGTGGGTTTGATTGCCTTTTTATCGCAAAAATGGCTCTGCTTTGTGCTTTTTGAATGATGCAGCGCTTTTTTCGCTTGACAAAATATCGCTTATCCCCTTACTGAAAATCTCAGATTTTAACTGTTCTAATGAGCATTAAAATCACTTTTTAAGCGCATATTTGTGTTATCGGTAAATGCTAAAGGGCGCTGCATTTAACCCTGTGAAATAATGAGAAGCGCCAAGCTTGAATCGCAGGTAATGCCTAAGCGACGGGGCGAAGCTGTAAGGTGGATTTAGAATTGAAAAAATAAGAGTCCAGTAGAGTAGAGGCAGGGGTTTAATCCTGCCCCCCTCTTCAAACCGTGCATGCGGTTTTCCCGCACACGGCTTTCCGACAAAGTTCGTCGCAAGCTTTCACAGTTGTCATACGTATTTGTATTTCCAAGGGTCAACCAATCCATATTTGGTAGTTAACACCTTGAAAGCATCTTGGTTAGAGAGCTTACTCTTACGTTGACTTTTCCTTCGATAATATCGATAGAGTGATTCCCATAGATACCAACGTAGCTTTCGTTTCGCTCCCTGGGGGTAGCTTACGTTTGGGATGTGATAGTAATTTATCCATCCAGTTAGTATCGGGTTTAATCCTTTGACCAGGTCAGTCGGATTTTTGTGTCCATTCTTTTTCAGGTGTTCTTTGATATTCTCTCTAATGGCTTTTTCGCTTTTCTTTCGGGGTACTATGTTGAGATATTTGGTTTTTCTTCCATACAAATCTCTGTCATAGCGGAAAGTGAAGCCGAGAAAATCAAATGGCTCTTTCACCACATTTACCATTTTCGTTTTCTCCATATTTATCTCCAATTCCATCCCTTTCATCAGGGCATGCAGATAGTCAATACAGTGTTTGGGGATTTTTCGTGCCATGAGGATGAAATCATCCGCATATCGCACCATCCGGACACCATATTTGTGGAAGTACCCATCTTTCCTGTTCACTGCCTTATCAAGCAGGTTCAGATAGATGTTGGCAAGTAGTGGCGAGATAACGCCGCCTTGAGGAGTTCCTTTCTTACTTTTGATAAGATTACCGTTTTCAAAGACTGGCACTTTCAACCACATCCTGATAAGCTTGAGGATTCGTTTATCGCTTATTCTAAGCTCCACTAATTTCATCAGTTTATCATGAGGGATGTTGTCAAAATAGCCTTTTATATCTGCATCATAAACCTCTTCCATCCTCTCGG
>JAQVIX010000032.1 GCA_028695495.1 Candidatus Cloacimonadota bacterium | reverse complement strand
CACTTTGCTCAAAGTAATCATCGAAACTTGCTATTTAGACTATGAAGAAAAGGTACTTAGCTGCCTGATCACCAAAAAAGCCGGCGCCAAATACGTAAAAACCTCCACCGGCTTTGGCAGCGCCGGTGCCTGCGCCGAAGATATAGAACTGATGCGCCGGGTGGTGGGACCCAAACTGGGCGTAAAAGCCAGCGGCGGCATAAGGGACAAAGAAACAGCAGAAAAGATGCTCTTATCCGGTGCCTCACGCATCGGCGCCAGCAGCGTAAAAGCACTAATATAAGGACATAAAACAAGAAATGAAACTCATTATTGCCGGATACAACATTGAAAAGAGCTTAATCGATAGCCTGAAACAAGATACCGCCACGCCGGAGGTGATTTCCGCCGCTTATGCCCGCATTAGCCGTAGCAAAAAGCGGGTGGACGAGCTGCGCTCCGAAGCGCTCTCGGAAGTGGAAAAAGCGCGTAAATCCAATACCAGTATCATCTTTGAGATGGGGCACGCCTCGGTGGCAGAACACGCCGTATTCAATCTGGATTTGATCGGGGTCTCCCGCCATCTTACCGAGCTTATCCAGCGTAGCCGCTTGGTTTCTTTTACCGAAAAATCCCAGCGCTACGTCACCTTTGGCAGAGACTATGTGGTACCACCGGAGCTGAAAAACAAGCCCAAACTGAAGAAGCTCTATAACGCCTATATGCAAAAGCTTTTTGCCGAATACGAAGCCAGCTACCAGCTTTTAAGCGATTATTACCGCAAGAGCGAACCCAAGCTAAAGGTGCGCGAGCTTGAATGCCGCGCCAAAGAGGATGCGCGCTATATCCTTCCCTTGGCAACCCTTACGCAGATGGGTATTACGATAAACGCCCGCAGCCTGGAAGCCCTCTTGCGCCGCCTTGCCCAAAGCCCGCTTTTAGAAGCGCAGGAGCTAAAGGACTTGCTTTACAGCCAGATAATGCAGATTAGCCCCTCCTTGATCCGCTACATAGAACCCGATGGCTTTAGCGGCAATGTATTTCCGGAAAAGGTTGGCTTTATAGGCTTTATGCAGCAGGAGCTCCCCTGGGTAGCAGATTTGGATTTGGAAACCAAGGTGAAGATCATCTCCACCCCCAAAAATGCCGACGACAGAATCTTAAGCAACATTATTTACAGCAATGGCGAGCTGGACTATCAAAGCACTTTTGAAACGGTAAACAGCCTGCCCAAGATGATTAAGCAACAGCTTTGGCAGCAATTTTACAGCGGTATAAAAAGCTGGCACAAGATGCCCCGCGCCTTTGAAACCGCTGAGTTTGAGTTTGAACTCTCGCTAAGCGAATGCGCTTGGGCACAGCTAAAGCGCCACCGCCTTTGCACTTTGATAAAAAAGAGCGGAAACCCAGCCACCGCCGTAATCCCCGCCCCCATCAAAAGCATCCGGCGGGAAAAGATATGGCTTAGTCTCCTGCGCGAAGGCATAGAATTGTCAGACTCCCTACCCCGCCCCCACATCAAGCCTTATCTTAGCTTAAACGCCTCTCCCGTAAAAGTATATGCCAAGATGAACCTGCGCGAGATTTACCACTTTGTGCGCCTTAGAAGCGATGCTCACGCCCAATGGGAGATACGCGAAATCTCGGATACCATCATGCAAGTCGCCCAAAAAGCGGCTCCCATGGCAGCCCGCCAGCTTTGCGGCAAAAGCGATTTTCCGAACTAAATATTGACATATTTCAAGGCTTCAAATCTATGGACTTATATTCTCGCGTCCCTGTAGCTCAGCTGGATAGAGTGGCACCCTCCGAAGGTGAAGGTCAGGCGTTCGAATCGCCTCAGGGACGCCATCCTTTGAAATAATGGCAAGCGATGTAATCCTCACCTTGGAAAAGCTTTCTTTTGCTTATGGCGAACGCCAGATCATCGCAAACGCCAATTTCGGCATTCATGCCAACGACAAATTCGGCATCCTGGGCATCAATGGCAGCGGCAAAACCACCCTCTTGCGCCTGCTTTCGGGGCAGATTCAGCCAACAAACGGTAGCATCACCTATCGTAATGACCTTAAAATAGCCTATTTAGAGCAAGACCCGCTCTTTGATCCAGAACACACGGTTTTGGAGCACCTCTACCCCACCGATCCTGACAAACAAAAACCGGATCATCATTACAAAAGCTATCTTACAAAGCTCGGTTTGGACAGCTTTGATAAACCCATGCGCCTGCTTTCGGGGGGACAGCGCCGCAAAGCGGATATTGCCAAAGCGCTGAGCCTGGAGCCAGACCTCCTGATCCTGGACGAACCCACAAACCACCTGGATTTGGATAGCATCGAATGGTTACAAGAATATCTTTTTAACCTCAACGTTGCGCTGCTCTTTGTTACTCACGATCGCTATTTCCTGGACGCCGTAGCCAATGGCATCCTGGAGATAGAACGTGCCCAAATCTATTCCTATTCCGGCAATTACAGCGATTATATCAAAGCCAAAATCCTTAGGCAAACGGATTTGCAGCGCAAGGAAACCCGCCGCCAAGCGCAGCTTACCAAAGAACTCGCCTGGCTCTCCCGCGGCGCCCGTGCCCGCGCCACCAAACCCAAAGACCACGTGGAACGCGTAAAAGAGCTGCTCTCCAAAAGCTATCTCGTGCAAAACCAGGATTTGGATATCTCCTTTCAAACTGAGCGCTTAGGCCGCACCATCCTGGAACTGCACAAACTCAGTAAAAGTTACGACAGCCTGCTCTTTGAGGATTTAGACCACAATTTTCAACCCCTGGAGCGCATCGGGATTTTGGGACCCAATGGCTGCGGTAAAACCACTTTGCTGAAGATGATTACCGGCGAAGTAAAGCCAGACATGGGCAGCATCAAGCTGGGGCAAAACACCCGCATTGCCTACTACAAACAAGATGACGATAGCTTCGACCCCACTTTAAGCGTTTACGATTACATCGCCCAATACGCCGAGGTAATCCGCACTGCCGATGGCAGCAAAGTAAGCGCCACCGAGATGCTGAAGCGTTTCCTTTTCGATGGTAAAATGCAACAAACCAAGCTCTCTGCGCTCTCCGGTGGCGAACGTAAACGGCTGTATCTCTTGAAATCCCTGATGTTTGGCGCAAACTTCATCATTTTAGATGAACCTACGAATGATCTGGACATCCGCACCCTGGAAATTTTGGAAGACTATTTAGATGCCTTCAAGGGCTGTATCCTGGTAGTATCCCACGACCGCTTCTTTTTAGACCGCGTAGTGGATTATCTCTTTGTGTATGATAAAGGTAAGTGGCGCAAGTTCGCCGGCAATTACTCGGATTACTTGCTGGTAAAACGCTATGAAAAAGAGGAAAAGGAAGCTAAAAGTGCACCAGTGCTAATGCGTAATCCCAAGAGCAGTAAAGGGCTGAGCTACAATGAACAGCGTGAGTATGGCATTATCGAAAAAAGAATTGCCGAATTGGAGAGCCTAATGGCAGAAAAGGAAGAAGCGCTGGCGCAGCCGAACCTGAAGCCGGAGGATTACAGCAATTTGGCAGGCGAGATTGCCGCACTGAATGAGGAATATGAGGGGCTGCTGGCGAGGTGGATCCTTTTGAGTGACAAAGCGTAATAATGTAGAATGTAAAGTGTAGAATGTAAGCTGCGCTCGTGGTGGAAATGTATTGTTAATGGTTACATTGATTAGACGGAGCTACAGGCGGTTTATAAAAGCAGGTAATTATGACACTTAGGCTATCCCGAAATGCCAAAGGCATGCCTGCCAATCTTGATGATGACCTGAAATGACAAAGCATGCCTGGAAATCTTGAGGCTGTCCCGAAATGCCAAAACCAAGCACAGTATCTACCGAAGCGAGAATGTAGGGGTGGACATTTCTTGTTGTTATGTTGTTTTTCGCATTTCTGGACAGCCTCTCTCCACCCGGCGGCGAATAGCTAATGGATCGTAAAGGTCTTCGTTTACGAAACAGCTTTTTTTCTCGGGCTTCGCCCTCGCTCGACACAAGCCTTTTGAACTCCTGCTCGCTTTCTAAGGCGGTAAAATAGCACAATGCGGATAAGCGACAGAAGTCCAAAAGGTTGCTCGCTTCTACTTTATCCTCAATAGCTTCTTCGTAGCTGCCCTCCCCTCACTTTTCAGCTGAACATAATACACGCCCATCGGGCAGGCTTTGCCTTTATCATCCTTGCCGTCCCATTCGACATTATGACTACCGGCTTTATAAAGCTCTTGGCTCAGGCTGCGCACCTTCTGCCCTTTCAGGTTATAGATATTTATCCCCAACGGGGCGGATTTTTCCAGCGCAAACTCGATTCGGGTAGCATGCTGGAAGGGATTGGGATAATTCCTTATACCCACCACAGCGGGTGCCACAAGCTCGGAATTTGCGCTATAATATATATGAGCTAATTTTACCGGGGTTTCCAGGTACACTTCATCCGGAGTGTAATATACCGCACCTATCTTGATTTCGTACCATGTATCGTAATTCACCACGTTAATGTCATAAGTGCGCAGATTCCCATCTACTTCAATGGTATTCCAGTGGCTGGCTGGCGCATCGTACTCTTTGTACTTTAGCTCAAAATGATCCGGATTTGCAAACGAAAACCAATTTACGCGAAAAGTCCGGGGCGGCAGGCTTTCGATATTGCCCAAATGCGGCATACTGATATAATCCCCATCAGGATCGAGGGCAAGACCGCCTGCCAGGAAATCCTCGATAAATAGCGATTTATCCTTCAATTCATCAATGGAAGTGCCTATAAATTGTGCCACATAAAAGCTAAGGGCTGCCCCCGGAGCCAAGCTTAGTGCGCTATCCCCTTCACCATAGACGCTATTCAGAAAGCGCGTGTCATTCGGCACTTCTTGTTCATAGTTATCACCCCACGGCAAGCGTAATGGCTGAATCTTATTGACATTGGGATTACGGCCGGTAGCCAGCCAATACTTTTCATTTGGCGTGCGATTATTACTATAGCTGTAATTCGTAGCATGAAAATCATCCGGCCCATCCCCCACCTTCCAATACCAAGCTGCGTGCTCACCTGCAAATCCCGGAACCATCAGCTTATTTGCCACATACCAGGGGGAAGCACCATCATCAAAATCCGCATCGAAGCTATAGGCAAACTCATATCCCTCGCCTTTGATATAGCCGCTTTTATCGTCCGATGCTATTACTGCACCCCAGGTGCTGGGCCCAATATCTGCATCCAGATAGTAGGAAATCGCCATATTATCTATAGTGTCGTAATCATTAGCATTATAAATGGTATATTTTGTGATCAGCATATCGCAGTAGTTTTGAAGGTCCCAGGCGTAGCTTTCCTGATGGATTGCCAGCCCCAGCGGTACATGCGTGTTGGTATTACGCGCCAGGCCCAAATCTCTATCTCCGGTAGTGCCAAAGGGGCAGTAATCGTAATAGTACGCGCTATTGGTAAGTATCCCCGGAGTATCAAAGGACAAGGGCTGCGGGATGCTAAAACAGTAGTTTTCGCTATCAAAAGGCTCAAAAGGCAGCGGTGAGGGAACTCCCATAAAGCTTTGTAATACTTTATCTTGCTCATTATACTCCTGATACAAATGCGCTACATCCGTGTTTGGGTAGAGCAAAGGATTATATGCAGGCAGCAGCTCATACAAATCCCTATCCCCATCGTAGGCGATGCTGCTAAGGCTATCCCGCGCTACTACCAAATCCGGAGTCCAAAGCTCGTGATCTTGATTCACGATTTCCTGATTTGAGGCTGTAGGCGGAAAGCTAAGCCAATAAAGCAGTTCGCCATCAGCATCGCGCCGCGCTTTGATACCGGAAATCCAGATACCGCCTTTGTGGCTAAGCTGCACGCCGCTAATATGTTGCAGATCTTTATCATACGCATAGTTAGAGTTTTTCACGGATAAGATTCCGCTATCCAGATTCTTTTCAGATTGAGCGCGCTCCTGTGCTTCAGGTTCCAAGGCCAAGGCAAAAAGCCCGCCTAACGATAGGCAAATGATGCCTGCGATTAGGATGAGGCGTTTCATTATTTCCTCCCTGCGGCTATTTTACCGCCCTGAATATCGTTAAAAATTACCTGCATCGCCTGCTGCACCGCGCTTTCTTGCATGGAGGACAGCGGGAAGCCAAATACGTAGGTATTACCGCCACTTAGCTGATGCCGATAAGCTACATACTGGCTGCTATAAAAATCGTATTCCGCTGGCGAAGGCGGGTGCACGGGATGCTCCACACTTTTACAACCAAATTGATACTGCCAATCCAGATTTAGCATTGGTGAAAACAATGCCACCGGTCCCAGCCCCTGCAAGCTTGCTACTGGGAGTAATATCGGATTTGTAAGTTCCAGCGGCAAATCCGGCAGATCCCCCATCGCCTGTGCTTGGATAAAATACGGGCGCACATTATATGAAGGGGATAGTGCTGAAACCAGGCTTAAGTCCGCTAATCCAAGCCTGTTTGCCAGAAAGCCCGGATAATCCTGCTCCACATTTGGTAACACATTATTCAATGTACTGGTGGTGCTAAAGATTAGGTTTCCCCCGTTGCCAAGGTAAATCTCCAGTGCATCTGCCAGTGTGTGCAATCTTACCTGATAAGCGGGTTTATCTGCGTGCAATATCACGCACTTAAAATCCTGCAAGAGCGCTGCTGGCGGAGAAATGTCCAGGCTTGTACCTTTAAAATCTATTTGCTGCACAGGTCTCATATTCAGCGGCACCATGCTATCGTAAAACTGATCTACCCGGTCATTTGTAGCAAAAGTGAAATTGCTATCATCCAGGATCAAGGTGCCATTTCTCATCTCCGGCGTTTTATAGGGGTGCAAATTAAACGTTTTTTCCTTGATCTCGCTTAGCTCCCCTTGCAGGTCTTCCACCATCAGCCTAAATGTATGAGTTCCACGGGGTAAATGGCTCAATATGGCGTGGCGGGAATGGTCATTTACATTTTTTACTCTCAGCCACATGCCGGTGCCGCTTTCCGGGGGGCTTGCAATCGAACTTGAAACAAATTGCGGCTGATATGGGAAAGGCATCCCATTTATTTGCAACCAAAAAGCTTCAATGGGCGAAGGATAGGGCTGCGACTGAGCATTCAAAGTGATGCCCACTTCATCATCGTAAGGATTATTTGTATATACCACGTTACCCCAGGAGCTCATAATGCCATATTGCCCGTTATATCCCCAGCGCAGATGCAGCTTAAAATCTGGTGAATTGATGGCATGATATTGATCTTCCCATAAGTTCAGGCAAGCATTGTATCTATCTCCCTGCTGCGGGATGCCGTTATTTTCCGGATGCTCATATTCTTTGAGGCTATAGTGGTATTGCCCCAGCCCCAAAAGGGTTTCGCGATAAATCAGAGCCACCGGTTTATTCCCCGCCACCGCCTTGAAATATACGCTGCTGGGCTCGCTCTGCTCCATGCCGCTGCGGCTTACCACATAAGCTTGGAACTGAGTGTAAGTATTTGGTTCATTGGGAATTAAAAACGGATGATGGTGGCTATTGATAGTAATCCGGCGAATATCCGGCAAATCCACTGAGCTATACCACTCTCCCTGTTGCAGAAGATTTAAATCTTGATCAATGGTGTTTAAACGATACATAAAGTGCGAGGCGTACATGCCGTCGGCAAAGATATCTTCGAGATTTTCCCTTAGAGTTATTTCCAAACCCAGGGGTACGGTGGCGCCCTCTGCAAAGTTATGTATCAGATGAGTGCGTAAAAAAAGCCGGCTTTTGAAGGGAGAAGATAGTGTTTTGATGCTGCCGCTGGGGCTTTTAATCTTTAGCTCCACGCCTGTGATGCAATTTGTGATTTTGCCATTTTGCGAGGGGAAATCGAAGCTTAAGTGCTTCTTTTCGTTCCAGATGCTGCCATTGGGAAAGAGTAGCCAGCATTCCTCATCGCAGGCAATATCCGGCATGTCGTGCAGACTGCTAAGGCGATAGGCATATAGGGCTTCGGGGGCTGTTTCGCCCTGAATTTCAAAAGCCTGACGGTAGATAAAGTCTTCCCCGGCAGTAGGGATTTGCTCTTCATTGAATATGATAGTGTTCTCTTCTGGCAATGCTGGCGCCAAGGGATTATGCCGCTGGCAGGAAAGGCTTACAAGACAGAACGACACTAAGATCAGGATACGAAAATACTTCACGGTTTACCTCACTGAAGTTTTAGATTTTGTTCGATAGCAAATTGGCTACAAGTCACACTATATTGTCATAAATGCAGTATTTTGATTTATTGTTTTTTTGTCAAGCAAAATCGAAATAAATATTTATGTCTTGTGCTGAAATAACTTGACTCTTTTTTGCAATAGAAGTTTGTGTTGTTTAAAGAGTGATTTTGGGGTTTTCTTAGGCATTGCCAAAATGATGAGCTGGACTCATGCTGGTAGGGCATGCAAACCCTTGGTTTAATGGCGCTTATCCGCCTTTTACCATATCAACGCCTTACACAAGCGGCATTGACTTCAAATGGCGGCAGCTAACAACGATAATAGTTCGTGAAGTCTATGGTGGCTGTAATTCCAGATAACGATATACATATTTTGCCGCCATAAACTCCACGGTGCATAGGCTCTTCCTCTATTGATGCCCTCGCAATGCCCTCGCCTCTACCGGCAAATTCTGGGGAGAGGCAACGGCATTGTGAGAGAGGCACACGGGAAGGCTTGTCCCGTACTGAAATTGGTTGACCAAATAAGGAGCCAAATGAGGTGATTTATACTCGGCAAGAGACTAAGAAATATGTCGTGTATAAATAATCTTATAAGCTCAAAGCTTTTCCAGGTTCATAAGCTCATAAAAGATGGAAGTTAAACGGGGAATATCATGCTTGGCTGCCAAGCGGAACCCCGTTAGGGGTGGCATTTTAGATAGCAATCTCGTTATGTAGCAATATGATAAATAAAACTCCAGCCCCTTTCCCTTATATTTACTCCCAAAAAACGCGTTTTGGGGAGTAAATATAAGGGAAGGGGGCTGGCGGATAAAAAGATATTCACCAAAACACAAACATTACCCAGGGTGTTCTTGCCCAAAAATTGCAAGCTCATTTTTGGGCAAACACACCCTAGGCTATCTGAACCACTGAGGCTGTCCCGAAATGCCAAAACATGCACGATATCTAACGAAACGAGAATGTAGGGGCGCAAGGCTTTGCGCCCGCTTTTAACAAAGCGTGCGCAAAGCGCACACCATAATAAATTGATACACAATCCGTAATGATTAGCTGTTGGGTATAAATTTCGTCGGGTTCAAGGCATTGAACCCCTACAATTCAGGTGTGGACATTTCTTGTTGTTGTGTTGTTTTTCGTATTACTGGACAGCCTCAAGATTGTTTATGCTTCCACATTTTCTGGATAAATGCATGCTTCGCAGATTACTCAAGGAAATACCCACCACGAATGAACAAGAGCCATAAAAAACCCCATCCCCGTTTTTTAGTTGACAAAATACACTCATAATCTGAGCTTGGCAAAAAGGAGTTTAACCATGGCAGTTCCAAATGTTTTGAAGCGTTTGAAGTACACAAAGCCTTGCTTTATGCGGTCAATATACCGCTACAGGCGGATACTGCCCCAGGTGCCAAAAATTGACGCGGAAATGGAAGCTTTGGAAAAAGAGATAGCAGAGCTTTTGGAGAAATTATGAATCTTCCTATAAACATCGAAAATCTACTAAAAGCGGGCACCATCGAAAGTGAACGCATCGAGTATAAAAGCGGATGGAACCCCGAACCCATCATGAAGACCATCTGCGCCTTTGCCAACGATTTTAGGGACTTAAATGGCGGATATATTGTAATCGGCGTAGAAGCGCCAGATGGTATCCCTGTCCTTCCTCCCAAAGGACTTAATCCCAAAGCTATTGATAAGATGCAAAGAGAATTAATTGGCGTTACCAGGTTGATCGAGCCGCCATATTCGCCCATCAGCGTTCCCGCTTCATACCAAGACTGCAGCTTGCTTGTAATATATTGCCCCGGTGGTAATTCCAGACCCTATCGCTGCGCCATAAACAACGCAAATAAATCGAACAAGGCATATTATATCCGTCAACATTCCAGCACTATACCCGCCAATCAAGAACAAGAATTGGAGCTGATCCGCCTAACCAGAGAATCCCCTTCGACGACCTCATAAATATGCGTTCCAGCCTTGCAGACATCGATCTGGGGCTGATCCGCAGTTTTTTGGGCAAGGTTAGAAGCGATCTTTTTGAAAGCTCTGCAACTATGCCATTTGAAGACCTGCTTAAGCGCATGAACCTCGTGGAAAGAACTTATGAAAAGTATTATCCCAAAAATGTAGCCTTGATGTTTTTCAATCCTGAACCTCACAAGTTTTTCCCACAAACTCAGATTGATGTAGTCCACTTTCCGGATGGTCCCGGCGGAGATAGCTTTAGCGAAAAAATCTTTCAAGGTCCTTTAGACCAAATGCTTACTGAAGCTCTCAGCTACATCAAAAGCAGGTTCATTCTGGAACACATCCAAAAAGTTCCCGGCATCCCCGAAGCCAAAAGGTTTTTCAATTACCCATTTCAGGCCATTGAAGAAGCCCTGTGCAATGCTATCTACCACCGCTCTTATCAGGAGCGTGAACCTGTAGAAGTGCGCATCTTACCAGATAAAATTACTATACACAGCATTCCTGGACCGGATCATTCAGTCTCAGAAAAAGAGATTGAAGGACTTACCTTTACCTCGCGGCGTTATCGCAACCGCAGAATTGGAGAATATCTTAAAGAATTGCAACTCACGGAAGGCAGAGGTACCGGTATGCCCAAAATCATCAGAGCATGTAAGAGAAACGGCTCGCCATTGCCCATTATTCACACAGATGCAAATCGAAGCTTCTTTATGTTTGAGCTGAATATCCACGAAGAATATCAAGAACTGAGTGACCAAGTGGGTGACCAAGTGCAATTACTTGATATTGATGAGGTTAAAGAGTTTTACGAAGATAAGAGTGACCAAGTGACCGACCAAGTGCAAAAAATGATTATGCTTTTAAAGAACACATCACTTTCACGCAAAGAAATCATGGAAAGATTAAACTTAGTGCATATTCATTCTTTTAGAGAATTGTATCTTTTACCTTCAATAGAAGCCGGCTTCGTGGTCATGACGATTCCAGATAAGCCCAGGTCTATCAACCAGAGATATAAGCTTAGTCCTCTGGGGCAGCAAACGATTAATAGCATACACAGTATAAATGTTAATCCAGATGAAGAGCTTTGATCAGTTAAAAAAACATGTTGACCGACTATGTTACCGACCATGTTTAATCGCTTACGCTTAAAAGAGATATTGAGTTTTGTGTGTAGCAGACCGACTATGTTACCGACTATGTTACCGACTATGTTACCGACTATGTTGAAAGGTGTATAAATATGGCTGTTAGAATGCATTTTGGGACGAATAACGGATACATAAACGACCATGTAACCGACCATGTTTGTGACCATGTTGATAACATTATAAATAAAAGAGTTAGCCAAAATATAAGGATAACTATAAGATATGTTACAGACCATGTTACAGACCATGTTGAAAGACGTATAACTGAAGATGAAACCGCTTGCTTAAACCCAAACCAACTATCTGGCTTACCCAACAAAAAAATGCTAGAATTATTTGGCACAACAAAGCAAAACATTGGGAATCATCTAAAGAGTATTTTCCTGGATTGTGAATTGAATGAGCATTCAGTAGTAAAGGAATCCTTGGCTACTGCAGCAGATGGGAAACGCTATAAAGCAATGTTTTATAGTTTAGAGGCAATTATCTCAGTGAGTTATCACATCAAAAACACAATTGCCACTCGTTTGAGGATTTGGGCTACTGAACGCCGGAAAGAATACATTATAAAAGGCTTCGTTTGGGACGATGAAGGTCTAACAGGCATTAGCACCCTCACAGATCATTTTGATGAGCTACTTGTCCTCATAGTTTTGTGGATCACAATGTTTTTTAGATTGACAAATATCTCTATATATAAATATGCTGATCGAGTCAAGAATATGGTAGAAACACGATCTCATCATGCGTTGGTTAAACGATTAGATTTGAACAACACGATAGTATGAATAGGAGCAACAAAACAAATATGACTTATCGTAGCAGTACTTTGGGGATTGCATCTCGCTATATGGCAGAAATAGCCAAGCTAGATGAGGAAACCACAAACACTTACAAAAACACGTTCCGTATTGAACGAAAATTAAATAGGACTCTCGTTAGTTTTCAAGCTAATAAAAATCGTCCTTTTTATAGATGGTATAAGTTTAAAGAGGCATATTCAGCGGATATGGTTGAATACTTTATGGATATGTATTCCATGCGTAACGTTCCCGTATTTGACCCGTTTGCTGGAAGTGGAACAAGCTTATTCACTGCCAGTGAGAGGGGATTGAACTCTGTAGGTATTGAACTACTTCCTATTGGGCATCAGATAGTTAAAACAAGACGTATTTTATCACAAAACCAATCCGAAGATAGAATCAAATTGTTAAAAAAATGGAGAGATAAAAAACCATGGGTTAACATGACACAACAGAGTGATTTTGTTGAATTAAGGATCACAAAAGGAGCATATCCAATTGAGAATCAACGTAGTTTACAGAAGTATTTATCCGCCATAGAAAATGAAACTTCTGAACTGCAAGACGTTCTTTTGTTTGTTTTATTATGTGTGTTGGATGATATAAGCTACACAAGAAAAGATGGTCAGTTTCTTAGATGGGACTATAGATCCGGAAGACAACTGGGTAAAACAAAATTTGATAAAGGCAAGATCTACTTCTTTGATGATGCAATTGTTTCAAAATTAAACGAGATTATTAGCGATATAGAAGACAGACAGTTTCCCAGTACTATCTTTGTTCCAGCACAACCCGGAGAAATTATGCTTCATGAAGGTTCTTGTTTATCGATCCTCCCTGATATAGAATCCTCACAATTTGGTGCTCTCATTACTTCTCCTCCTTATTGCAATAGATATGATTATACGCGAACCTATGCTAAAGAGCTTGCTATACTGGGAATAAACGAAGAGAAACTAATGCAAATGAGACAAAGCATGTTGAGCTGTACCGTAGAAAACAGAGAAAAGGACCTTGTTTCGATGAATCCTGATTGGGGTGCAGCAATAAAAACAGCAAACAATCATGCCCTGTTACAGCTAATCATCACCTATTTGAACGAATTGAAAGATGAGAAAAAGATAAATAATAGCGGTATTCCAAGAATGGTTAAAGGGTATTTCTATGAAATGTCTTGTGTGATAGCGGAATGCTCCCGTATTTTAACATCAGGATCACGTTTAATTATGGTCAATGACAACGTAAGATATGCAGGTGTTAATATTTCCGTTGATACCATACTATCAGACTTTGCTTCTGAACTTGGTTTTATCATTGAAAACATATTGGTTTTACCCGATGAGAAAGGCAATAGCAGCCAACAAATGGGTACATTTGGCAAAGAATCACTCAGAAAATGTGTATATGTTTGGAGGAAACAATGACGCAAAAAAACATTAATCAATATTTGGAACATATTTCATCAGCAGATGATTTGTTAACGAGTTACGAAGCGACCCGGGCAGGGTTCCTATCCCTGGCACTTGAAAAGAACCGTAAGGCAACGCCTTATGTTGACGAAGCCAGGGCACTACAAAAAGCTGCATTAAAAGCAAAAAACGCTGCCGATTTGGTAAAGATTAAAGGTATTGAAGTTGGTTTGCTCACAGCGTCTGGTTTGTCCGATAAATCGCTAAAACATCTCGAAGAACCTGATAAAACTCAAGCAATCCGGCAGCTTATAAAAAACTTTTTGGAACCTGCTGGATCTCAGTTTGTTGATGAACTAGTATATCGCTTCTTGCTAACAAGAGGTGATGCTTTAGGTGGTAAAGTAAGAAATATCGGTGGTCTTATTGCACAAGAAAAACTAATGAGAACGATCTTATCATGTTTGAGCATTGCTGGTATTGAATCGTTTGTGAATTTCAGAGGGAGAAAAACATGGAAGCTCAAAAAAGATATTGAAACAGAGACAGACGCTTCAATTGCCGGATTATACTGGAAATTTGAAGACAAAGACAGGTGTTTAAAAAATAACATTACCGTTCCTTTTATTGGTACAAATGTGGATATGTGCATATTCAATCAACCTCCAAAACTGGTGGACATTAACAATCCTAACCATTATGTGGCGCTTGGCGAGCTCAAAGGTGGAATAGATCCAGCAGGCGCAGACGAACATTGGAAAACAGCCGATTCTGCTTTAAATAGGATCAGAACTGCATTTGAAAGAATCAACATAATGCCGAGCATATTCTTTATTGGAGCAGCAATTGAAAAACGGATGTCGGTTGAGATCTGGGATCAACTCGTCAATAAATCTCTGACAAATGCAGCTAATCTTACCGATAATGAACAGCTCATTTCAATCTGCAGATGGTTATGCTTTACTTTATAAACCACAGATAGTTGTCTCAATCCTCTGAAGATTTAAAAAATGGATTTGCACTTCACTGTGTACTAAATACATAGGAGTTAGATATGAACTACGATTTAGCTACTTTAATTATAAATCTATTTGTTGCCATTGGCACAGTCGGCGCAGTAGTTGTTTCCTTATTTTTTACTGTTATGAATCGAAGAGAAAAATTAAGAATTAATATGTCAATTGAGTCAGAATATATTTTTGAACAGCGAGAAACAATTTATTGGGTGATTATAAGAATCATAAACATAGGATTTATAGATTTCAGACTTAATGACTATCATGTATATGTTAATAATAAGGAGATTTCAGATGATGTAATACATGTAGATATACCTTTCCCCCTAAATAGCACAGCTATCCCGTCAGGTGGAGTTATAAATATTACATCACTTGTTTACGATTTTGAGAGTTACGTCAACCCAAACCCTGGACATGATTACACAATGCAACATGCAATAGAAATAATCAATAATGGAAGCATTATTGTCACTACCTCTCGCGGTAAAAACCTTAAGGTAAAGTTTCCAGAAAGTTTTATTGAGGATTATCGTAGATACTGGTTAAAAGACAAATAATTAAGGAAATAAGTGATTCTCAAACAATAAGTCAGTTATGCATACTGATTTTTCGTTTTAATAATTTAATAGATTGATTTATTGGGTATAAAATTGCACGTATCAATCAAGGTGAATAAGTCTTTAAGCAATTGCAAGGTAGGTATGTTGCAGAAATTGTGGATAACGAAGAGCCGTGTGACCGACCATGTTAGCGACCATGTGTTAATGAAACTATGCATTGGCTTCATTATTTCTGTTTTAGAACAAGTTTTGCCTTGTTTATGTGGCATTATTACTTATATTTTAGTAAACTCTTGTAAGATAAATGCAGAATATGGATCGCAGCAATCCCAGCCTGAAGGCTTTCAGCAGATGGATATGCTATTGAAAACACAAACATTATCGAAGCGAAAAAGGGGCGATGCCCATCAGGCGCAGCAAAGCAAAACATATTTTAAAAACAAAAAGGAAAGAAATAATGAGTAAAAAAAAGAAATTAACCCGAGAAGCCGGTGCGCCGGTAGCGGAAAATCAAAACGTATTGACCGCAGGTAAAAGAGGACCTATTCTCTTGCAAGACATTTGGTTGATGGAAAAACTGGCACATTTTGATCGTGAAGTGATCCCCGAACGACGGATGCATGCCAAAGGTTCCGGAGCGTTTGGCACCTTTACCGTAACTCACGACATCAGCAAATACACCAAGGCAAAGCTATTTAGCGAAATCAACAAAAAGACTGAGGTTTTTGTCCGCTTTTCCACCGTTGCGGGCGAAAGAGGTGCAGCAGACGCGGAAAGAGACATTCGCGGTTTTGCCGTGAAGTTTTATACCGAAGAGGGAAATTGGGACCTCGTAGGCAATAATACACCGGTCTTTTTCATCCGTGATCCCTTGAAATTCCCAGATTTGAATCATGCCGTAAAGCGCGATCCCAAAACCAATATGCGCAGCGCTGCCAATAACTGGGATTTTTGGACGAGCCTACCGGAAGCGATTCATCAGATTACCATCACCATGAGCGATCGCGGCATCCCTTACTCTTACAGGCACATGCACGGTTTTGGCAGCCATACTTTTTCGATGTTCAATACTGAAAATCAAAAAACCTGGGTGAAGTTTCACTGGGTATCTCAGCAAGGCATCAAAAACCTTACTGATGAGGAAGCGGCAAAGATCATCGCCTGCGACCGTGAAAGCCATCAGCGCGATCTCTTTGAAAGCATTGAAAAGAAAGACTTTCCCAGATGGAAATTGTACATTCAGGTAATGACGGAAGCCGAGGCAGAGACCTTGCCTTACAATCCCTTTGATATCACCAAAGTATGGTACAAAAAGGATTTCCCGTTGATCGAAGTAGGCGTAATGGAACTAAACCGAAACCCCGAAAACTATTTTCAAGACGTGGAGCAAGCCGCCTTTGCGCCAGCTAATATCGTGCCCGGCATTGGCTTTTCGCCAGACCGTTTATTACAAGGCAGGCTCTTTTCCTATGGAGATGCGCAGCGCTATCGCCTGGGTGTAAATCATCACCAAATACCGGTAAATAAGCCCAAAAACGCAAGCCACAGCTATCACCGCGATGGCGCCATGCGCGTGGACGGAAATCAGGGCGGGCTACTGCATTACAATCCCAATAGCTACGGCGAATGGGATGAACAGCCGGAATATAAAGAGCCACCTATGCAATTGGAAAGTCCGGCAGACCACTGGGACCATCACGAAGATGAGGACTATTATAGCCAGCCCCGCCGGCTCTTTAACTTGATGAATCCAGAGCAGAAAAAAGCGCTCTATGAAAACACTGCCCGAAATATGGGCGATGCCCCCAAGATGATAAAAATAAGGCATATCCAAAATTGCTGCAAGGTGGAACCCGCATACGGAGAAGGTGTGGCAAATGCCTTGGGGATTCCCATGACAGAAGTGCATACTTAATGAAATAAAACTGTTTAAGGGGCGGACTACGGTTCGCCCTTTAAATATCCCGCCATAACTGCGGTTCGCCCGAACGAGGAGATCAATCATGGAAAAAACCTTACTGAATTACCTCAAAACCCACGGCAAAACGCCGGAAAGCTATATATTATCAAAGTTTAAAGCTCATGATATTGTGCTTTTGGGCGAAATGCACTATATAAAGCAGGAGCTGGAGATTTTGCACCGACTGATCCCGCTTTTGCCCGCGGCTGGCATCCATTATATCGTTTATGAATTTGCGCGCCGGGAGGATCAGCCGCTGGTGGATAGATTGCTTACAAACCCGCATTTTGATGT
The DNA here is from genome assembly GCA_028695495.1 of Candidatus Cloacimonadota bacterium. GTDB lineage: Bacteria > Cloacimonadota > Cloacimonadia > Cloacimonadales > Cloacimonadaceae > UBA5456. Next base: position 9,894 of record JAQVIX010000032.1, on the reverse strand, counting down.
GAACTTGGCGAAAAGGATCATGATTCAACAGGAATCTATATGGGGATACCATGAATATTTGGAAGTGTTCCGCATTATCTGGCAGCTAAATCAGGCTTTGCCCAACGCAAAGCAGATTCGATTGATCGGCTTAAATGATCCCTATAACTGGAAGCTTTACCGGGAAATCTGTGAAACCCAAAAAAGAGAGCCTAATCCACAAGAAAGATCCAAAATCTGGGCAGGCTGCAGTGAAGAGTATTGGGCAGATACCGTAGGCGATATCTACCGCCCCTGTACAAAGATTTTGGGTTATATGGGCTCTCTGCATGGCATTACAAAATATCGGGAAGCCAATCTCAAAGAGGAAAATGCTCATCTGGTATTTCAGGGATTTGAAACGAAAAGATTTGGCAATTATTTGTATGAACGCTATGGGGATCAGGTGTTTAACATCTGTTTTTATGACTTTTGGGATAGCGTGGAGACTCCTACCAAAATGCAGGCTCCGGCGGGTGGCATCATCGAAAAAGTGATCAGCCCGCATTATCAGGAAATCGCCTTTGATTTGATTAATAGCCCCTTTGGAGATTTGCCGGATGATAGCAGTTTCAGCCTGGGTTACCCGGATTTTCGGCTTCAGGATCATTATGACGGCATGATCTATGTGGGGAAATTGGCTGATTTCAAGCCACTTAGTCCCATTTCAGATTTCATTGATGCGGATAATATTGAGATTTTTCGAGATTTTAATGCCTATAATGCGGATGCGGATTTGAGTATTGAGCAAATAAATGAGATGATTAGAAAATATGCTGATTTGAATGAAGAATGATTGTAGGCGCGATTGGATTTGATAGCGGCAAAATGATCATTTCGTTTTATTTGTAATGATTCATAAAAGATTTTTAAGCTTTTGTCCACTCCTTGTCCACTAGAGTGATATTGGAAGCTGAAACGTGCGCAGCGGCTTACTCGGCAAAGGGCAAAGCGCTTAGTGTATGGTCTGAAATCCATTGCAGCATTTAGTAAAGACCAGACTAAGGGTATTTTATACTCCATTAGCCAGATCTTCCGCAAATATTCCTTGACAGATAATTGCATTTTTTAGAAGCTTAATTACAAAGGATACTTTTATGGCAAGAACAAAGACAAAAGTGATTAAAGAGCTTGAACCTGAAGACATTGCGGGATACACTCCAGCCCGTATAGAACATTATTATAACCTGGGTTATCGCCCTTATTTGATGGAGAATGGAAAAATCAAATGGCTTACCCCCGCACAGCGCAGCATGCGTGCCGCCAAGGTAAGAAAACCCAAGCTTAGGACGAATCTCTTTGGACGTCCCAGAAATATTACGCGCAAAAAACGCCGGCGCCGTTCCTACTTCCGCAGTTTCTTTCGGGAGCACTGGTTGAGTTTGCTGATTACGGCAATCCTCATAGCTGCCGCAATTCTGCTTTATTTATATGCAAATAAAATACTTTAGGAGATAGATTTTGAGAATACTATTAGTAAATGACGATGGCATTTTCGCCCCAGGAATCCGCAGCTTGCAAGCGGCATTTAAGGCTATGGGGCACAAGGTGATAATGGTGGCGCCGGATAGCGAACGCAGCGCCGCATCACATTCCATTACTCTGCGCAAAGATATTGTGGCGCGGCAGATTGCTGAAGACGAATGGGCAATTAGCGGCACTCCGGTGGATTGCGTGGTAATCGCCTTGCAGAGGATTATCAAAGAAAAAGTAGATATCGTAATCTCGGGCATCAATGCCGGGCAAAACATGGGTGAAGACGTGCTTTATTCCGGCACTGTGGGCGCGGCTGTGGAAGCCGCGATGTTTGGCTACAAAGCCATAGCGCTTTCGATAAACGCCTATCGGGATCAGATTTATGAATCTGCTACAAGCTGGTTTGTGCGGATGATAGAGGATGGTATTTTTGACTTGGCAGTGCCGCATGAAGTGCTAAATATCAATTTCCCAAACCTGCCTTTTCAAGAGGTAAAAGGCATGCGCCTTACCCGCACTGGGCACCGTAAGTATTACAATTTTATCACTATCAAAGAAGAATATGCCGATGGCTTTAGCTATCGCATTGGCGGAGATTTGCCGGATTGGGATTTTGAGCCGGGCACGGATTCTGCCGCAGTAAATGACGGATATATCTCCATTACACCGCTGGGATTTGAGCTTTCCAAAGAAGCGGCTTTCCCCAGAATAGATGAATGGTTGGCAGCGAATAAAGAGCTACCCAAGACCGAAAATGCGCTTTGAAGATCAACGCCAGCTTTTGGTAAAAGAATTGGAATACCGGGGCATCTGCGATACAGCGGTGCTCAAGGCATTTGCCGAGATTCCGCGTGAGGATTATGTACTGCCCGAATACCGCGAATATGCCTATCAAAACCGCCCCTTGCCCATCCTGAATCAACAAACTATTTCGCAGCCCTGGATGATCGCCATCATGCTAAGCCATCTCAAGCTACAGCCCACAGACCGGGTATTGGAAATTGGCACCGGCAGCGGGTATCAAACGGCGCTTTTGGCAAGTATTGTGCAGGAAGTATGCAGCGTGGAGCTTTTGGACAATCTCTCGCTGGGAGCGCAGAAGGTACTTAAAGCAGCGGGATTTAAGAATATCTATTATCGTATTGGCGATGGCTGGCAAGGCTGGGAAAAGGCGTATCCGGCATATAAAAGCTTCGATAAAATAGTGGTTTCCGCTGCTGCCGAAAACGTTCCGGAAAAGCTCTGTGAACAATTAGCCGAGGGGGGAGTTATGGCGATTCCCGTGGGCAGCGGTATCGGACAAACCTTGTACCTCGTTTATCGCAAAGAAGGCGAGATCAAGATTCAATATGATGTAGCCTGCGCCTTCGTGCCGCTGGTGCGGGTAAATGGCAGAGCCTGATGATCAAGCGCTACTTCCAGCAATTGCAAGCCAAATTGAAGGTGGAACAGCCCGCCTTGGAACTAAAACAATTTGAGCTATTTAGCAAAATGAATGAAGCAGAGCTAAAGATAATCCATGAATTGATGTTTGCGCGCGAATATACCGCAGGCGAAAAGCTCTACGCAGCGGGCTACCCGATGGAACTGATCTTCTTTATTCAGACAGGGGAGATAGAGCTAAGCGAAAATGGCGAGCTATTGCGTAGCCTAAGCGCTGGAGATGTATTGGGTTTCAAGGATTTAGACGGTTCCGGTAAACGCAGCCACAAGGCAATAGCCAAAAGCGAAGTGAAGCTCCTGGCGCTCTCGGCACGGGATTTAAGGGAATTGCGCAAGAATCCGGGACAATTGGCTGCCAGACTGAACGCCGCTATCGAAGCAGAACTAAAGAAGCTGGCGGAAAGGGATAATGGGGAAACGGAAAGTGAATTGGTATAGAATCGGCTTCCGTTTACTTTTGGCAGCGGTAATCATCGCAGCGCTTTTCTTTTACCGCTGGGTAATAAGCTATCTCGTAGCGGCGCTGTTGCTTAGCTATATCCTGCAACCCATTATCTCATATTTGCAAAGGTGGCGCATTCCGCGCTGGGCAGGGGTAATCTCGCTATATCTTATTTTAGCCTCGCTGATGGCGTGGATTACCGCTCGGCTCATTCCCGATCTCATAGCGCAGGCAAATAATCTGTATCAGCTTTTGCAACATGAAGAAGGGCTTAGCGTGGAGATGCTGCTCAATATCCCCTTCGTATATAGCATCTCGCAATATGCCAAAAGCATCGATGCCAGCATCCCCGGTTTGGGCTTGCAGGCGCAATTCATTGGCATCCTGGAATCCGCTTTGCAATTCTTAATGGGGTTGCCTAAACTGCTTTTGGAAAATTACGGTTCCATCATCGGGGCGGTTTCTTTTATCTTTACCATCCCCTTAATCAGCTTTTTCCTGCTGAAAGATTGGCACAAATTGCGCCGTAGCGCCGTGCAGCTTAGTTCAAACCGCTATTTTGAGCTGAGCGTGATCCTCATAAACAAGATTGATGAAGTAGTGGGTAGCTTCTTGCGCGCCATGCTTTTAGAAGCCATTGCTGTGAGCATCATGGCATCTATCGCCCTGAGCATTGCGGGGGTATCCAATCCGGTTTTGATCGGCATCTTTGCCGGCGTGGCAAATGTAATTCCCTATTTTGGTCCCTTCGTGGGCGGGGCGCTGGCGGTAATCAGCGTAATCTTTAGTGGCGGTTCACTAATAAATATGCTCTACGCGGCGCTTTCCATGTATATCGTGCAGGTAATCGATAACAATTTAGTATATCCTGTAGTAGTGGGTAAAGCCATGAAAATGCACCCCTTATGGGTATTGCTTACGGTGCTGGCAGGAGGCTGGTATGGCGGCATCTTGTGGATGTTTATCTCGGTGCCGCTGGTGTATATGGTATATCAGATGATGAGCGTATTGTATAGCAATTTAAAGGATTTTAAGATAATATAATGAGGCAAAACAATGAAAATCTTGGATAAGTGCTTGAACTACACAGAAGCCCGCAAAGCGATGGCGTTGGGCTATTATCCTTATTTTCGGGAAATAAGTTCCGAGCAGGATACGGAGGTGATCTGCAACGGGAAAAAGATGTTGATGATGGGCTCCAATAGCTATTTGGGGCTTACAAACCACCCTAAGGTAGTAGAAGCCGGCACCAAAGCGCTAAAGAAATATGGCAGCGGCTGCGCGGGTTCCCGCTTCCTCAATGGCACTTTGGATATACATCTTGAATTGGAGCGCGAGCTGGCGCTTTTGGTAGGCAAAGAAGCAGCACTGGCATATCCCACCGGATATCAAGCAAACGTGGGGCTAATCTCCACCATCGCGGGCAAAGGTGACTATGTGGTAATAGATAAATACGACCACGCCTCGATCATCGATGGCTGCCTTTTATCCGACGGCAACATGCTGCGCTATAATCATAACGATATGCAGTCGCTTAAGCGCACCTTGCAAAAGATCGAGGGCGAGCCGGCGCTTATCGTGGTGGATGGCATCTTTTCCATGGAGGGGGATATCGCCGCTTTGCCGGAGATTTCGGCATTGGCAAAAGAATATGGTGCCGCTTTGATGGTAGATGAAGCACACTCGCTGGGAGTATTGGGCAAAGAAGGTGCGGGAGCCGCAGCGCATTTTGGTTTGAGCCAGCAAACTCAGTTTATCATGGGCACCTTTAGCAAATCCCTGGCTTCGGTAGGCGGATTCATCGCCGCGGATGAAGCTTTGATCCACTATCTGAAACACAAATCCCGCGCTTTGATTTTCAGCGCTTCGCTGCCCCCCGCTTCCACAGCCAGCGTATTGGCAGCTTTGAAAATAATGAAAGAAGAACCCGAACGCATGCAGCAGCTTTGGGAAAATACGCACTATATGCTAAAGGAATTTAAAGCCATGGGCTATGATACCGGCGCAAGCTGCACTCCCGTAATCCCCTTGCACGTGGGCGATATGATGACCGCCTTCAGGATGTGGGCACAGCTTGGCGAAGAAGGGGTATTTATCAATCCCGTAATTCCGCCCGCCGTGCCGCCCAATGGCTGCCTCATTCGCTGCTCTTTTATGGCAACGCATACACGAGAGCAACTCGATATGGCGTTGGGTAAATTTAAGCGTATCGGCAAGAAACTGGGAATAATCTAAAAGAATGCTTGACAAAAGAAGCACCAGTGTTAAAAGCAGAATCCTTAAACTAAATGATTGAAAAATATAGCCATAGATGGAGGAATAATGGCCAGTAAGAGTAGTATCGAGTATTACAGCAACCTCAAAGAGATGTCTCCCATCCGCGCAATGGCGGAGACACTCATGAACAACCACTTGGTGCGCAAAATTGACATCCGGGAAGCCTACGAAATGGCAAAGAAACAGCCCGGAGTAACCATCACCGACCTGCCCATGGATGCAGAATTTGTAAAACTGCACAATCTGCCTACCGATGCCAAGGTATTGGACGATTGTCATGGCAATATCATTGGCCGCACCGCCAAGGCACGCAGATTTTACCATCGCCTGAATATCAGCCAAAAGAACAAGCTGGAAGGTGATTTCCGCGAAGCTCTTTGGCATATGCAAAAGTATCCTTTGATCAAAGCCGAAGCGGTATTGGGCATGGACAAAGACCTCATGCTCAAAGCCACCTTCATCACCACCGAAAGCGACGCCGCAAACGTGTATAATTGGCTTTTGAACTTCCAGCCCTACGAATCGGTACAGGAAGAATATGAAAGCAGCCCGAAGCTGCCGATTCAGGACATCATTCTAATTGCCTTCAACGAATGGACTTGCGATGATGATTTTTACAATAACGTGGGTGCGCCGCAGCTGGCTTTGGTGGATGAAAAGCACAACGTAATCGTGAATATGGGAATGCGCTATTTTGGTGAACGCAAGAAAGGCACCCTTACTTTGGGCTGGACTTCTGGCATCAGAATAGGCATGGCAGCCTGTCATGGTGGCATCAAAGAGATAGACTTTGGCACCTGCGAAGACCCTCAATATCATAAGTTTGGCAAACGTTCCATCGCCTTTTACGGGCTATCCGGAACGGGGAAATCCAGCCATACCAATTCCCACGATAATGGCGGCACCCTGCCCAAGGGTTTCTCCAAAGTGGTGCTGCACGACGACGCCTTCCAGATCGACCTGGATAAAAAGATTTGTCGCGCCTGGGAACCCACACTCTTTGACAAAACCGATAGCCGCCCGCCGGATCATCCGGATTGGAAACACGCCCTGGCGGTGATGAACCACTCGGTTTTGAATATTGATGGCAAGCGCCTGCCTGTGGGTATGGATTTGCGCAATCAAAACGGCAGAGCGCTCCTTAGCCGCTCGCTTTTAGGCGCTTATGTAAACCGCTGTGCCTTCCCCAAAGCACTGGTTTGGCTAATGAAGGATAGCGTATTGCCGCCGGCACTTAAGCTGAAAAACAAGTATCTGGCAATTGCTATGGGCGCCGCTTTGATGACCCAGCGTAACCGCGCCGAAAACGTAACCGAAGAGGAGCTGAACAAGCTGGTATTTGAGCCTTTTGCAAATCCCTTCCGCGTTTATGAACTATATCGGGACGTGGAAGCCTTCCTTTCCGTGGCAGACCACGGTGCAGATTTCTACGCCTTCAACTCCCGCGGCTATTGGAAAGAAAGCGACAATAATCTGGAAGCAATTCCGCTTAAAACTTCGCTTACCCTGCAAACCGCCGTCCTTACCGATGCAATTGAGTGGGAAGAGTGGAAGGTACTGCCCGGTGCAATGATCCCCACCCGCGAATCCATCGAAAAGATCTTGCCGGGTTATTATGATAGCTACGATCCCACCAAACGCGGCAATATGGAAGATTACAAGAAGCTTCTTTCCGACCGCTTCAATCAGCGTCGCGATTTCCTTTTGGGCAGCGACCTCAAGGAACGTCCCGAAATGCAAAATGAACTCCTGAAAGCTTTGGAACTAAAGTTCTAAGCTCTTTTACGTAAATAAGATAATAGGTGGTGTTTGATTGCATCACCTATTTTTGTTGTGCACAAAAAAGGCAGATAGCGGGGAGAGAGGATTGCTATCTGCCTGTGATATATCTATAGTTTAGCCGATTTCGCGGCGGATTTTGGCACCGATGCTATTCAGCTTTTCTTCAATGCGGTCGTAGCCTCTATCGATGTGATAGATGCGGGAAACGGTAGTAGTTCCTTTGGCTGCCATGCCGGCTAATACCAGGGCTGCGCTGGCGCGCAAATCTGTAGCCATCACCTCTGCCCCACTTAAGTCTTTTACTCCCTTGATGATGGCGATATTGCGCTCCATTCTGATATCTGCCTGCAAGCGAGAAAGCTCGGCAACGTGCATAAAACGGTCTGGGAAAATGGTATCTTCCACGGTGCTGATGCCTTCTGCCATGCACATCAGCACGGTAAATTGCGCTTGCAAATCTGTAGGAAAGCCAGGGTGCGGCAGGGTAAGGATATTCGTGCTTTTTATGGTCTCGGGTGGGGTAATGGTGATATCTGCGCCCAGAATATCCAGTTTGCAGCCAGTCTCGCGCAATTTATCCAATAGCGCTGTAAGGTGTTCCGGATTGCAACCGCATACGGTGATGGGGTTTTGGGAAAGAGCGCCGGCAATAAGGAAGGTGCCGGCTTCGATGCGATCTGGTATCATGGGCATTTCCACGGGGAAAAGGTCTTTTACACCCTCTATCTCCAGGGTAGTGCTACCTTTGCCGGTTATTTTGGCGCCCATCTTATTCAGCATATCGATGGTGGAATCCACTTCCGGCTCCATAGCGGCGTTATAGAGGCGGGTAGTGCCCTCGGCATAAACCGCTGCCATCAGGGTATTTATGGTAGCGCCCACGGAGGACTTTTCAAAGTAGATATCCGCAGCTACCAGCTTGTCTGCCTTGGCGTTGATGTAGCCATGTTCTATCTCAATCGTGGCGCCAAGGGCTTCCAGCGCTTTGAGGTGTAAATCCACGGGACGCGTGCCAATGGCGCAGCCGCCGGGAAAGCTTACCCTTGCTTTGCCCAATCTGGCTACCAGCGGTCCCAGTACATAGATGGAAGCGCGCATCTTGCTTACCAATTCATAAGGCGCTTCGGGATAGCATACGTCTTTGCTATCGATGCTCATAAAGCCTTCGCCGTATTCCACACGGGCGCCGATTACGCGCAAAAGATGCGCCATGGTTTTCAGGTCGATCAGGTTTGGCACATTACGCAAAATTGATTTGCCCGGCGCCAAAAGGCAGGCAGCCATGGAGGGCAAAATAGCGTTTTTGGCACCACTTACATAGATATTGCCGCTTAAATCAAGTCCGTGTTCAATCGTGAATTTATCCATTGTTTCCTCTTTTTTGCAAGATTAGGAATCTGGGTATTTGCTGTAAATCCTTTCCCTTTTGCAGTGTTTTGTAGCCGGTGTTTTCTGTCAAGCGCTCTAAAGCCTCTTGCTGATTGTAGCCATGTTCAAATGCCAATATCCCGTCATCAGTTAAATAGTTTGCCGCTCTTTCCAGAATGCGGCGGTAATAGTCCAAGCCATCTATGCCTGCAAGTAGCGCGCCTGGGGGTTCATAATCCCTTATCTGGGGGCTAAGGCTGGCATATTCTTTTTCGCTGATGTATGGGGGGTTTGAGATGATAGCGTTGTATTTGGTATCTGTGGGCGGAAAGAGGTCTGCGCGGTAAAAGTGAATCTGTGCTTTGTGTTTAAGGGCATTATCGCGGGCTATTTTGAGCGCCATCGCGGAGATATCCGTGGCATATAGTTCCAAAGAAGGCATTTCGCATTTTAAAGAGATGGCTATCGCACCGCTACCGCAACCTATTTCCAACACTTTGTCATTAGGTTTTAGATAATCGGAAAAGGCAGCGCTGAGGTTTTCGGTATCGTACCGGGGAATAAGCACACCGGGATTTACCTTGAGCCGCATCCCAAAGAAGTATGCGTAGCCCAGGATGTATTGGGCAGGAACGCCCGCTTTTAGCCTTTGAATGGCGTTTAATATCTCCTGGCTTTCCGCCTTTGAGGGTTCATCCCTCAGGTATAAAAAGAGCTCTGGGTACTGCAAAAGCTCGGAAACAAGGTAATCTATATCCCTGCACTCAATCTCCGGTGCTGCGGCATAGTATGTATCAAGGCGCATACTTACCGGGATGGGTTAAGCTTTTGCGGATGCTTACCTGCCGCCCCTCTTTGGCAAAATTGAGTTCCGCACTCAGGTGCTTGAGCAGGGATAAACCTCTGCCATGCTCCTGCAAACCCAAAATGGGTTCGGGGAAGCTGGTATTTAGCCATTTTTCAAAATCAAAACCCGGTCCCTCGTCTTCCACACAAAGCTGGATCATCTGCGTTTGATTGTCTATTTCGGCAGAGATGCTAATACTGCGTGCCGCAATCTGGGGTTCTTTACGCCTTTCAGAGATACA
>JAQVIX010000121.1 GCA_028695495.1 Candidatus Cloacimonadota bacterium | reverse complement strand
AGCTGATTCCCATAGCGATTTTACTGCGGGCAATCACCGGCAAGCCAGTGATATACGATGCCCATGAGTGCTATCGGGAGCTATTTTTACACAAAGAGTATCTCAAGCCCTGGCAGGGAAAGCTGGCTTCCATTGGCATTCGCTATCTGGAAGCACTGGCTACGAAAAGCCTGAGTGAGATTATTACCGCGATAGAGTACATTGCGGGTTTAATCGGCGGCACTTTTGTGTTGCACAACTATCCGCTCTTATCCGAATGGCAGGGGCTTGAGCCTGATCCTAACCGCTTTCAGAGCCGCAATATCTGCTATATCGGAGCTATCACCAAAGAAAGAGCCGCTACCCGCATGATTAAAGCAATGGAAATGGTAGATGCCACGTTGCATTTGGCTGGCGTAGCTGAACCCCCGGAATATATTGAGGAATTACGCCAGATGGCAGGGTATAACAAGGTGGGGGAATATGGTTATGTGGATCGCCCCAAAGCAGCAAAAATCCTGTCTCAATGTGCTCTCGGTTTGGTGTTTTTAGACCCGAACCCAAGTTATATCAATGCCTACCCCACCAAAATCTTTGAATACATGGCAGCGGGCATCCCTTCTTTGGCTACTAATTCGCTTGCCAATATCCAGATAATTGATAGCTCCGGTGCTGGCAGATATATTGATTCATCTACACCGGAAGCGATTGCCCAAGGCATCAATGAACTTCTGAGTGTACCCGAAGAACTTGCCGCTATGGGTGCAAAAGGCAAGGCTTTGGTGGAAAAAGAACTATCCTGGGAAGCCGAAGTGCCCGCCTTTCTTGAGCTTTACCAAAGCCTGATAAATAAGGAGCAAAAGTGAAGATATTATTCCTTAGTTCACGCATCCCCTTTCCGCCGGATAGGGGAGATAAGGTGCGCACGCTCTTCTTTTTGCGCAGTTTGGCAAACTTAGGAGAGCTTTGCCTGGTTTCGCTGGTGGATCCCAAAGCAGATGCCCAGGCGATGCAGGAAATGAAGAAAGAGTTTCCGGATAGCCACTTTGTGCCGCATAGCCGGTGGCGCGCTTTGCTTAATATGATCCGCAATATCTTCAACCGCTATCCTTTTCAGGTGGCATATTACTACAATCCACGGCTCTTTGGTCTCTTGAAAGAGCTGTCCATCCAACGCGATTTTAGCTTCATCTATTGCCATCTCATCCGCATGGTGCCTTATGCCCGGCTCTTTAGCCATGATCGGGTAGTATTGGATTATACAGATTGCATTTCGCTGGAATACTCACGCAGTTTGGAGCATCTCTCTTTTGCTCGCCGGCTCTTCTTCCGCATTGAAGCCAAGCGTACTATGGATTATGAACTTCGCGTAGCCAATCTCTTTAGAGAAAACTGGGTTATCTCCCCCGTGGATATTCAGGTTTTGGGTCTTAAAGCGCATCACCGCAGCATCGTAATGCCAAATCAGGTAAGAATCCCTGAGCAGATTCCTGAGATGGCGTTTCATAACCGCCTGATCTTTACCGGCAATATGAGCGTGGCGCATAACGTGGTAGCGGCGGTTAATCTTAGCAAAAAGATAATGCCTGCGCTCCTCAGGAAATATCCCAGCCTTAAGCTCTATATCGTGGGCGCAGACCCCAATCCGGATATCCTAGCACTGGATGGAGAGAATAATACCCGCGTTTTGGGCTTTGTGGAAGACCTCTATGCCGAGCTTTTGAAAGCAGATATCTTTGTAGCGCCCATGTACTTTAGCGCCGGTATTCAGAATAAGGCGCTGGAGGCAATGGCTTGCGGACTCCCCGTGGTAAGCACATCAAATGTGGCGCAAAGCCTGGATGCGCAGGACGAAGTGGATATGATGGTGGCAGATGATAATAGTGAGTTTGTGCATAAGATAGAGCATTTGCTGGAAAACCCTGAGGCGCGGGATCAGATCGGCAGAGCCGGACGCGCATTGGTGCTTTCCAAATATGCGCGGGAGGCGGTAATCAAATTACTAAACGAACGCGTAAAACAAATAACTAATTCAATTTAAAGGAGATAAATAGATTGATGGAAAAGGTTAAGCTTGGACTCATCGGTTGTGGCAGAATCGCCAAAAACCACTTTGAAGCCATTTCTCAAATCCCCGAAGCTGAGTTTGTGGCAGTATCGGACATCATTTTAGAAAAGGCGCAAAAGGCAGCTACTGAATACAATATCGCCAGCGTGTATCAGGATTATCATGAGATGCTGGCAAAGGAAAAGCTGGATTTAGTTTCTATCTGCAGTCCCAGCGGCATGCACCCGAATATGGGCATAGACGTGGCAAATGCTAAGGTGAACGTGCTTACCGAAAAGCCGATGGCAATCAATATTGAAGCCGCCAGCCGCTTGATCAATACCTGTGATGAGAATAACGTAAAGCTCTTTGTGGTAAAGCAAAACCGCCTCAATAGCACCATGCAGCTGCTCAAGCGCGCCATAGATAAAAACCGCTTTGGCAGGATTTATATGGCGCAGGCAAACGTATTTTGGACGCGCCCGCAAGCGTATTATGATGCCGAGAAATGGCGCGGCACCTGGGAGTTTGATGGCGGCGCTTTTATGAACCAGGCAAGCCACTATGTAGATGCCATCTATTGGCTTCTGGGCAATGTAGATAGCGTTTCTGCCTTTACCGCCACCATGGCGCGCAATATCGAAGCCGAGGATACCGGTAGCGCCATCCTGGAATTTCGCAGCGGCATCATCGCCTCAATAAACGTAACCATGCTTACTTACCCCAAAAACTTTGAGGGGTCCATTACCATCATTGGCGCAAAGGGAACGGTAAAGATTGGCGGCGTAGCGGTAAACAAGATAGAGCGCTGGGAGTTTGAGGATTATGATGATGACGATCGCATTGCTTTGGACGCAAATTACCAGCCGCCCAATGTTTACGGCTTTGGACACAACCCCTATTACCGCAATGTAATAGACGTGCTTTTAGGCAGAGCAGTTCCTTCCACAGATGGGCGCGATGGCAGGAAATCCGTAGAGATTATCCAGGCTATTTACCAAAGCGCCAAAACCGGTAAGAAGGTAAATCTACCGTTGTAAAGAGATTATTTACCAACACTATAAATGCCAGACTGCGGGAAATTACCTGCACTGGCATTTATTTTGAATCGAGAATATAGATTCCGGCGCGCGCCACCCCGGCGCGGATACGGGTATGCGGATCGATAAAGGCGCTGCATCCTTCATTTGCCAAAAAGTAATCTCTTTGCGCTACACTATAGGATAGATCGCCAAAACCCTGCATGAGGATAAGTGAAGTTGCCACGCTTTCAAAACCGGTATTGATTACCCCCTGTTCGCCCCCCAAATAGGGAAGTAGCCAGCTTTCTTCCATGCTGGGGATTACGATTGCCAAGGGTTGCAGCTTGAGCAATTCCTCAAAATCCCGCTTATGCGGTTTCTCTGCCAAAACCACTATGCTTTCTGGCTCCACAGTCAAAGGGCTTTGCCGGAAGTAGCGCAAAGTGCCGTTAAGCTTAGCTCCCCAGCCAATGCTGGCTTCCAAGAGCGTGGCATCAAACTCTATTTCTGCCGCTCTGCCAGCTTCTACGCTTTTTACCTTACCCTGCACCAAAGACTTGAACTCATGCGCCTTACCCCGGTATTGGATGGTCATAATACCCGTATTGCGCTCCCAGCCGGTAATCTCGCCGGTGGAAGGCGCTTGCACCATCCTCAAACCCTTGGAATCCAGCTTGCGCGCCAAAAGGTCTCCCTCATACACAAAATCACCCAGCTTTTTAGTAAGATAGGCATGCGCTTTTTTGCCCTTCAAGCCCAAGCCGGCAGCAATATCAATCTTGACAGGCTTCAGGCTATAATCCTGTATTTCGCTGGCTACCACGATGCCGGAAGCATATTCGATGTATTCCACCTTGCCGCGCACAGGCGAGATGTAGCTGTGCCGGATACCCGCTTCGGGGATGGGGCGGGCAAGCTCCTGATTGAAGGTAATGTATTCACCCAGTTTGATGCTCATACTGGCTTTACGCTGCTCTGCGGTGAGCTTTCGCTGATCCGAAAATACAGGTATTACAAACAGTCGTGGCGGATTGTATTGATTTAAACCGACCACCTGTTCTGGACTCACCCGCTCATTTTCGCTCACTAATATCTCCCCTTTGTAAGGCAATTCGATACTGCGGATATGGTTCCCTCTCACAGGCATTGATTTATTCACAAATATTACAGCATCAGCATCATCCAGATATAAACTTAAAGTAGCTTCCACTTGCTTGCTATAAGCCATTCTATCCCAACGTGTATCGATGATAATAGATAAGTCTGACCTTAATTCTTGTGCATCTCCGCTGGCGTTCAAAGCGCAGTTCTTTTGCGGTTCGATTTTCAGCTTGCTCCCTGCCTTAGCCGGCAGATAGATGAAGCTATCCGGCAGCACTTCCAGCGTTATATCTCCCGCTACCTTAAGTATCGCCTTCTTCTGTTTGGGCGGGAAAGAGGGTCTTATATATAGCGCCAAAGGCAGGATGCACTCTTCTGCCAAAAGCTTATCACCGGCTGCAAGATCGTTAAACACCCCCAAATGCGGCGATATAAAGTGCCGGTCAATGGCTATTTCACAGATTCCCGTGGGCTGATACCCAGAGATGAGGATATCCAGGCATTGATTGTAGTTCTGCGCATGGGCAAAAACCCCGCCAGCACCAATGAGCTGTTGAATCTCGTGGATAGAGAAGCTATACATATTTTCATCTGCGATATAGCTAAACTTCTCGCGGAAGCGGTCGGTATTATCTGCGCGCACTCTATCCAGATAACCTAACTTTTCTATATTGAAGTGCATATCCTTATGCTGTTCAAAGGCTTTATGGATGGCAGCTTTGGCAATAGCGTGTTCAATGCGGTATTCCACCTGGCTCTGGGGATCGGAAGTGGGGAAGAGGCTCTTATTTCCGATATAATTTCGCAAAGTAGCCTCTTTGATACTACTGGGCAGCAGCTTTTGAATAAAAGCAATACCGCTTTCTTTGAGTACATTTAGCATGCTATAACTCATACCCAGATTGGCGCTTACCGTGCGTTGCAAATGCCCATTGATGCGGGAAAATACGTCTGTAGTTGCCCCACCAATATCAAAGAGCAATACATTTTGCCCTTGAAGGCGGGTAATGGAATTCAGCACTCCTAATGGCGTGGGCAGTATCTCTGCCGCTACGATGTCTTTTACTTTGGCATATCCCGGCGCGCGCTCCATTACGCGTTGCATAAAGAGTTCCTGCACCTTTTCCTGCGTAGGTTTCAGGTTTTCTTCCGCCAGGGTAGGGCGCAGATTGGGCAGGGTATAAAGCTCGAAATCCTCGGATATCATGTTCCTTATCATGGGCGCTGCCTGTTGATTGCCGGCATAGATGGTGGGAATCTTGCTGTCGGAGGCATATTTGGGTAAGGGACGCGCAATACGCAGGATTTCCGCCATTCTCAATACCCCGCTTAGTGCACCGCCATCGGTTCCGCCCGAGATGAGAATCATATCCGGACGCAGGTTTCGCATACTCAGCATTTGTTCTACCGCTGTGCGTTTATCATCGATGGCAAATACATCGAGTATCACCCCGCCGGCACCATAAGCGGCGCGCTTCGCACTGCTGGCGCTATCAAAAAGGGTTAGCCCGATTACCAATATCTGCAAACCGCCACCGGCGCTGCTGGTGCTTTGGTAATTGATATCGGGACTGAAATCCAGCCCTTCGCCTGTCCCCAAAATGCGGATACCCGTTTGCTTTTCCAATGTAAGCGCCGCTTCTTTTACCCCGATGGATACATCGTTTAGTGGCGCTTCCACGGTGGTATTCGCATGAGTAATACCCAAAAGCCGGGCATTGGCGTTATCTATCAAAATCCCTTTGGTGGTAGTAGAACCGATATCCGTAATAAAAGTATAGGGCTTAAGACTCATCATCTCTCCTTGTGTAAAATGTATAAATGCGCTAAAACAAGGCAGTTAGAATAGCTTACACCACTCCGGCGCGGATGAGGTCGTGCATGTGCAAGATGCCCACCGCCTTGCCGGAAGCTTCCACCACCGGCAGCATGGTAATGCTATAGCGCTCCATCAGGTTCAGCGCTGCTACTGCAAGCTCATCCGGCGCAATGCTTTTGGGATTTGCCGTCATGCAATCCTCTGCGGTAAAGATTAAAAGCTCTTCCTTCTTTTCCTGAATCTGCCGCCGTAGGTCG
>JAQVIX010000120.1 GCA_028695495.1 Candidatus Cloacimonadota bacterium | reverse complement strand
TTTATGGTATCCGCAGCCTTAGTCCACAAGACCCCGCTTTTAGAAAGAAATATCTGGGCACTCAGGCGGAGCGCGACAAAGCATATCACAACGGCAGTGCTTGGGCATGGCTTTTGGGTCCCTTTACCGGACTCTATTTAAAGGTATATAAGGACGAAAAAACTCCGCAGGAAATTGCCAAAGCGCTGGGAGATTTTATTTCCACCTTACGAAATGGTTTCATGCGCGGACACATAGCCTCGGTAGCAGAGGTATGGGACGGGGATCAGCCCCATTTCCCCAAAGGTGCACCGGCGCAGGCATGGAGCGTGGCAGCTTTGTATAATATTGAAAGCTATATCGATAGCCTGGAGGTAGAGCAATGAAAGTGTTGATGTTTACCTGGGAATTCCCGCCACTCATTGCCGGTGGCTTGGGCATGGCGTGTTATGGCATGATCAAAGCTCTTTTGGCGCAAGGCGTTAAAGTAGATTTGGTATTGCCCACCCGCGAATTCGTTTATTTCCCCATGCGCAAAGTAAGTGATGTGGATACCCTGCCGGCTGTTTTTGTAAATTCCAGCCAGCAATATGAATATAAAGCGCAGAAGTTTAAGACCTTGCAAGAGCGCCTGGAATATATCGGTATTAGCTCGCATCCGGAAACCTATTTCCAATTTAGCGAACTCATCAAGCAGAGCAAGGCGCTGAATTACGAGTATTGGTATTCAGAAAATACCACCATCGAAGAAAAGCAGCTTTGGGATGATATTAGTACAAATCTGCAAGGCGAAGAAGAGCTAATGCAAAAGGTGCAGGAATTTACCTTAAGGGCAGAGCGGCTTGCGCAGATACTGGATTTTGACATCATCCATGCGCATGACTGGCTTTGCTATCCGGGCGGAATGCTGGCGCGCAAGATAAGCGGAAAGCCTATGGTGGTGCATATTCATGCCACAGAGTTTGACCGCGCGGGCGGTCCTGGCAATGAAAGGGTGCACAAGATTGAGCATGCCGGCATGAGCTTTGCCGATAAAGTGGTGGCGGTTTCCCAATATACCGCGCAGATGATTATGAGCCGCTACCGCATCGATACCGCCAAGATCAACATTGTGCACAATGCCTTCAGCGTTCCCGAAGACGCTATCCTGGCTAAAAAGCGCATATTCAAGGGACCGGTAATCCTCTTTTTGGGGCGCATTACCCTGCAAAAGGGACCGGACTACTTTTTGGAGATGGCAGAGCAGGTAGTGGCTACTCATCCGGAAGCGCGCTTCATCATGGCGGGCACTGGCGATATGAGCCGCAAGATGCTGCGCAGATCCGCATCGCTAAAACTCCGCAATCGCTTCCTCTTTACCGGATTTTTGAATCGTAAACAGGTGGAGCTAATCCTGCGCGCCTCGGATATTTATGTATTGCCCTCCATTTCCGAGCCTTTTGGCATTAGCCCGCTGGAGGCGATGGCGTTTGGAATTACTTCGATCATATCCAAGCAATCGGGAGTATCCGAAGTGGTAAATCACGCGTTCAAAATAGATTTTTGGAATACAGATTTGTGGGTGGAAACCATCAATCACCTTATCGAAAATCCAGATAAATGTATAAAAATGGGTATTGACGGCATGCACGAAGTGAATCTCATTCAATGGGATGAGGCAGCTGCCAAATTGCGCCAGTTGTATTCTGCCACCCTCTCTGAACACATCCGCAAATCCGAAGCTTAGGAGACCTTATGTTAAACGTAGTATTTTACTTTCAGGTGCATCAGCCTTATAGATTGAAGCATTACAATGTGTTGGACATTGCGCAGGGCAATGATATGTTTGACGATGATCTAAACAAAGCCGTAATGCATAAGGTGGCGGCAAAGTGTTATCTCCCTACTAATAAGCTGCTGTTGGACCTCATCCATCGCCATGAAGGCAGGTTCAAAATAGCCTTTTCCATTACCGGTACCGCCATTGAGCAATTTAAGCTCTATAGCCCGGAAACCTTAGCCAGTTTTCAGGCTTTGGCAGAGACTGGGTCTGTGGAATTCATTGGTGAAACCTATTACCATTCGCTGGCGTTTTTATACGATTCAAACGAGTTTTTGGAGCAGGTAATGCAGCATCGCCAGCTGATGAAAGAAGAATTTGGCTATGAAACCACCACCTTCCGCAATACCGAGCTTATCTATCAAGACCGTTTAAGCGATCTGATATATGAGATCGAAGGCTTCAAGACTATCCTTAGCGAGGGTGTAGATCGCATCCTGGATTGGCGTTCCCCGCTTTATGCTTACAAAAACTATAGCAAGAATATCAATCTCTTGCTAAAATACTATAAGCTTGCGGATGATATCGCGTTTAGATTTTCGAATCGGGATTGGCCGGAATATCCGCTTACCGTGGAAAAGTTTGTAAACTGGGTGGATCACCTTACCCTTAGTGAAGAAAGGGGACGCAATCAATTTCTGAATCTCTTTATGGATTATGAAACATTTGGTGAACACCAATGGGCGGAAACGGGAATATTCGACTTTATGGACCATTTCCCCACTGCCATCCTGGAGCGTCCGCATCTGGGCTTTGCACTGCCGGCGGAGACGAGTAAGCTGGCAAATTATCAGCAGGAATCGCTGTCCTTTGTACACCCTGTATCCTGGGCAGATGAGCAGCGCGATCTCAGCGCATGGTTAGGAAATGATATGCAACACAATGCCATCGAAACCCTTTATGAATTGTATCAAAAAATCCGCAGTAAAGGTGATGAAAAGCTTATGCGCATTGCTCGTTTGCTAAGCACTTCGGATCACTTCTATTATATGTGTACCAAATACTTCCATGATGGCGATGTGCATAAATATTTCTCGCCATACGATTCGCCAGACCAGGCTTATATCTACTATATAAATGCTTTGGCAGAATTGGAAGAAAGACTTGTGAGGTAAAAATGTCCAAAGGCAGAGTACTGATTCTTGAAGACGATGTGGTTTTGGCAGAGCAGATTGCCCTCGTGCTCAGGAATTTCAGTTATGAGGTATTGATTACCTCCAATAGTGATGTTTTCTTTGAGGAGCTAAGGCTATTCAATCCGGATGTGATTCTTTTAGACGTCTTTTTGGTAGGTAGTAAGCTCAATGGCATTGAGGTATTGAAGCATCTGAAAACGAATCTGGATTTGAATTACAAGGTAATCGTAATCTCTGGCGAAGTAAGCGCAGCGCAGGTAAGGGAAATCCGCCGCATGGGTGCATACCATTTCATCGAAAAAGGCAGCAGCTTCAATACGAATCAGCTTCTGCTGCATATAGATAACGCCATTACCCTCAAGCGCCAGGAAGAAGAGCATATCGGCTTGCAGATCGATTTTATCAATCTCAAAAAACAATTTACCCGCTCTTTTCCTTTCATCGGCGAAAGCCCCGCCATTCGTCAGGTGCGAGACCAGATTCACAAATTGGCAGAGCTTGAAGAGGATATCTTTATCATTGGCGATACCGGCACTGGCAAGGAAGTGGCGGCAAATTACTATTATATCTCTTCCGCCCGTTTTGGCAGACCCTTCTATACGGTAAATTGTTCGGCGCTTACAGATGCGCATATTGAAAGCGAACTCTTTGGGCATTCGGCAAATTATCACCCTTCCGAACGCAGCAAGACCGGCTTCTTTGAGGAGTGTAACGAGGGGGTGCTCTTTTTGGACGAGGTGGCAAGCCTTTCGTCGCTATCCCAATCCAAAATCCTACGCGCCATCGAAACCAAAGAGATTCAAGTAGTAGGCGGACCTATCAAAAAGGTGAATACCCGGCTGATCTTTGCCTCCAATGCCAATATGCACACGCTTAGGAATCCGGATCTCTTTCGGCAAGAGCTATTGTATCGCATTGAGGGGAATATGGTGGAGCTGCCGCCCTTGCGCGAGCGAGGAGACGATATATTGCTGCTCATGAGCTATTTCTTTACCTGCTTTACAAATAAGTATAATATCAATGACCAATTGGATTTATCTACCCTCAGGGAGCCGCTGCTCAGCTACAGCTGGCCTGGGAATATCCGCGAGCTGCGCAATTTCTGTAAGTTTGTAATGCTAAATGAAAAGCATATTACCAATTCCACTATTATCAAGCATCTCAATATGAAACTCGCTTCCAAAGCCAGCCAGTGGGATATGGATAGTTCGCGCTATATGAATAACCCCAATCTCAAGGATAGTTTGGCAGATTTTGAACGCGATTTCCTGGTGCACCATCTGCAAAAGAACGGCTGGCTGGTATCCAAAACGGCGCGTACCATTGGCATCGAGCGCACTACCTTGTACAAGAAAATCAAGCAATTTGGCATCGAGCTTATGGTAAGCGAATAGGCGGGAAATTGTTTAAGGATAATCTTACTCTTCGCATTGTGTCACTGCTATTTGCCATCTTTATCTGGCTGCAATCCGTATTGGTAAGCGAACAGAAAAGCGTGGTAAATCTGCCCATCAACCTCATGCACGTGCCCCAGAATATTACTTTGGAAAATGTGCCGAACAAAATCCCCTTTCAGGTGAAAGGTAAAGGGCTGGATATCTTTAGGCTGCTTATCCACAAACCGCGGGTAAATATCGATGCCAGCCGTATTACACCCAAAACGGATATTCTTACGCTTACGGATTATAGCATCGATCTGCCGGATAATATCGAGGTGAGCTTTTTGGGCCCGGCGCAATCCGATAAAATTGCCATTCAAGCCGATGTATTTCATCAAAAGATCGTGCCTGTGGTATTGGATTTTAGCGATGAAACGGTGAAGAACCGGATTAAGGATTTGCGCTATACTCTGCAACCGGATAAGATAACAGTATTTGGACCTAAAAACCGCATTCAGGGGATTCATAATGTAAAAACTGTGCCAGTGGCGCCGCATGACTTTAGCGAGCGTGAAAGCAAGCTGAGTCTGGTATTGCCAGATGAAGAGGTTTCCATCTCGGAAAGCAGCGTAATGCTGCAAATCAGCGGGGCGCAGGAAGCTACCAAGGTGTATTCCAATATCTCGCTGCCGGGCAATTATCTGCCGGCAATAGTGGCGGTAAAGGTGCAAGCTGAATCAGCGCTTTTGGAACGCCTGAAAAGCAGCGACATCCGCGTTAAAGCCAGTACGGAAAGTGATGAAAACGGTATGTATTCGGTAGAGGTAAGCCTGCCGGAAAAGGTGCAACTGATCGCCGTTACCCCCAGCAAAGTCCAGCTTCGTAAATGAGCCTTATCCTTGCTTTTGAATCCTCTTGCGATGATACTTCTGTAGCCATTTTGGATACGGTTTATCGGGTGTATTGTAATCTTATATCCTCTCAGCCAGAGCACTTAGAGTTTGGCGGTGTATTGCCGGAATTAGCCTCCCGCCTGCATATAAGGCATATCCTGCGGCTTAGTGAAAAGGCATTAGAGCAAACGGGCTTTAATATGGCGCAAATCGATGCTATCGCGGTGTCCATCAATCCCGGGCTAATCGGCTCGCTCATCGTGGGGCTTGCCTTTGCCAAAAGCCTGGCATGGAGTTTGGATAAACCTTTGATCACGGTTAATCATCTTTTGAGCCATATCTTTGCCAATTTCATAGAACATCCGCACTTGGAAGCACCTTTTCTGGCATTGGTGGTATCCGGCGGGCATACAGAGCTGGTGTATTTCAAGACCCTTACGAAGTTTGAGGTAATCGGTAAAACCGTGGATGATGCGGCGGGTGAAACTTTCGATAAAGCGGCAAAGCTCTTGGGTTTAGGCTTTCCGGGTGGTCCCATCATTGATAAACTGGCAAAAACCGGCGATCCCTCTTTTGTGCGCTTCCCCCGTGCCCTGCCGCATAGGGATAACTACAACTTTAGTTATAGTGGGGTTAAAACAGCTATTCGGAATTATATAGAAAGGCAGGATGCCGCCTATCTGGAAACGCACAAGGCAGATATCTCCGCCAGTGTGCAGGCAGCCATCGTGGAACCCCTAATCCAGAAGAGCATTAGGATATGCCGGCAGCTTCAGCTAAAGCGCATCCTCATCGCGGGTGGGGTGGCGGCAAATAGCGCACTGCGTAATGGTCTCAGCCAAGAAGCTACAAAATATGGTATAGAGCTGTATTATCCCTCTCTGGGGCTATGTATGGATAATGCGGCAATGGTAGCTGCGGCTGCCATTCCCAAATATCAGGCAGGCATCTATGCCGGTCTTTCGGTAAATGCCTTTTCTTTGAAGGGTATAAGAGAGCTATAAGAATATATTACAAGGGCTTATCCATCCGCCACCGCCAATTTCCTAAAGCGGTGCCGGGGATATTCATGCGGGCATCGTCG
>JAQVIX010000119.1 GCA_028695495.1 Candidatus Cloacimonadota bacterium | reverse complement strand
CACTTGAAGTCAATGGCGCTTGTGCACCGTGGAGTTTATAGCGACAAGATGTCGCTTTTACAATCAAACGGCAAGATGCCGTTCCCACGATAAAACAATCCGTGGTATCCGTCAAAATCCGTTCAATCCGTGTAAGCATTGGGCAGACACATTGGTCTGCCCCTACAATTCCAGTGCGTGCGCAGCGCCTGCCACCCGACACCTGAGACCTGACACCTAAAATAAAAAAGGCTGCCGAAGCAGCCTTTTTATTATTTCATCATTATCATCTTTCGGGTAGATGAGTAAGTTCCAGATTTCATGCGGTAGTAGTACAAGCCGCTGGGCATGGTGCGTCCGCCATCATCGGTGCCGTTCCATACCAATTGATGCTCACCTGCTTCCAGGCTGCCGCTATATAGGCTGCGCACTTTCTGTCCTTTTTGGTTATAGATATCCAAGCTTACTTCGCCTTTATCCTTCAAGCTAAAGGAGAGGGTGGTGCTGGGATTGAAGGGGTTCGGATAAGCGCCCTTCAGCTCGGTGGCCAAAGCGGGGGCTAGTTCCTCCACGTTTGGGGTGCTTTGATAGATATTTCCGCTGCGGTTAAAGCTGCCCATATAGCACTGCCATTCAATGCTTTGGGCGGGGCGTTTGATATCTACTACAAAGATTCCGGTGTTATTTGGGATTACGATATCCAGATCACCATCCCGATCGATATCTGCCAAAGCGGCGGATACTTTGAGGTTTCCACCCAGGCTGATAGGGAAGTTCGGCGATTCGGTGCCGTCCATGCGCACGGAATGCAGATAGCCATTGCTATCGCCAAAGATGATGCCGGCAAGATTGCTATTATCAAATCTGGCTACTACTGGTGTGCATTCCACGCTTTGACCAATGGCGATGGGACTGCCGGGCTTATCCGCACCGTTTGCACCCAAGATGTGCAGATTGCCATTGGCGGCAATAATGATAATCTCTTTGGTGCCATCGTTATCCACGTCTGCCACCACGGGGCTGCTTTTAATCTGCTGCCCGATGGTCTTTTGGAAGAGGATGCTGCCATCGTGATTGATGGCATACAGATAGCCGGTGGTGCTGGTGGCTACCAGGATTTCCGGATGCGTGTCGCCATCGATATTGGCAATGGTAATGGCGTTTTGGCTGCCACCATTTATGGTAACGGGGAAGCCGGCAATATTTTGACCCGTAAGGGGATTGATGGCGTGCAGAGCGCCGCTAAGGCTGCAAGCGATGATTTCCAGATTGCCATCGCCATTGAGGTCTGCCACGGCGGGCGGACCGAGGAAGGAGCCGCTCAGGCTGGCAGGGAAGTTATTCATATAAGTGCCATCGGCATTTAGCACTACCAGCGAGCCATTTTGGGTAAGGGCTATTACTTTCGGGCTATTGGCAGCGGTAAGGGTGGCGATAACGGGACCATTACGCAGGTTTCCGCCGGCGGGTACGCTCCAAAGCTGGTCTCCCGCAGAATTAAACGCGGCAATCTGGTTATTTGCCAAAGAGGCGGCAAAACCAAAGGTATTATTGCCTTGCAGATTGCTCATAGCGATGGAACCCACCACGTTTGCGGGAATACTAATGGGGAAATTGCTAACCTGAGTAGTGCCGTTATATCTCATAATATTCAGCTGAGAGCGCTGATTTGCAAAAACTATTTCCTTCTTGCCATCGCCGGTAATATCCACCAAAATGGGGGAACCGCCACTGGCGCCGCCGGCATCTATTGGCCAGCCTTTTTGCACCAGAGAAAGCTCGACATTGATGGGGATGGTCTTTCTAAAGGGGTAATCCGAGCTGGGATTGGAAGTAAGGTAAAGCTGGAAGGGGATGGGTTCGGAAGGCAAGCCGGATATGGTATTGAAGGTAAAATCCGTTTGATTCCAAGCATCGCTACCGGCAAAGAGATAGCCATCCTGTCCAAAGGTGGATACGGAATCTATCACGGTAACGCCGGGGTAATTTGTGCGTAATTTGCCGCTCAAGCCCACGGCATCCTGCCACAATACGCCCAAACCGGTCATCAGGTTATTTAGCTTTACTTTCAGCCCGATTCTTTCGCCGGGATTGGGGATGCCATCGTTATCACCCTGGATTTCGTAAATATCATATTCTTCAAGCTGAACGTTGGGAATCTTATCGAACATAGTGGCGGTAAAAGCGTTGATTCTGCCGCTGCCCAATTTGCCCACATAGTTCGGATTCAGGTCGTCAATGGGATCCGCAGTGTAGATAAGGCGGAAGCGCAAATCTTCGGAATTCATCTCCGGGTGCATGCTCTTTACCAAGGCGGCTACTCCGGCTGCTACAGGGCTTGCCATGGAAGTGCCGCTATATGAGGAATAGCTATTTCCAGCAACAATGGTGGAAAGGATGCCATCGCCGGGAGCGCAGATATCGATGGGAGCACCGTAATCTGAAAAACTGGCTTTGATGTCGCTCGAATTAGTAGCCGCTACGTTCAGGGCGTTCATGCAATCGGCAGGGTAATCCTGATAGCTGGAAGTGTGTTCCAGGTTTTCATTTCCCGCGGCGGCGATAACGGTGGAACCCAAAGTAGTTACATAGTTTACGATGCTATTAGGATAGGTGCCCGAACCGGGACCGCCCCAGCTGGCGTTGATGATATGGGCGCCGATTTCACCGGCATATTTTACCTGATCATAGGCATATTGCACACCGGTGGAAGGGCTATTATCCGGAGCGCCTTTGCATACCAAGATGCTGGCGATGGGGGAAGTGCCCACTACGCCAATGCTATTATCGCCCACGGCGGCGGCACAACCCGCTACGTGGGTGCCATGGTCGTTTGTGGCGTAATTTTGAATGGGGTTATTATCGTTTCCTACAAAGTCCCAGCCCACGAGGTCGTCTTTCTTGCCGCCACCCTCGCCGGCATCTACACCATCGCCACCGGTAATGGTTCCGGCATCCCAATTGATGGTCATACCGGGGGCTTCGGCAGGGTTTATCCAGATATTGCCGCGCAGGTCTGGATGATTCCATTTTACGCCGCTATCGGTAATTGCCACAATTACATCGCGGGAACCTAATACATAGTCCCAGGCGTCAAAGCTTTGCAGGCGGGTATGGGCATATTGCTGCGGAAGCATGGGGTCATTGGGCACAAACTTTTGGCGGTTAATCGCTTCCAATTCCGCATAGAACAAATGTTTATCCTTGTTCAAAGCGGCTACAGCTTCGTCTATTCTCTCATCGCTGGAAAGCATAATGCGGTAGTGATTTTGCAGATAAATGCCGTTGTCGTTCCACTGGGGCACTTTTACATAAGGGTGCATCTGCACCAGGTCTTCAATCTCGTATTCCTGGGCAAGTGCATCAAAAGTTTCCAGACCCGTATGTACTATACCATCTACAATGCTAAACTCCAATTTACCATCTATATGAGGTATTGTTTCTTTGGTGAAGCAGCCAATAATCGTGCGGGATTGGAACCAATATGGATCAAATTGCACTGCAAAGGCGGCTGTGCTTATTATGAGCAGCAAGAATATTGCTATCTGCTTTTTCATGGGCACCTCTATCTCAATATTTTTTTCATGTTTTTTGGGGGGCAGATATAGTCAAGCCTTATTTCTTAAAAAAGGGGCATTAGTAAAGGATAAGTTCTTCTTTTGAAAGATAATTAGCAAAGTAGTAATGTTTCAGTAATTTCCGCTTCTCATCCGCCAAATAAGGGTCTGATTTTACTATCTCAAAGGCGTCTGCCCGCGCTATCGCCAAAATGCCCTGGTCTTTTACCAAATTTGCAAAGCGGAAAGTGGGCAAGCCGGACTGTTCATAGCCAAATAGCTCGCCGGGACCGCGCAATTCCAAATCCTTTTCCGCAATTTCAAAGCCATCCGTAGTTATCGCCATGGTGCTAAGCCTTTGCCGCGCCATACGGCTAAGCGGAACGTGTTCGATAAGGTAGCAATATGCCTGGTCTGCACCGCGCCCCACCCTGCCGCGTAGCTGATGCAATTGTGCCAGTCCAAAGCATTCCGCATGCTCTATCACCATTACCGAGGCATTGGGTACATCCACGCCCACTTCAATCACCGTGGTGGAAACCAATACCTGTATTTCCCCTGCCTTAAATTCCCGCATTATCGCATCCTTTTCGCTGGCAGGCATGCGCCCGTGCATAAGGCTTACGCGGTATTCTTTATAGATCTTATTAGCGAGATATTCGTGTAAACGCTGGGCATCGATGAGGTTTTTCTTTTCGGATTCCTCGATCAAGGGGCATACAAAATACGCCTGCCGCCCTTGCCTAAGCTGCTGCCGCACTTCCTGTAATACTATATCCAGCTTGCGTTCGCTGCGTAGGAAGGTAATTACCTTTTTGCGGCGCGGGGGCAATTCATCTATAACGCTTACCTGCAAATCACCATATACCGTCATCGCCAGCGAGCGCGGGATGGGCGTGGCAGAGAGATACAATAGGTCGGGAGCGCTTTCCTGTTTTGCCAGTGTAGCGCGTTGCTCCACCCCAAAGCGATGCTGTTCATCCACCACTACCAGCCCCAAACGCTTGTATTCCACATCCTTTTGGATGAGGGCATGGGTGCCGATGATGATTTGCCCGCTTGCTTCCCGAATCTCCTCTTTCTGCTGGCTTTTACCCTTGTAAGTGCCACCCTTGAGCAGGATTATGGGAATCTGTATGCCGGCAAGCAGCTTGCTGATATTCTGGTAATGCTGCTCTGCCAAAATCTCTGTGGGCGCCATCAGTGCTGCCTGATAGCCATTTTCCACTGCCAAAAGCATGGCAAAGAGGCATACGATGGTTTTGCCGCTGCCCACATCTCCCTGAATCAGGCGACTCATCTGTTTATCGCTACACATATCATCAAAGATTTCGGTAATTACCCTCGCCTGCGCGCCGGTAAGGCGAAAGGGGAGTTTGTGCTTCAGCGCGGTGGTGTAATGCTTTTTATTTACAAAAGTAATGCCCTTCACCTCGATTTTGTGGTGCATCTGGTGGCGCGCCCAGAGGATTTGGGAGTAAAAGAACTCTTCATACGCCATGCGCATGCGGGCTAACGCGATCTTTTGGTGGTCTTGCCCAAAGTGGATGGTCATTAGTGCGGTACGCCGGTCTGGGAAATTGTGTTTTTCCAAAAGCTCTTCCGGCAAGGCTTCGGCGATATCGCGGTTATGCTTTTCAAAGGCGTTGTAGATAATCTTGCGTAGCTGCTTTTGACTAAGCCCCTCAGTAAGCGGATAGATGGGCAGGGTTTCGCGGTCTCGCCAAAAATCGCCTTCTTCCTCGCTATCTTCTTCCAAAAGCTCAAACTCCGGATGATTCATCTGCAATTTGCCCTGGTATTCGCTAAGCACGCCATTGAGCCACACCCGGCGTCCGGGACGGAAAAGCTGTTCATAAGAGGCGGGGAAACTGAACCAAACGCAGGTAAGCCCAATCTCGCCATCGCTTACGCCCAGATTTAGTATCTTCTTGCCCTTCGGGGTTTTGTGCACATCGATAAAGGAAATCTGTGCGGTAAAAGAGATAAGCTCGCCGGCAATCATCTGCTTCAAACTGGGGTTTAATATCCGGCTAATGTAGGTGCGCGGGAAAAACTCCATCAGCTCCAGCGCACTCGTAATGCCCAAACGCCCCAGCAATCGGGCGCGGTGCTCCCCCACGCCTTTGATGAACTTCAGAGGGGTGGGGGCACTGGCGGAATTGCGTTCTTGTGTATCCATTTTTGTGTAGTCTAAGGATGTAACGAAATGCCAAAGATATGCACGATATATGACACAAGGGAAATGTAGGGGCGCAAGGCGTTGCGTCCGCTTTTAACAAAGCGTGCGCGCAGTGCACACCGCCACAAACTGATATACAGTGCGTAAGGCTTGATTATTGTATTTGAACTTTTGCGGGCGCAACGCCTTGCGCCCCTACATGTTCGCGGTAGAAATATCCTATTATTGACCACATTTAACATTTCAAAACATCCTCCAGCCCTCATCTCGTAAACTTCCGGTACGTAATCCGCTTCGGTATTAGCGCTTTCTCGCCTAAACGCATCACTTTATTCTCTTCGTAATCGCTAAAATTGCCTTCGAACCACTTTACCTGGCTATCTCCTTCAAAAGCGAGGATATGCGTGCAAATCTTATCCAGAAAATAGCGGTCGTGGCTTATCACCACTGCACAGCCGGGGAAGCTAAGCAGCGCCTCTTCCAGGGCGTTGATGGTATATACGTCCAGGTCGTTCGTAGGTTCATCCAGCAGGAATACATTGCCGCCGCTCTTAAGCGATAGCGCCAGATAAGCGCGGTTCTTTTCGCCGCCGCTAAGCACGTTGATGGGCTTGATATGCTCTTTGCTGCCAAAATTGAAGGAGCCAATGTATTGGCGCACGTGCATTTCGCGCCCGCCAATGCTGAGGATTTCCTGCCCTTCGCCTATTATATCCAAGAGGCTTTGGCTGCTATCCAGCAT
>JAQVIX010000118.1 GCA_028695495.1 Candidatus Cloacimonadota bacterium | reverse complement strand
CCTTACATTGTGTTCACTATAATCCATGTCCAGCGCGGCTTTCATCGCCACCAAAGCGGTTTCGATCATCTCATCATCCGGTGGCTGGGTGGTAATCCTTTGCAACGCCATGCCGGGCACGGTCATAATCTTTACCAAGGGGTGCTTTAGGTTCTTGCCGGAAAAGCGCAATACTTCGTAGCTTAAGCCCGAAACCAGCGGGATGAGCAGAAGGTGGTAGCCCAGGCGGAGGTAAACGGGGATGCTGCTATGCAAAACAAAGGCGGAAACCAGGCTGTCCGTAATGGAAAAAGTAAGGATTCCCACCAGCAGCACAAAGAACATAAAGCTGGTGCCACAACGCGGGTGGATGGTGGTAAAGCTTTGAATACCTGCGATATTGAGCTGAGCATCATGCTCGTATGCGTTTACGTTTTTATGCTCGGCACCATGGTAGCGAAAGAGGCGTTTTATATCTTTCATTAGTGAGATTAGCCAAACGTAAAGCACGAAAAACACAATGCGGATGCTGCCGGCAAAGAGATTGAAATAAAAGTCCTGCCGGGATAGCTTGAGCCAATCCGCCGCTTTGTAAGGCAAAAGCCCAAAGAGCAAAAACGCCAGCCCAAAGGCAAAGACATAGCTGCCAATCTCGTAAAGCCGGGTCATAAAGGGTGAACTCTCTTTTACTTCCTTGCCTTGCTCGCGCTCTTCGGCAATGAGATCCAGCTCGTAGCGGGCAGCGGAAAAGTTAAGGGTGGAAAAGCCAATCTTCATCATCTCAATAAGCGATACAAAGCCGCGAATGATGGGCAGCGAGTAAAACTTTACACGCTGGGTTACACTGGTAAAGGGGCTTATCTTAAGCTCAATCTCGCCATTTTTGCGGCGGATGGCGGTAGCCAATTGCTTGGGACCGCGCATCATAACGCCTTCGATTACAGCTTGTCCCCCTACGGCAATTTCTTGTTTCATAGTCTTATTCCTTTCAATAGTTTTGGATAAAGAAAAACGCCGCTTTCCCTTTGAAGCAAGGAAAAAGAGGCGTATAAGGGGGCTTGAGTATCTAATTCTCGTTCTTGAGATTGTACTTCTTATTGAACTTTTCTACACGACCGGCGGTATCCACTATCTTCTGTTTGCCGGTGTAAAAGGGGTGGCATACACTACAGATATCCACCTGCATATTACCCTTTGTACTGCGGGTTTCAAAGGTATTGCCGCAAGCGCAGGTAATGATCGCTTTTTCGTATTTAGGATGTATTCCCTGTTTCATTTATCTGAACTCCTTATCAAATTAAACGTAATTTAAGCCAATCTTTTAGAAGGCAGGATTTCGTCAAGAAAAAATAATGCGTATCTTGGGTTTTATATCAGGCAGGGTCATTATTATTTCCGGAGTCCAATGGAATATTTTCCACATATATCTTGATTGAAGCGTTTCTGATAGCCAAGGGGATCATAACTCTCTTTATTATACATCTTTAGCTGCTTCTTTTATGGCTCAATTACCACGATTATCCCCTCAGAATCCACAATATTTCGTGCAGGGTTCATATATTTCCACAGGATAAAGGTATAAATAACAAGATTTTTCTTGACAGGATATAGAGTTTTTTATGTATTGTGCTTTAGAGGTAAGAAATGAAAAGATTATCGTTGTTGATAGTGCTGGTTCTTGGTCTGCTTTCCGCAGCCGGGGCTATATCTATCTATGAAATACAATATACCAATAATCCGGGTAGTGATAATACCTACCCCTCGCAATATGCCGGCAAGACGGTTGTAACCGAAGGCATAGTTACCGCTACGAATTACAAGGGCGGTGGCTTTTTCGTATCTGAACCCGTAGCCGGTGCCTATAGCGGTATATTGGTGTTGGATCGTTCCCCGCAAGTAAAAGTGGGAGACCGCATCCGTCTTAGCGCCACGGTAAGAGAAAGCTTTGGGATGACCACCCTGCAAGACGTGCAGGAGCTGCGCATTCTGGAGCGCACTCATCCGCTGCCGAATCCGGTAATTCTTACCACTTCTCAATTGGGGCGCAGCCTGGAAGCCGAGGCTTATGAAGGGGTATATGTAAGAATCCTGGGAGTAAGCGCACAGGGCAAGAGCAATCGCAGCCGCTTTGCCGTAAGTGATGGCACGGGTCATTGCAGCGTGCAGCTTGGCACTTTTGCCAAAGCGAAGCCGGAAGCCGCTCCCAAAGGTAGCTCCTTTGCCTCTATCACCGGAGTGGTAAGCTTCTCATTTGGCGAGTTTTCGCTGAACCCCGTAAATGCATCCGATATTATTAACGCCCAGCCGGTCTCTGTACAGGGACGTAGCTGGGGCAAGATTAAATCCATTTATAAATAATGAGGTCGAATAATGAAAAAGTTCTTTAAAACCCTACTTCTTTTAGGAGGTGCAGCCGTTGCAGCTCATTTTGGCTTGAAAGCATACAGGCGCGTAAATGGCGCCGTGAAGCTCTCAAAATCACTGCCTGAGTTTCTTTCCAATGTTTACGGTGAATTCCCCATGGTGGATATTAACCGCAGCTTGAACGCTCTCAAAATCAAAATCGGATTCAGCCAGGAAATACTGGATAAACACGATGATATCGAAAATACCGTACGCGAGTATATTGACGACTTTTACCCAGAAGTAGGCAGATGCTCTGTAGAAGTAGATATCTATGTAAAAGGCGAAGAAGAAGGCGAAGCTGAAGCCGAAGAAATCCCCGAAACAGAATAAAGCATAACAAACCTTATAGTATGATGGCGAAGGGAAACTTTCGCCATTTTTGTATGTCCAGAGAACAATAGCTATACGGAGCTTATGGTAAATAGGGGGATATTAAAATGGAGCGGGCAACGGGGCTCGAACCCGCGACCCTCAGCTTGGGAAGCTGATGCTCTACCAACTGAGCTATGCCCGCTCACAATGGGTGCAAAATCTTTTATAGGGGCGATAATGTCAAGATAATTCGCCCAGTTTTAGTCAAATACTGGCAGCCAGATACTTAGGATAATGGCAATAGCCAAAAGCACCGCCGGACTGAGAAAGGCGGTATGCGATAGCCTCTCTTTTTCAGCCGTATCATCTTGCTTAAACATCTGGAAGCTGCTTTTGAATATGGCATAAGCCAGGCTGGCAAAGAGCAGCACCAAAAGGATAAGCTGCGGATACATCCCGCGCCCCATCAGCTCGCCAAAGATAAGGAACTTGCTTACAAAAAGCGGTGAAGGCGGGAAGCCCAATAGCATAAACAAGCCCAATAGCCACACCCAGCCGGTAAACTTATGCTTCTGTAAAAGCCCAGGCAGCTTGCCATAAGCTTTTTCACCAAAAAACCGGATGATATTGCCTGCCAAAAGGAAGAGCGCTGCTTTGATAAGCGAATGCCCCAAAATGTGCAGATAGCCGGCATAGATTGCAGAACCTCCCAAACCAAAGCAGATCATGATTAAGCCTACATTCTCGATGGAAGAATATGCTAAGATGCGCTTGAGATTGGGACGCTTTACGATATAGATGGTGGCTACGAATACGCTGATAAAGCCCATGAGCAGATACACATCTTGTGCCAAAGCGCCCAAACCTGCTGCCCGCATGATTTTATCCACGCGCAGGATGGGTAAGAGCGCCGTATTCATCAAAGCGCCGGAAAGCAGGGCACAGAGTGCGGGAGCTGCGGCGTTATAGGCATCCGGTTTCCAGAAATGTAGCGGCGCCAAGCCTATCTTGGTACCAAAACCTACCATGATAAAGATGAAGGAAAGCTTGAGCCAGAAAGCTGAAAGCTGGCTGATATCGATCTTTGCCAAATGCAGACTGGCATGGCTGCCTTGCGCCAAAACCAGAAGCAGCAGCCCTACAAATGCCAGCGCAATACCTACACTGCAGATAAAGATGTATTTCCAGGCGGCTTGCAAAGATGCTTTGGAATTGTCGTAAGTAATAAGGATTGCAGAGCTTAAGGTAGTGGCTTCTACAAAGATCCAGATAAGCCCCAAGTCTTTTACCAAACAAGCGGCATCCATCGAGGCGATAAAGAGCATCAGCACAATGGAATGGATGCGGTAGCGGCGCAGGGTTCCTTCGTTTATTTCACCCCATCGGTAAAAGGCTGCTGCCAGATATACGAGCGAGGTAATCAGAAAGATGAAAAGCCCCAGATCGTCCATTTGTCCCAAGGAGCCACGCCGGATAAAGGCATGCGCACCCAAGCCGAAATGCAGTAGTGCATGCAGGATTACCAGGATATCGATCTTGCGCTTTTGCTGGATAACCAGAGACAAGAAAGCCGCAAATAGCGGATAAAGAAACAACGCAAAAACTAACACTCTTCCCCCTCTTCATCCAAGCTTTCCGTAAGCTCAAACCCGCTTTTAATACGCTTGATAAAAAGCACGGCAACAAGCACTAAGAGCAGCAAGTCCAGAGAAATACCGATACTGATCACCATCGGCAGCTCTCCTCCCACCGCTATCGAAAGCAGAAAGATACCATTTTCCATTACCAGATAACCAATCAAATGCGTAATCAGCTTTTTATTTGCCATGATGATAAAAAGCCCTTTGATAATGGCGGCAAAGGCGATGCCAAACTCCACCGGGAAAAGCTTATCCGAATGCTGACCGGAAAAGATGGCGAGGGCAAAGCTGCCGATAAAGATGAGGCTCATCAGCGCCAGAGAAAAGAAATTGCTTACGTATGCTTCCACTTCGCGGTTGATGGCATTGTGCCGGATGGTATCGCTAAGGAACCAGGGGATTACCAATGCCTTGAAAATGAGGGTTTCCAGCGCAATGAAGGCAAAGCTTAGCCAATTAAGCTGGGTGCTGGAGAGAATCGTAATGGCAAAAAGCATCAAGCCCTGAAAGGCGAGGATGCGAATAAGAGTATTCAGCATATTCGTTACCGACATAAATAGCAGGCTGATGCCAAAGAGCAAAACCAATATTTGCAGCATATTACCAAGCTCCCATACTGCGCGCAATCAGCAGCGCAAAGATCAATATTGAAATGGATACCGGCATCAAAACCAATTCCAGATTGCGGTTCATTCTAAAGCGTGCCATCAGGCTCTCCAGGATTCCGGTGATAATACCGATGAGGATAACTCCTGCCAAATAGATAAGATGGCTAATGGCAGTGCCTTCGGGGATGAGGATATGCACGATAAGCGAAGAGTAGATCAGCATTTTGAGGGCCGCCGTATAGTGGATAAGCCCCAACGAAAAGCCACTATAATCCAATACCATTACCTCGTGGATCATGGTAAGTTCCAGGTGGGTGGCAGGGTCGTCGAAAGGAACGCGGCTGCCTTCCACCAAAAGCATGATATATAGAGCAATAATGGTAAAAATGCCGATAATCAGGCTCCAGGTTTCCTGACCTTTGATCACCTGTGAATTAAGGATTTGCGAGAGCGAATTGAAACCAGAACTATAGATAAGTCCCGCCAAAATAAGGATGAAAGCGGGTTCTAAAAAGGCGGTAAAGCTTATTTCTCGGCTGGCGCCCATGCCCTCGAAGCTACTGCCGCTATCCAATGCCGCCAAGACCATGATCCCCTTGCTAAGTGCAAGCAGATAGAGTACTAACACCAAATCTCCCTTGAAGCCCAGCAGGGTATGGATGCTGCCAAAGGGTATCATAAGGGCGGAGACAAGTGTGGCAGAAAGCGCTAAAAGCGGTGCCAGGCGGGTAATAAAGGAAGCGCTATGGCTAATCAATTCGTCTTTTTGCAAAAGCTTTGTAAAATGGAAGTAAGCTTGAAAGAGGCTTTGCCCTTTGCGCCCTACCATGATGGCTTTTACGCGGGAAATAAGCCCCGGCAAAAAGAGCGGTAAGAGCAGGATATATAAGATATTTATCATTTGAACCCCATTATCCAGATTATAAGCAGCAGGAGGAAGCCCAGGCTCCAGGCTACGTAAGCATTGCTATTACCCTGTGCGATCTTGCTGAAGAGCGCATAAATCCAATTAAGCGCCCGCGTAAGAGGCTGGGTAATATAGCGGTAAACCGGATCTTGCAATTCATCCTCAAGCGAAAGCACTTGTGGATATAGCCCTTCCGCCTTCTTGAGTTTACGCCTAAGCAAGATGAAGGGCTGCAAGAAATAGGAAAGCGGATGCGAGAAAGCTAAAGAGCTGTATTGCATACGCGGATTGGGCTTTTGAAAACCGCAGCCCCAGGTATTGCCGCGGCTTTCTTTTACCACAGTGCGGCGCAAGAGGTAAAGCAGCAGGAAGATGGCGAGCAGCAGGAGCAGCACAATGCTAAGCTGGCGGTAAATAAAACTAAGGCTATAAATGGCATCCATTTCCATATTTAGCCAGCGTATAAGCGGCTTTTTAGAGCGCAGAGTCAGATTTCCCAAAAGACCGGTAAGCAGGATACCGCAAGCTAAGATTGCCTGAGGGATATAAAGTCCGCGACTGAGCTTCTTGGTATGAATGGCCGCATCGCTACGCGCTGTCCCCAAAAAGCTGATACCAAAGAGCCGGGCAAAGGCAATCAGCGCCAAAGCACCTA
>JAQVIX010000117.1 GCA_028695495.1 Candidatus Cloacimonadota bacterium | reverse complement strand
TCCCAAATACCCTGGGCGTGCTAAAAACCATCTTCAAATTCATCTCTTACGAAGAGCCGCCCAAAGCCATGGAAGTGCTGATCGATGACATCGCCTATATCCTGCATAATACCGATATACAGGAGATTTTGCAGCATTTTTACAGCCTGGGCAAGGGGCAAGACCCCATCATCCATTTCTATGAAACTTTCCTAAGCGAATACGACCCGCAGCTAAGGGAAAAGCGCGGAGTTTACTACACGCCGGAGCCGGTAGTGCGCTATATCGTGCGCAGCATCCATAGCCTGCTCAAAAGTCATTTTGCTCAGGAAGAAGGCTTTGCTTCCAGTGAGGTGACGGTGCTTGATCCCGCCGCAGGCACCCTTACTTTCCCGGCAGAGGCGATCAAGCTGGCGATCGAGGAATACAGCCAGCAATATGGTGACGGCAGCGTTCATAAACTCATCAAAGAGCATATTCTGCCGCATTTTTATGCGATCGAGCTGATGATGGCGCCTTACACCGTGGGGCACCTCAAGACCGGCTATCTCTTGGCAGAACATGGCTATGAACTAAGTGAGGATGAGCGCTTTAAGCTGTATCTCTCCAATACTTTGGAGCAAGACCTACCAGAACAGATGTTACTACCGCTCTTACACGATATTAGTGAAGAGTGTGTATTGGCAAATGAGATAAAATATCAGGAGCCGATCCTGGTGATTATGGGGAATCCGCCTTATAGCGGCGCCAGCGAGAATAATAATGACTGGACAGAAAAGCTGATGAAGACTCATCTGGATGGCGCGCAAAGCTATTACACGGTAGATGGCATGCCTTTGGGGGAAAAGAACCCGAAATGGCTGCAAGATGACTATGTAAAGTTCCTGCGCTTTGCCCAATGGAAAGTGCATTGGGCGGGCAAAGGCGTGGTGGGTATGATTACAAATCACGGTTATCTGGATAACCCCACCTTCCGCGGGATGCGCCAAAGCCTGATGGATACCTTCGATGAGATTTATATCCTGGATTTGCATGGCAACGTAAAGAAGAAAGAGAAAAGCCCCGATGGCGGCAAAGACGAAAATGTATTTGATATTCAGCAGGGAACGGCGATCATCCTGATGGTAAAAGGCACCGAGGATAAGGAAAAGAAAGTGTATCATCAGGAGCTATATGGCGCCCGCGAAGCCAAGTATGAATGGCTGGAAAAGAAGAAGTTCTCTACTCGCAATTACAAAAGAATAAAACCCAGCTCTCCTTTTTACCTCTTCCGTCCGGAAACCAAAGGCAGCGAGCACTATCTCAAATGGCATAACCTGCCGGAAATCTTTCCCCTAAATAGCGTGGGGATAGTTACCGCCAGAGACGGACTTACCATCAAAGAAAGCGAGCATGAATTGCGCAATACCATCCACCAATTTGCCGCCCTGGAGCCGGAGATGGCAAGAATTGCCTACCGCTTGGGCAAAGATGCGCGGGATTGGAAGATCGAATGGGCACAGCGCGATCTCAAAGAAAGCGGTTTGGATGATAAAAATATAGTTCCCATCCTGTACCGCCCTTTTGATACACGATATACCTATTATACGGGGAATAGTAGCGGTTTTCACTGCCGTCCGCGCAAAGAACTAATGCAGCATGTTTTGCAGGAAAACATATCTATCGTAGCGGTGCGACAGGTAAAAACCGGAAGCTCCTGGCAGCATGTATTTATTGCCAATGTAATCTCCGAAAGCTGTTATATCTCCAATAGTACCAGCGAAATCTCTTACGTTTTCCCGCTATATCGTTATCCCAATGAAGATAAAGAAGACTTTCTGGATGCCGATAAGCGCCAGTATAATATCACTTCCAAGTTAGTCTCAGATTTAAGCAGAAAATGGCAAGCCTTCCAGCCAGAACAGCTCTTTTACTACGTTTATGCCGTGCTGCACAGCAATCTTTACCGTGAGCGCTTTGCCCAATATCTGCGGCTGGATTTCCCACGCATACCTATAACTGAGGATTATAAGCTCTTTAGGAAAATCTCAGATTATGGCAAAGAGCTTTCCGAGATTCAGCTCTTGCAAAGCCCCCGCTTGCACAAACCCATAGCGCGCTACCAGGGCATTGGCAGCAACGACACGATAGAAGAGATAAAATACGATGCCAAAAAGGGCACTGTGAGAATAAACCCGGATAAGTATTTTGAAGGGATAAAACCGGAGCTTTGGGATTATCAGATCGGTGCGTATCAGGTATTACATAAATACCTGAAAGACCGTAAAGGCAAAGAATTAAAAGACCCCGTCCACTATTGCCAGATGGTTTCAGCATTGTCGCTTTGCCTGGAACTACAAGCCAAAATAGATAAGGGTATTGGAGAACTGCTCAAATAACAGACCGGATGGCAAATCAATGTGATTTGTGTAGATAATGGGTGCGCGCGGGCAATGAGACAGTATTCGATGCTGTACATCGAAGGTGCTTGTCAGCCGGGCTCATGCACAAAGGCATATCCCAATATAGTCCTTATTACCGGACATACGATCTAACCATGATATTTGATGCCTCGAAGGCAATGCATGGTGATCAATTACATGTTTTCAGTCTTCTATATGCCGCGGCGCACCCATTATTTACACAAACTATATGCTTTCTAACTATCTAAGTGCAATTTATTTGAATGCCGATATTCTGTCCAGCATTATTTTTGATTTGTGAAAAATAGCAGAAGGCAAAGGACTTGCATGCCTGCACCTTTTTTTGCCATCTCTTGTCTTGTACTGATATAGGTTGACTCATTTTTGCAATAGAATTAGCATTGTTTAATAGGTGTTTTTGAGGGTTTTCTTAGGCATTGCCAAAATGATGAGCTGGTCTTATGCTATTTGAGATCAACAACCGAGCTTAGCCCGTCAGGGACAGTGGTTTAGATAGCCCAGGGTGTGCTTGCCAAAAATGAGCTTGCGAGTTTTGGACAAGATCACCCTGGGTAATTGATGCGTTTAGATGGTTGTCTTTTATCCTCCAGCCCTCCCCTTAGATTTACTCCCCAAAAACGCGTTTTTGGGGAGTAAATCTAAGGGGAGGGCTGGGGTTTTATTTATCATATTGCTACATAACGCGATTGCTATCTAAAATGGCACCCCTAACGGGGTTCCGCTCGGCAGCCAAACATGATATTCTCTGTTTAAACTTCCATCTTTTATGAGTTTTTGAACCTGGAAAAGCTTTGAGCTTTTAAGATTATTTATACACGACATATTTTTTAATCGTTTGCCGAGTATAAAGCACCTCATTTGGCTCAATTATTGGTCAACCAATTTCAGTACGAGACTCGGTGCATAGGCTCTTCCTCTATTGATACCCTCACAATGCCCTCGTCTCTCCCCGCAAATTCTGGGTAGAGGTGAGGGCATTGCGAGGGAGGCAAACGGGTAACGCCAATACACATAAAACAGCGCCGTTCATTCATTAAGGGCTTTCCCACCACGAATGGACAAGCGCCATTTCCGCTGAAAATCGGGGCATGGATAAAAGGTTCAATAATTTTGCTTGACAGATTTATCTTTTACTTTTTATCTGCACTTATCTTTTTGAGTAATTGCAATATCATTTTTCTTACAGATAGCTAAAGAAGTAAAAGCATTAAGGACAGCAGATTATAGATATATTTGCGATAGCTATATTTGAAAAGGAAGCCACCCGGAAAGCGGAGCTATTTGAGTTTGAACCTAAAACAAGGCGTATGCCGCAAATGTTTATTAAAGTCAGGAGTTTTATATTATGAAGCCCATTACAAAGACATGGCTGTTTGTAGCACTACTGTTGGTGCTTGGCAATGTGGCAATTGCAGATACGGTGCAGGTAGGTTCCGGCACGGATCATCAATATCTTTTGCCAATATATACCCGGCAGCATTACAATTATACACAGCAAATCTATACTCAGGAGCAGATAGACCGCGCAGGAGAGATTATCGCTCTTCGATTTTTTTACATAGGCGGCAATATACCAAATTCCAAAGACTGGAAAATATATCTGGGGCATAGTAATCGTGATAGCTTCGTTCATCTTTCCAATTGGGAGCTTTTTGCAAATCTCAATCTGGTATTTGATGGTGATATAAGCCCTTACATCCCAGAAAGAGAACACTGGATGACCATCCCCCTGGATACGCTATTTGTTTACAACAATATAAACAACTTGGTCGTAGCGGTTTATGAGAATACTCCCGGTGCAAGCAATACCATAGAATGGCGCAGTTTTGAATCCGGATACAATACCGGCATTTACTACCATTCAA
Source organism: Candidatus Cloacimonadota bacterium (assembly GCA_028695495.1). Taxonomy (GTDB): domain Bacteria; phylum Cloacimonadota; class Cloacimonadia; order Cloacimonadales; family Cloacimonadaceae; genus UBA5456. The sequence continues at coordinate 2,316 of JAQVIX010000117.1, read as the reverse complement.
ACACCACAATACCAAATCTGTATAACCCGCCTGCTTGTACCGGCATCACCGATGAATTAGCTCAAATCCAATTCATTTTCCCAAATAGCGGCGTGGCATTGCCGCCCACCCTGCTTTCTCCGGCAATTGGGGAAGAGGTATTTTTGGATGCTAAATTGAATTGGGAGCCTACGTTTGGGGCGGGGGATAGCGACTATTACGATCTGTATCTGGGCACCACGCCAGACCCGCCACTATTTGCCAGCAATATCAGTGAACCAAGCTATAAACCGCTTCTGCAAGGCGGCATTAGCTATTATTGGAAGGTGGTGGCACACAACCCCTTGGGAGCTTCTCTTGCTTCGCCCACCTGGAACTTTGATACCACTTTTGAGGGCGTGGTATATATCGGCACCGGCATCCATCCCGGACATGGTCCCTTCGACACTTCTTGTGGCTATGTGCGCACGGCGGCGCTTTATTCGCAGGATCAAATAGGAACCTATGGGCATATCAATAGCGTATCCTGGTCTTCACAAGGTGGGGGCAGCCCGGTGCCTTACAAAATCTGGATGAAATGCGTGGAAGAGGATTACTTTACGGCAAGCGCCTGGGATAATTTTATTGCTGGCGCCACCTTGGTAAAAGAAGGAGAATACATCTTTGGTACGAATGGCTGGAACGAATTTATCCTGGATAATCCTTTTTTGTATAATAGCGGAAATCTGGTAATAGTCGTGCAATCGGACACGGGTGAAACCGGAGCAATGGGCTATCCCACTATTCGCTACACATCTACGCTCCATTTGAGGAATCAAAGCTGGAAAACGGATTACTTTCCACCCACTACAAATGGGATAGTAAATCATTATGTCCCCAATGTAGCCTTGGGCATCTCCTTTCCTTCGGGTGCCCCCGCATTTATCATAAGCCCCGATGAGTACAATTATGGCACTGTAACCACAGGCAAAAGTAAAAGCCATAGTTTCCAGATTTCAAATTGCGGCGGTAGTGAGCTGATAATAAATAATATCAGCATCACTAATAACCCGACATTTAGCCTTGCAGATTTGCCGGATTTGCCCTGTAGCCTGGGTGCGCTGGAAACTATGAGTTTTAGCGTAGCTTTCAGCCCCGAAACCCTTGGGGAAATGCAGGCTACTATAAGTATTGTGGATAACCTGGGCAACCGCAGTGAACACCTTTTGCAGGTATCGGGGCAGGGAACTGAATATATATTTGTAGGAGAGCAGAAATTGGAATCGTACCTACCTCTTGCTCCCTATTTCGCTTACAATTATAGCCAGATTATCTATTTGCAGGATGAAATTGAGGTCCAAAACCGGCGCATTGAACGCCTGGCATATTATTGGAATGGCAAAGGAGATGGATTGTGCAGCAACGATTGGACTATTTATATGGGACATACCACCCGCAGCGCCTTTGCCTCTTCCGACGATTGGATACCTATAGGCGAGCTTACGGAGGTATATAGCGGCGCCCCGAATATACCGGCAAGCCCCGGCTGGATAGAAATAATATTGGATGACCCTTTTGTGTACGACAATATCCATAACCTGGTAATAGCCCTGAATGAACATAAACCCGGTATTGATTGCGATATCCAGCGCTTTTTGAGCAGCAATACACCTACAGCCCGCAGCATGAAGACTAACCCCCACTATAATCCCTTGAACCTGGAAGCACTTCCTGCCAGCAATCCGGTAAATGCAATAGCCAATATCAGGCTGCTTTTTGGCGATATTCCGGATGAACCGGTTTTGTATTTTAGTCCAGATTCCTTCCACTATGGCGAACTAAATATCGGCGGCAGCCAAACAAAAAGCTTTAGGATCAAAAATCAGGGTAGCGGCAGCCTAATAATAAGTGAGCTTGCGATATCTCCCGATAGCGGCTTTACACTGGAAGATATGCCAAGTATGCCGCATGTATTGCAAGCGCAGGAAACTCTTAGCCTTAGTGTGGCTTTTTGCCCCAGTCAGGCGGGCGCAGCTACAGCTACCTTAAGCTTTTTTGATAACCAGGGAAACCGCTATGAACACTCGGTGTTGCTAAGCGGCATGGCGGTAAATTGTATAAGCTTGGGAGATGGCACATGCTCTATGGGGCTGCCCGTAAGTACTATGATAGGGCATAGCTATAGCCAAACTATTTATCTAAAGAGCGAGCTGAATAACCCTGGCGAACGCATTGAACGCCTGGCGTATTTCTGGAACGGTTTTGGGTTGGGAAATAACAGCAATAGCTTCACAATTTATATGGGGCATACCAGCCAAAGCGCATTTGCCTCCAATACGGATTGGATTCCCTTTAGCG
>JAQVIX010000116.1 GCA_028695495.1 Candidatus Cloacimonadota bacterium | reverse complement strand
GGAGATATGCAAAAGCTGATCCTTACAGACGAGAGCGAACTCACCGCCCATAAGGTACTCATCTCCGTGGGGCGCGAGCCGGTAATGGATATAGCTACCAAAGGCTTTGACCTAAAGCGCGAACGCGGCGCGGTGGTAATAGACGAAATTATGCGCAGCTCGGAAAAAGGCATTTACGCCATTGGCGACCTGAACGCCAAGCTCCAACTGGCGCATACCGCCAGCAAACAGGGCTTGGCGGTAGCAGCCCACATTTTAGCCCAAATAAGCGGGAAAGATACACCCATGAAACCCATGAACTATATAAACATCCCGCGCTGCACTTTTACAAATCCCGAACTAGCCTCGGTGGGATACACAGAGCTACAAGCGAAAGAAATATTCGGCGAGATCAAGATTGGCAAATTCCCCTTTTCTGCCAGCGGTAAGGCAATGGCGATGAGCGCCACTACCGGTTTTGTAAAAACCATAGCCAGAAAAGACACAGGCGAAATGGTGGGAATGCACATTATGGGCCCTCAGGCAGCCGAACTAATAGCGCAAGGTGCCATCATGATCTCCCAAAACCTCAGTGCCCGGGACATTCACGATATCGTATTTGCCCATCCTACACTCTCTGAGGCAATTATGGAATCCGTGGAAGACCTGGAGCAGCTTGCCATTCACAAGATTTAAAAAAGAAAGGAGGAACACATGCAAATCACCATTACAGCACGTCACTTCGAGCTTACCAAAGCCATACGGGACTATGTGGAAACTACTTGTTTAAAGCTGAACAAGTATTTTGACCACATTATTACCGTTCATGTAACCCTGGCGCTGGAAAACAGCCGAAATATATGTGAGGTATCCTTGCATGCCGGAAAGTTCAATCTGCAATCTCAAGCAGAAGAGATGGATATGTACCTCTCCATCGATACTGCGCTGGACAAAATGGAAGCCCAGATCAAACGCCTGAAGGATAGGGTAACCGACCACCAGAAACGTGCCCTAAAAGACCAATTCGACAATTTCTCCCGCGCTTCGGATATTACCGTAAACCGTGAAAACCATATGCGCCGCACTGTAAAGACAAAGCGGGTGCCTACCGAAGCGATGGACGTAAATGAAGCGATTGTGCGCATGGAAGATGCCAAAGAGGATTTCTTTATCTTCCGCAATGTAGAAAGCGATCGCATAAACGTATTGGTAAAGAAAGATAACGAAAGCTTCAAGCTATTTGAGCCTTGATGTAATAAGCCGGAAGCCGGGAAGGGCGGATAGATTCTCTTCCCGGCTGCCCTGCTACTGGTGCTACAGCTTCCAAATACACAGGGAATAAGACATGAAAGAAATTACCGTAAGAGATTTTTTTGATGCCAAAAAGAAAGACCTCGCCTTATCCTTGATAAGCGAGCCGCAAACCTTGGCAAAGAAGATCAATTCTCCACATGTAAACCGCCCCGGACTGGCATTAGCCGGCTTTTTGGAGATATTTGCCGCCGAGCGCATCCAGGTATTTGGGGAAACTGAAGTGCGCTATCTGCAATCTCTAAAAGAAGAAGACCTGCTTATCCGCATCCGGGAAATGTTCAAGCTGGATATCCCCTGCATTATAGTAAGCAAGGGGCTTAGCTTGCCGCCCATCATGGAATATCTGGCAAATGACCTGAATATTGCTCTTCTTTCCAGCCGCTTTGCTACCATCAATCTCATCTCTCATCTCAGCCGCTATCTGCAGGATATCTTTGCCTTGGAAAAGACCATCCATGCCAATCTGGTAGATGTATTTGGGCGCGGCATCCTGCTTACCGGTAAAAGCGGCATTGGCAAAAGCGAATGCGCACTGGATCTCATCCATCGCGGGCACAGTTTGGTAGGAGACGATCTCATTACCCTGCGCTATATAGACGACCAGCTGATGGGGCGTCCGGGGCGCGATTTTGGCTATTTTATGGAGATTCGCGGGGTGGGCTTTGTAAATGTGGAACACATGTTTGGCATTGAGCGTACGCGCACGCAAAAGACCATCGATATGCAGATAGAGCTTATGCCCTGGCAGGATAATATGGATTACGAGCGCATCGGCTTTTCGGATAGCTATGCCGAGCATCTTGGCGTAAAGATACCCATTATCTACATCCCCGTATCGCCGGGCAAAAATGTATCCGTAATCGTGGAAGTAGCTGCTATAAACATGATTCTCAAGGGCGTGGGCTACGATGCTGCCGAGGATTTTAACCATAAATTGCACGAAGAAATACGCAAGAAAAGCATGCAAAAGAAGATTGATAATGAAACAAAAAACAGTGAGAGTAAAGAATAAATTGGGTTTACACGCCCGTCCTTCTGCGTTGGTGGTAAAAGCCGCCACCAAATACCGCTCGGATTTTTTTATCGAAAAAGAAGGCACCCGCGTAAATGGCAAAAGCATCCTGGGCGTGATGATGTTGGCTGCAGAATGTGGAAGTGTATTGGAACTCATCGTCGATGGGGTGGACGAAGATTACCTTTTGGAAGAAATTGAAGGTATTTTAAATCAAGATTTTGGGGAATAATACTATGCAGATACTATTTGGAAAAAGAATCGCCGATGGCGTAGCCGTGGGGCTGGCGCGCTTTATAGAGCCGCTCATTATTAGCCTGCCCACGCACTCGCTTACAGAAGACCAGGTAGAGGGGGAGCTTAACAGCCTGGATCTTGCGCTCAAGGCGGTGGAGCAAGATTTGAACGTGCTATTGGAACCCAAGCTGGTGAATCAGAACGAACGCGAGATATTGGAAACTCACGTGCAAATCCTGCAAGACCCTGAATTATATGGATATATGACGGATGCCATCAAAGCGAAGCTCTTCCCCGCAGCAAAAGCTGTAAACGAAGTATTCACTTATGCCATCAACGTATTTGAAAATATAGAAAACGAACTTTTCCGGCAGCGGGCAGCAGATTACAAAGATGTGCGCGACAAGCTAATAAAAAAGATTTTGAACGACCAGAGCGACCGCTTTGCGGATATCTCGGAAGACCACATCCCCATTATGAAAGAGATAGACCCTTCGCAGGCATCGCTTTTGCAGCGCAAACACGTGCGTGCCATCATCGTGGATAGCTGTAGCCCCACCTCCCATGCCGCCATTATCTGCCGCGCTTTGGGCATTGGGCTGGTATCCGGAGTGGAAAACCTGCGCAATGTGGCACAAAATGGCGAATGCCTTATTGTGGATGCCGAGGTGGGCAAAGTGGTGGTGGAACCCGAAAACGAAATGCTGGAATACTATGCCCAGCGCTTGCAGGTAGAGGAAATGATCCGCCAAAAACAGCTATCTCAAAAGCGCATTCCCTGCCAAACCAAAGATGGCAGGCGCATCTTGCTAAAGGCAAATCTGGGCGTAAGCGAAGAGCTTGATGCTATTGCAGATTTGGGTTCGGATGGCATCGGGCTTTACCGCACGGAATATCTCTTTATCTCCAAAGATACATTGCCAGATGAGGAGAGCCAATTAGCCGATTACCGGAATGTATTGGAAAAGATGGCACCCAATCCCGTTACTATCCGCACCTTCGATTTGGGAGGCGATAAGCTTTCGCATTTGATCTCCAGCCTGGAAGAGGCAAATCCCTATCTGGGAAATCGGGGCATCCGCTTTTCGCTTTCGCATCCGGATTTGTTTAAAACCCAATTGCGTGCTATCCTGCGCGCTTCTGCTTTTGGCAAGGTGCAAATCATGTTTCCCATGATTATCGATACCCAGGATTTTTTGGAAGCAAAACGACTTTACAATATCTGCAAAGACGAGCTTTACGCCGAAGGGCATGAATACGATCCGGATATTCCGCTGGGCTGCATGGTAGAGATTCCTGCCGCCGCAATCTGCTCGGATAGCCTTGCCAAAGAGTGCGATTTCCTCTCCATTGGCACAAACGATCTGGCGCAATACACCCTGGCGGTGGACCGCAATGGCGAAAACGTAGCGCGCTATTATATTCAGCACCATCCGGCGGTATTGAAGCTAATCCTATTTACCCTTAGTAACGCCGCTAACCACCAAACACCGGTATCTCTCTGCGGTGAAATGGCATCCATCAAGGAATATGTGCCCCTCTTGATCGGCATGGGAATTACCGAACTTAGCGTAAATCATGCCGCCTATTATCAGGTGAAAAATATCGTTCAAAAGTGTGATGCTAAATTGCAAAACACCATCAAGCTTTTTACGATGGATTCTCCTCTGGTAAAAGTGGAAGAGCTAATTTATCAAACCTTAAAACCATATTATTCAGGCAATGGGAGATGAACCAAAATGATTGAGTATAACTATCGTAAACTTTTGGCAAATAAGTATATCCCTAAGGCTATCGAAGCAGACAAATTGGACGCCTATGCGGATAAGGTAGCCGAAGCGGATAACGATATTGCCCTTGACCGCCAGGCAAATATTCTGGGCTTTTACGGCTTACCGGAATACGATACCAGCCGCATCAAATATTTTATCCAGAAGCTACCCGAAAAGTTTGATACCATGGTGGTGCTTGGCATTGGCGGCAGCGCTTTGGGAAATAAAGCTCTTTACAATGCGCTCAAAACCGAGCGGGAGCTAAAAAAACGCCTCTTTGTATATGACAACGTAGATCCGGTTTTCTTGCATGAAATCCTGAGCGCTATCGATCTGGAACGCACTATATTCAATGTAATTACCAAAAGCGGCACCACCGCCGAAACAATGGCGGGCTATATGATTCTGATGGACATCCTGAAACGGAAGTTCCCGGAAGACTACCGCCAGCGCATGATCATTACTACCGATAGGGAAAAAGGTTTTCTGCGCCAGGTAATTCAAAAAGAAGCTTATGAATCCTTTATCGTTCCAGACAATGTAGGTGGCAGATTCTCTGTGCTTACAGATGTGGGGCTGGTTTCCTCCGCCTTTGTGGGCATGGATATCGATGCCCTGCTATTGGGCGCCGGGCAAATGCGCCAGCGCTGTAGCGGATTGGATTTGAAAGAGAACCCTGCCTATATGAACGGACTGCTTCATTACCTTTATATGCGCGAGGGCAAAAATATAAGCGTAATGATGCCCTATAGCAATTCGCTATATGACTTTGCGGATTGGTATCGCCAGCTTTGGGCAGAGAGCCTTGGCAAGCGCTACGACCGCAAAAATCGTCAGATATACGTAGGGCAAACCCCCGTGAAGGCATTGGGAACTACAGACCAGCATTCTCAGGTGCAGCTTTATACCGAAGGACCAAACGACAAAGTATTTACTCTTATGCAGGTGCAGCGCTTCCAACACGATTACCAAATTCCGAACCTGCATCCCGAGCGCGAGGAAGTAAGCTATCTGGGCGGCAAGATGCTTTCAGAACTCTTGAATGCCGAATGCTTTGCCACCGAGATTGCCCTTACCAAAGCGGGCAGACCGAGCTGCATGATTAGCTTGCCAGAGATAAGCGAACGCTATTTGGGGCAAGCGATTATGATGTACGAAATCCAAACCGTATTTACTGGAAAGCTGCTGAATATCAACCCCTTAGACCAGCCCGGAGTAGAAGCCGGCAAGATTGCCACTTACGCCCTGATGGGCAAACAGGGCTTCGATAAAGAGCGCGAAGAGATAGAAACCTTTAAGAAGCTATAAGCATGAAACACTTCGCTTTTGCCCTTTGCCTGCTGCTCTTGCTAAGTGCTTTGGCAGCGGAAAGCCCCTTTGCGCAGGAATATGCCAATGCCGTTACGAGGGCTGCCAAACATGCACTCATCCAAAGCTATCTAATGCAGCCACTTAGCCTGGATGAAGCGCGTGCAGTTCAATCCGCCTGGTACTCGCTTGAACCCTTGGCGATGCAAGCATATTACGATTCTCTGGCAGCGGCAAATCCGCAAAATATGGGCTATCAATACCTAAGCCTGCGTTTTTTGAAAGCGGCGGATACATTGCCCCGCCTGCGCCGTCTGCTCTCGCAAGCACCAGATTCTTATTGGAATACCCGCCTTTATGCGCTCAATCTCTGCGAATGCTATAGCGAAGGCAAGCAGCAATTGCTCTTTGCTGCCGAAGATGAAATGCTGCTTAAGGCGGCTTTGCAATACTTCCCCTCCGATGCTTACCTACAAATAGCCATGTTTTATCTCTTTGTGGCAGAGGGTAAATCCAGCCTTGCCGGGAGTTATTTGGCAGAAATCGATAATCCGGCGGTGTTGGCGGCAAATTGGCAGGCAATCGAACGCTTTTTGCTTTCCGAAAAGAATCTTGATCTCTTTGATGCGCTTTCCGAAACGCTGTGGCTGGATGAGCTTAATTCCGGAAACATCAGCCCTGAGGAATATTATGATCTGCAAGAGCTGGCACATGAGGAATTCATCAGGAAATTAGCCCAACACGAGGAGCAAGACCCCGGAGCACAAAAATGAACGAACGCTACGACCACTGTTTTGTATGCGGAAAGTCAAACCCCATTGGCTGGAAGCTGGAGTTTTCTTACGATAGCGAAGGGCATGCCTATACCGTGGTGGAAATATCTGAGAATTATGCCGGCTATCCCGGTGTAGTCCATGGCGGCGTTATCTCCACCCTTTTGGATGAAGTAATGGCAAAAGCAGTGATGCATAGCGGCAAAATAGCCTAT
>JAQVIX010000115.1 GCA_028695495.1 Candidatus Cloacimonadota bacterium | reverse complement strand
CGCCGCTTTAACTGGTATCAATTGAGCTCGCTGCCCTATACTTTGGGGATGGGAAACCTGCGCATCCCCGGCATCCGGGATGACTATTCCTCGCTCTTTGAAGCGCTGGCTTCGGAAACCGCCCAGCGCCGCACCTTTATCAGCGAAGCTACCTGCGAGATTGCCCCTTCCGCAGATTCCGAGCGCATCCTATTGGATATCAACCTTATTAACGACAACAGCCAGCTTTATACCAGCTCCAGCCAGAGTATTACAAATAACTCCCGCTTCTTTGTGGCGCTGGCTCAAAAGCAGCTCATCGAAGGCAGTGAACGCTATGTGCTAAAGCGCTTTATCGCCTTTGCGGATACCATTGGTGTGCCCCTGAATGCAGGTGAGAGCGTGCTCAAGCGCTACAATTTCGATCTCAGTGGCATCAGCCCGGAAGAGCTGGAAGAGAACTACCGCCTCTACTACTGGCTGCAGGGCATTTCCGAGCGCCGCATCCATTACGCAAATTACAGCGGCTTCTCGGCAGATTCCTTTACCGCCAATAGCGACCTGGTGCAAAGCCCCGCACCGCATATCTATCTATATCCCAATCCCCTAAAGCAGGGCGAAAGCCTTAGCATTAGCGCCAAAAGCAGCGCCGGCAGCCGCCTTAAGATCTATAACCTCAAAGGGCAATTGGTCTATAACGAACCAGAGTTCAAAGGCTTGCTTGCCCTGGATAGCCGCCTCTTACCCGCCAGCGGAGTGTATTTCATCTCGCTCCAATATCCGGATGGCAGCCGCTATCACAAACGCATTACCATATTAAAGTGAAGAAGAAACATGGAACATATCTATATAAACGACCTCGCAAACTATGAAAACAAAGAAGTAGCCGGCTTTTACCTCGCCAGCGAAAAAGAGCTGCGCGAAGGCAAGGGCGGGCAATATCTGCGCCTGCGCCTGCAAGACCTCAGCGGCAATATCGCCGGCAATGTATGGCGCGATGCGGCAAATCTCGCCAGCCTCTTTGATGCCGGAGATGTAATCTACATCAAAGCTCAGGTGGTAAACTTCAAGGGACAGCACCAGCTTTCCATTACCCACCTGCGTTTTGCCGATAAAAGCGAATACGACTTTTCCCGCTATCAGATGAAGAGCAAAATCTCTGCCGATGTATTGGCAGAGCGCTTTTGGGACTTTGTAGATAAGGTGCAAAACGAGTATCTGAACCGTCTTTTGCATCTCATCTTTGACGACCACGATCTCTTCAATCAATACCTCGCAGCCCCCGCCGCCAAAAGCTGGCACCACAATTTTACCCACGGGCTTATCGAACACAGTGTAGCCGTTGCCTCCTTATGTGAGTTTTGCAGCAGCCTCTACCCCATTTCCTACGACCTGGTAATAAGCGGTGCCCTGCTCCACGACATCGGCAAAATATGGGAATACACCGGCGTAAGCGCCATCGACTTTTCGGATGAAGGCCGCCTGATCGGGCACCTTACCCTGGGCGATGAACTTATCTGTAAAAGTGCCGCACAGATACCCGGCTTTCCCGATAGCCTGCTAATGAACCTGCGCCACCTGATTCTCTCGCACCATGGCGAATACGAAAAGGCTTCGGTGCGCCTGCCGCAGAGCCTGGAAGCCATCGTTTTGCACCATTGTGATAACCTGGATGCCCAATCCACCGGAGTAGCGCAGATCATCGCCTCTACTCCCGCAGATTCCCCCTGGAGCGAATACGACCGGCTAAATAACCGCTATTACTACGTTTTCCGCGGATAGATGTTTCAAACCTCAGTATTAGCCAGCGGCAGCAAGGGCAATTCCGTGCTCGTGCGCAGCCGGGATAGCGCCATCTTGGTAGATGCCGGGATTAGCATGAAGCGTGTATTTCATGCCCTGGAGCAGCTTAAGGTGCCCCTCAAAATACTAAAAGGCATCATCATCTCGCATGAACACTCCGACCATACCAAAGGCGCCGGTGCCATCTCCCGCCGGCTAAAGATCCCCATTTATGTGTCTCCAGATACTTACGCCTTTTGTGCGCACAAGCTGGGCGACCTGAAAGACCGCCTTGCCTATTTTGAAACCGGCACCCCCTTTGAAGTGGGCAATATCTTGGTAAACCCCTTTAGCAGCTCACACGACGCCATCGATAGCAGCAATTTCGTATTTGAATATGATGAGAAGAAGCTGGGGGTGGCGATAGATTTGGGCTACCCCTCTGGGCTTACGGTACATAAACTTAGCGGTGCACATACCCTCATCCTGGAGAGCAATCACGATCACGAAATGCTGATGGATGGGCCTTACGATTGGGCGCTGAAGATGCGGGTAAAAAGCAATAAAGGGCATCTTTCCAATGAACAGGCGGTGGGGTTAATCAGCCAAATCCTGCATCCGGGGCTAAAGACCATCGTTTTGGCGCACCTCTCAGAAATCAATAACCACCCCGAACTCGCCTTTCAGCTTATGCAAAACTACCTGCATTCCGTGCGCAGCGATATTCGCCTGATGGTAGCCTCGCAGGATTGCCACACCCCGCTTATCGACATTTGAACTGCCCGCCTGCCCTTTTGTATTGACAGAATAAGCCCCCTTTGAAAAGCTTATCACCATGTATTATTACACGGTGTATCTCCCCATAAACATGAGCAAAACGCTCACTTACGCCAGCGCACAAAAGATAGTAGCCGGCGCGCGGGTATTGGTGCCGCTTAATGTAAGGCTGATTTTGGGCATCTGCGGCAGCGAACAGCCCAAACCCTCTTTTTCCTGCAAAAGCATCGTGGAAACTCTGGATACAGAGCCTATCCTGCCTCCGGAACTAAAGCGCCTTGCCCACTGGCTGGCAGATTATTACCATAGCAGCATCGGGCAGGCACTCTTTGCCATGCTGCCGGCGAAACTCCAGATCGATATCGATGCGCTTATATCCTGGACGGCAGAGGAAGTTCCCACAGCCTACCAGCCCATCTTCGACGCCTGTAAAGGTAAGAAGGATAACTCTTTGGCAGAGCTTAAGAAGAGCTTGCCGCAATACCCCGTTTACAAAATGGCATACCAAGCCGAAGCGGAAGGGCTTGCCAATATGCACACCCGCCTCAAGCGCCGAGATAAACCCAAAGTGCAGAACTTCATCCGCATTCTGGATTCCGGACTTGATCCCGAAAGCCTACCGCTCAAACAGCGCGAAGCTTGGGAAATCTTTGGCGCTTATGGCAAAAGCTTTGCCATGGCAGATGTGGCAGACCGCGTTGCCTATCACTGCATCAAAGCCCTGGTAAAGAGAGGCTTTATCGAGATCAAATCGCAGATAGTGGAAAATCCGTATCTGAAACGCGACCCCAGCTCTGCCCCCAAAGAGATTATTCTAAATGATGAACAAAATGCCGCCATCTCCGAGATATTAGAGGATTACGGCAGCTTCCGCGTACACCTGCTCTATGGCATTACCGGCAGCGGCAAAACCGAGGTATATATCGAGCTAATGCGCCGCTATTTAGCCGATGGCAAAGGTATTATATTCCTGATTCCGGAGATTGCGCTTACCCCGCAAATGGTAGATCGCTTTGATAGTAGCTTTGGCGATATATTGGCTATCCAACACTCGCAACTCACCCAAGCGCAGCGCTTTGACCAATGGCAAAAGATAAAGAGCGGAGCCTGCCGCATCATCATCGGCGCCCGCAGCGCCATCTTTGCCCCCGTGCAAAACCTGGGACTCATCATCGTGGATGAAGAGCACGAAACCAGCTATAAACAGGAGAATATCCCCCGCTATCAGGGGCGCGATCTCGCCATTATGCGCGGCTCTTTTGAATGCGCTCAGGTAGTACTGGGCAGCGCCACCCCCGCTTTGGAAAGCTGGAACAACGCCCAAATAGGCAAATACCGCCTGCATACCCTTAGCCAAAGACCCCTTTCCTACAGCCTGCCGGAAGTAAAAATAGTAAATATGTGCGATATTCAGGGGGCAGAACTCTTTTCGGACGCACTCCTAAGAGCGATGTACGAGCGGCTGGAACTAAAAGAACAGATCATCCTCTTCCAAAACCGCCGCGGCTTTTCCTCATATTTACAGTGCATGAAATGCGGCAAGCTCATAGAGTGCCCAAATTGCGAGATTAGCATGTATTACCATCGCGACCGCGAGGAAATGCACTGCCACTATTGCGGATACTTTTACCCCGCCCCGCGCAAATGCCCCTCCTGCAATGCCTTTAGCTTTGCTTATGGCGCAGCCGGCACCCAAAAAGTAGAGCAAAGCCTAAAGATTCTATTCCCCAATGCCAAAATATTGCGCATGGATTCCGATAGCTCGCGCCACAGCAGCAAATCCATGTATCAACGCATGAAAAAGCGCGAGATAGACATCCTTTTGGGCACGCAGATGATCTCCAAAGGCTTGGACTTTCCGGAAGTAACCCTTGTAGGCATCATCAATGCAGACATTAGCCTGAATGTGCCGGATTTCCGCGCCTCCGAACGCAGCTTCCAGCTAATTACGCAGGTGGCAGGACGCAGCGGACGCGCCGCCAAGCCAGGCGAAGTGATAGTGCAAACCTACAATCCGGAACACTATTCCATTACCACCGCCGCCAAGCAAGATTTTGAAGCCTTTGCTGCGGAAGAGCTTGGCTATCGTAAAAGGCTCTTTTACCCGCCTTATTCCCGCCTTGCCCGCCTCTTGTACCTTTGTACAAGCCTGGAGAAGCTAAAGAACTATATGGCAGAGCTTAAACCCCTTTGCCAGAAGCTGCCCAATGAGAAACTCCAGATATTGGGTCCCGCCCCCGCCCCCATGCCCAAAATTAATCAGGATTTCCGCTATCATATCATCCTCAAAGCGGCGAATGCGAAGACCTTACAAATGGCTATCAAACAGCTTTTGGGGAAGACGCAGAGGGGGATATATGTTCATGTGGATGTTGACCCAGCGATGTTAATGTAATCAAGGTGGCAGGTCGCAGGTCGCAGGCGCTGCGCTCGTGGCAGGCATAGTTTGTTGGCTTCTTAGCGGGTTCTTGGAGTTCAACCCGCTTATCCGCCTTTTGCCTTACCAACGCCTTATGCAAGCGGGTTTGGACTTCAAGAATCCTTCCCGTGCCATGAGGCTGTCCAGTAATACACAAACTACACAGCAACAAGAAATGTGCACACCTGAAATGTAGGGGTTCAATGCCTTGAACCCGCCGAAATTTACACGCAACAGGTAATCATTACGGACTCAGTATCAATTTATTATGGTGCGCGCTGCGCGCACGCTTTTTTTGAAGCGGGCGCAACGCCTTGCGCCCCTACACTCTCAATTCGTTAGATATCGTGCATGTTTTGGCATTTCGGGACAGCCTCGCTTATCTTCTCGGGCTTTGCCCTCGCTCGACACGAGGACGTGCCGAATCCACCAGGCTAATGCGTGGGAAAGTCTTTTTCTTAGGCTTAAGCAGCTATTCCCCGTATCTTGCCCTCGTAATGCCCTCACCTCTACGCCGAAAATGTGGGGAGAGGCGAGGGCATTACGAGGGCAACAGACGAGTGAGCACCTGATATTGCCGGATAAATCCGTGAAAATTAGTGTTAATCTGTGGACAGAAAAAAGCTAAGCGCATTGCAGTTCGTGAAGTCAATGTCGGCTGGTAGTTTCGGTATCGGCATAAATTTCTTGCCGTCATAAACTCCACGCCTGGCTTAATTCGTGTTAATTCGCGATAATTTGTGGACATATTTGCGTTAATTCGTGGTAGATGCCCCTATTTTTACCTCTCCTAAATGCAAACCCCAACGCAAACAACCCCGAACCGAGCGTAAGCGCCTAACACCTATCACCTAACACCTCGCACAGCGCCTGCTACCTGCTACCTTGAAAAAATATAGGCTTCATTCACATTCGTGCCCGTATAGCCGCCGGGAAGTATCGCCCCAATCTTTGAGAGCGCCGTATAGGAATCCCCTTCGCAGATCGCTTTTTCCACATCCACTCCCGCGTCCTGCATCTGGGCGTAGCTAAAGCCATTTACGCAGGCGCCGGCAGACTCTAATATATTGTCATTACCATCGGTGGCGTAAGCGATAAAAGTCCAGCCTTCCTCTTTTGCCAGCGCTTTGGCTATTAGCAAGGCTAAATGGCTGCACCGCCCGCCTTTGCCCACCGCCTTTCTCTTTAGCAAGGCTTCCCCGCCGCAAAGATAAATCCCTGGCGCTGCCTTGTGCGCCAGCTGCACTATATGCCGCGCAATCTGCCCCAAATCCTCACTTATAAAGCGCTGCGAGAGATACACATGCCCGGCGTAAAGCTTTTTGTATTCAGCCCGCAAACACTTGAGATAGCCCGCCAAATCTCCCACAATATGATGCGGCAGATCTTCCCGCCAAAAGGGAGCCGAGCCAATTACCTGCGGGTCATTTGCCGGCACATCTGAAAGCAGATAAACCCCGCGGATATTGCAAGAAACATAGTCCAAAGCCTTGCCACCCTTTACCATAGAGTATTCCCGCCGCCGCGCATTCATCTGGGCAATATCCAAGCCACTGCTTAGCAGTAAACGGTTCAGCCCGATAATATCCGCCAATGTCTTCCCCTCTTTGGGCAGTTCAAACAAGGCAGAACTGCCGCCACTTAGCAGAATTAGCAGCTCATC
>JAQVIX010000031.1 GCA_028695495.1 Candidatus Cloacimonadota bacterium | reverse complement strand
CCTCATGAATCAGGTGGCTGATGGCTCTGCTTCCAATTCATTAAACCCAAAGCAGATAGCCATTGACAAAGCATATACAGGCTGTGGCTTTCATTTCACTCCCCAGGTGGAGAGCTATAGTGCGGCAAATAAGCTCAGGAATGTCTTTGCACCCGGAGATAAGGTTCACCTAAATATCTCAAAGGCACCGCAAAATACTCCGTTTACTGTATATGTAATCAGGCATGATGATTACACTTATGTGGATGATGCCAATGTGTCCACTCTGCTTCCCCACTTAGCTAATGGCTTTTTACACCCAATCACAGGGAATCATACCGATGCACAAGGAATGTGGAATGGATTGATCTGGACTATCCCTACCGGGCTTGCGAATGTGGATGGCGGCTATGACATCATAGTGGATTTTGGTAGTCCGAATGCTCCTGATAATAAGCTTCATTTTACTTATACTGCTGCCAATGTGCTGGATGGCTTTGATGGACTGCACGAACCGGGATTTACGGTGAAAACACCCCTTTCCATAGACATCGTACTCGCATTAGACTGCTCTCCGAGTATGACCGACCGTAGCCAAATATCAAGAACAGCCAGGCAGTTTGTGGCTCAATTGGAAGATGGTGATCGGATTGGCGTGTTTGGCTTTGCAGCAGAAGAAGGTGCTAATCAATATATTCAGGACGTCATAAAAAGCAGAATCCCAAGTGGATCATTGGGATTGACTACAATCCTCAACAACAAAGATTATTTATGCGGGCAGGGAGTGATTACATTCCCAAACACTCCCAATCACCCTTATGATTCTTATTGTACGAATATGAGAACGCCTTTTACGCACGGATATACGAGTTTCGACGAATTGGATAGACCAAAGCATTTTGTAACTCTATCAGACGGCTGGCACTGTTTACCCGCTGGAACCACTGGACAAGGTGGCGGTATTGACAACCCTACATACGATATTCATAATCGGATATTGTTTTCGTATGAACCGTCCGGTATTAAATGCCATACAATGCGTTACAAGGCATATCCAAGCAACAGCGATGGCGATTACCCATATAATGAAGCCCAATCCAAAATTCTCATGAATAGCATTGCGGAGTGGGGAAATGGAACTTCTTGGAGTAGAAAATCTATTAATGAGACTTACGAAGACATAAATGCGATTCTGGACGCTATAAGACACAGTTCCTCCAGCATTGATGAAAACAGGTCATATATAGGTCCCAATCCTGCTCAAGACACAGAAATCATACAATTTTTGGTAGATAAAAACGCCCATTCTCTTATTACAAATTTCTCTATCAATATGTTTAGCCCGGATACCTCTGGATTGATCGACTTCAATCTTGTAAGTCCCTCTGGAATAGACGTGACGTTGAACCCGGATAACTACCATTATTACTCGTCTTTGTGGAGGGTAGAGCTTCCTTTTCCTGAGCAAGGATTGTGGAACGCCATTATTACACTACCACAATCCGGTACCGGTGTATCAAGATTTAGTTTTTCTGCAAAGGTTCAATCTGATCTGGATGTTCATTTCATAGACCCTCCCAGGAAACATAAGATGAATGTTCCTTTGCCGTTGTCGGTTCAGGCATTTGATTATTTGGAACCGGTAACTGATGCTCAGGTAAAAGTTTTTTTACGAAGAGATGATTGGTTTATGGAACTAAGCTTATTGGATGATGGGTGTCATAACGATGCACAAGCCAATGATGGCATTTACAGTAATTACATGTACGCATATAGTAATATTTTGCAACAATATCAGCATAATGCAGCAGGAATGTATGAACTGATTTACGAGCTATACTCGCCATCGCACACCGCAAAAAGAGTAAAAAAATATAGAATTGAACTTGAGTCTCCTGAGGATTTTCCTTATGTATCTACGGGGAGGAATTTGCATAGTGGCTGGAATTGGGTAGGATTTCCCCGCCTTCAAAGAGACGGATTAGGAACCTCAATAGACTATGCCACAATATCGTTGTCCCCATTTCTAACCGACATTATGTCCAGTGAAGGGATTGCAGAGTATTATAACCACAAGTGGAGTTTTTACGGTTTTTCCAGTTTAAAAAGCGAAATGGGTTATAAACTACGTATAAATAACACAGATCCGGTAAGATTGTATGAGCTTGGCACGATCATTGATACTCTGATGGTACATCAATTGAACGAAGGGCAGTGGAACTGGGTTACATACCCCTGTTATGAAACGGTCTATCCTTGGGAGGCATTGTCTGGGGTTTTGGATAGGATAGACTACATCATGGCTGAGAAATGGAGCATGAAGAAAGAGGGAGATGTCTGGATTTATGATGGACTCTCACGTCCCCACCTGAAATACGGGGATTCAGTCATGATAAGAACGACAATGGCTTGCTCCTTTATCTGGAATAACCCATTAACAACCCCTCAGGTTAATGAACCTCAAAAACCACATCATTACGTTTTTGAAGATAAACCAGATTACGAAACAATAATGATTGAGTCTATAGAAGGCAATCCGGATTATACTGAGATAGGTATCTTTCAGGATGATGTGTGTATCGGAGCCAGAGTTATCGAAGCGTATCCAATCCAGATACTTGCATATTCGATCCCTGTGGAAGAAGGTGGTGGTCCCTTGAGCTTCATGCTGTACTCGGAAAGCAAGGGCGCAGTATCGGTTAGCCCAGCGTCCATTAGCACCGGAGATTACACTGCAAATGAACCAACAATTGAGCCCGAGCAGTATGGCTTTCGTATGTTAACCCTTAAGACGAAGGACGAACAGATACCATCAGTATTGGCACTGCAATCGAATTATCCAAATCCGTTTAACCCTTCTACTACTATCAATTTCTCTTTGCCAAAAACAGCACATGCCAGATTGGTTATTTATAATATCAGGGGTCAAAAGGTTAAGGTTCTCGTAAGCGATACCCTGTACTATGGTAATCATAGCGTAGTCTGGGATGGGCGGGATAGTGGAAATCGACCTGTGGCATCTGGCGTATATTTTGCTCGGTTAGAGCAAAGTGGAATAGCAAAAATTAGAAAAATGATGCTCATGAAATAGTAGCAATTGATAGTGAACGTAAGAGCCTGCCAAAAATAAAGCAGGCTCTTTGTACGCTAATCCACTCCATCTCAAGCACGATAGAACCTAATGATTTCTGAATCCACAATGAATGACCTCTATGCCGGTATAAAAGCTGAATTGAGTAGTCTCTTTATTCTTAGAATGGCTGCACTTGCAAAACAGGCATTCCAAGAAAATATTACAAAACAGCATTTGTAATATGTAGTACAACAAGCATTAATGTCACTTGATAGCCGTTGAGTTCATGGCGGCAAAATATGTGTGGCAATATCAAAGAGTTATGAGCCGGAATGGACTTCAAATAGCCGGTAACATAATACTCCCGCTAATACCCACGAATTGAAACGCTAATTTACGCGAATGCTTGTCTTGGGCTGCCTTGCCTCCGATTTGGCAGAAAAGTGGCTGTGGCATCTTGCCGCAGAATAGTAAATACTGCATCTTGCCGTGTAAGAGTAGAAGTGGCATCCTGCCGCTTTAAAAAAGCTTCTACACCCTACCACGAATGAACGCAAATTGAAACGCTAATTTACGCGAATGCTTGTCTTGGGCTGCCTTGCCTCCGATTTGGTAGAAGGGGCGCAAGGCGCCAAAGCCCGCATTTAACAAAGCGTGCGCGCAGCGCACACCGTAATAAATTGAAACACAATCTGTAATGATCACCTGTCGCGTGCTAATTTCGGCGGGTTCAATGCCTTGAACCTCTACATTTCAGGTGTGGACATTTCTTGTTGTCGTGTGGTTTGCTTGTTTCTGGACAGCCTCTCTGCTCGGCGGGCATGGTTTTACATTTCCGGACGGTCTCTCACGCATTATTAACTGCATAATTCGATTCTACTATTTCCATTTTGGATATGCTAATGGGACGATAAACTAACTGAATGCCGCAGCAATGAAATAGCATATCTTTGCTCGAAGCAATTACTGTCATCACTCAAAATACCACCCCTACCTTTCAAAAACCACCCTTGCTCTCGATGCTAAGCTCTTGATAATTCTACATTCTACATTCTACATTCTACATTCCCCCGCCAGCCTCCCTCACAATGCCCTCGCCTCTCCCCGCATTTTAGGCGAAGAGGCGAGGGCATTGCGAGGGCATCAATCGGGCAAGGCTACAGAAGCTACCCAAAACATAATCATTTAACCCGCGTTTTTCTCAAACAAAACTAAAAGTCCGGCAGCCCGATTTATATTGACAAAGATGCAGCTTCAAATATCATGATCCATAGTTGAGGTAATAAACATTGAAAACTACGATCAAAATCAAAGGTGCCAGCGAGCACAATTTAAAGAATATCGATCTGGAAATCCCGCGCAATAAACTGGTGGTATTTACCGGCGTATCTGGCAGCGGCAAAAGCTCTTTGGCGTTTGACACGCTCTATGCCGAGGGGCAGCGGCGCTATGTGGAATCCCTCTCTGCCTATGCGCGGCAATTTTTGGGTCAGATGGAAAAGCCGCGGGTGGATTATATCGAAGGGCTTTCGCCGGCGATTTCCATCGAACAAAAATCCGCTTCCAAGAATCCGCGCTCCACAGTGGGCACGGTGACCGAGATTTACGACTATCTGCGAGTGCTTTACGCCCGCGTGGGGCAGCAATACTGCCATCAGTGTGGCTCCAAGGTGGGTTCGCAAACCGTGGATCAGATGGTGGAACACCTTTTGCAAAGCGGCGAAGGCAGCCGGGTACAGATATTGGCGCCTTTGGTGCAAAACCGCAAGGGCGAGCATAAAGAGGAATTGGAACAGCTTCGCAGCGAAGGTTTTGTGCGCGTGATGATCAACGGCGTCCTGCGCAATTTGGATGAAAACATCGTTTTAGATAAAAAGAGCAAGCACGATATCGACGTGGTGGTGGATAGAATCGTAATCAAAGCCGGAGTAGAGAGCCGTTTGGCAGATTCGCTGGAGCTGGCGCTACGCTTGAGCGAGGGCTTAGTAAAGATCGATTATCCGGAGGAAAAACGGGTAACGATGCTATCCAGCCAAAACTCCTGCGCCAAATGCAATATCGGTTTTGATGAACTTAGCCCGCAAAGCTTTTCTTTCAATAGCCCCATTGGCGCCTGCAAAGCCTGCAACGGGCTGGGCTATCGCCTGGAATTTGATCCGGATTTGGTGATTCCCGATGCCGAGCTTAGCATTATGGAAGGGGCGGTTGATCCTTGGGGACGCCTCGAAGTGAAGCAAGATGGTTGGAATATGCAGACTGTTAGCAATTTAGCGCGTTCTTACGGCTTTTCTTTGAATGCGCCCTTCAAAGAGCTGCCGGAGCATATTCACGAGCTTATTTTGTACGGCTCCAAAGGCAAGAAGATCAAGGTCGCCTGGCAAAACTCCCGCGGCAAAGGAGAGTATATGACCCGCTTTGAAGGGGTTATTCCGCAGCTTTCGCGCCGCATGCACGAGACCACATCCGAGGATATGCGCCGCTATTACATGCAATATATTGGGGATAAACCCTGTCCGGATTGCAATGGTCAAAAGCTAAAGCCTGAGTTTCTTGCCGTAAAAGTGGGCAAGAAAAATATCGGCGAGATTACCGCCATGAGCGTGCAGGAAGCGCAGGATTTCTTCAATTCGCTGAAGCTTAAGGGCAATGACGAGATTATCGCGCTGGAATTGCTCAAAGAAATCCGGGCGCGCCTGGGCTTTTTGGTGGCGGTGGGGCTGCATTATCTCAGCCTGGATCGGCGTTCTCCCACCCTCTCTGGCGGCGAAGCGCAGCGCATCCGCCTTGCCAGCCAGATCGGTTCGCAATTAGTAGGCGTAATGTATATTTTGGATGAACCTTCCATCGGTCTACACCAGCGGGATAACGCCAAACTGGTGAATATGCTCTTGCAACTAAGGGACTTAGGCAATTCTGTAATCGTGGTGGAACACGATGAGGAAACCATGCGGCAGGCGGATACGATAGTGGATTTTGGTCCGCGGGCGGGGATTTATGGCGGCGAGATCGTGGCGCAGGGCAATATTAAAAGCATTATGAAAAACTCTAAGTCCATTACCGGTGCCTATTTGAGCGGTAAAATGTGCATTCCCATTCCCAAAAAACGCATCAAGGCGGATTCGCGGGTTTTAGGCATCTATGGCGCCACGCAAAATAACCTGAAAAACCTTGATGTGGAGATACCTTTGGGGCTTTTAGTGTGCATTACCGGAGTATCTGGCAGCGGCAAGAGTTCGCTCATCAATCAAACGCTATATCCTTTTCTGAATAACCATTACAACCGTAGTTCGCTGAAAATAGGCGCAGTAAGAGAGATAAAAGGCGCAGAGCTCATCGATAAGATTATCAATATCGATCAACAGCCCATTGGGCGCACGCCGCGCAGCAATCCCAGCACCTATATCAAGCTCTTTGACCACATCCGCAATCTCTTTTCCGAGCTACCTGCCAGTAAGGTAAGAGGTTACAAACCGGGGCGCTTTTCCTTTAATATCAAAGGCGGGCGCTGCGAAGCCTGCGAAGGCGCTGGGGTGAAACAGATTGAAATGCACTTTATGGCAGATATTTACGTGCGTTGCGAAGTGTGCAAAGGCAAACGCTACAATCAGGAGACTTTAGCGGTGCGCTACAAGGGCAAAAACATTGCGGAAGTGCTGAATATGGACGTGCAGGAAGCTTATGACTTCTTTGAAGCGATTCCCTCGATAAAGCAGAAACTGGCTACGCTGAAGGAAGTGGGGCTGGATTATATCAAGCTGGGTCAGCCTTCCACCACCCTTTCCGGCGGAGAAGCGCAGCGCATCAAGCTCTCGCGGGAGCTTAGCAAAAGCTCCACCGGAAATACCTTGTATCTCTTGGATGAACCCACTACCGGCTTACATTTTGATGATATCAATAAACTGCTGAAGGTACTCAAAAAGCTGGTGATAATGGGTAATACCGTGGTGGTGATAGAGCACAATCTGGATGTAATCAAGAGTGCAGATTGGATTATAGATTTGGGTCCCGAAGGCGGCGCTGCGGGTGGGGAAATAATCGCCCAGGGCACTCCGGAAAAGATTATGGAATGTGTAGATAGCGCCACCGGATGCTATCTAAAAGAGCAGATCGCGCGTGAGAAATGTCCGGAAAATCAAACGCCTATAGCAAAGCCTGCCAAAGCTAAGCAAGCGGTATAGGATAAAGCAATATGCAGATGAGATTTAGCTATCAGGCACCCACGGCGGGCAAGCATGAGGTGGGCATCGCCGGAGATTTTACCGGTTGGAAAATCTTTGCCTTGCAGGAAATGGGCGATAAGTACCTAATTAGCTTCAATTTGGAGCCTGGGCTTTACCGCTATAAATACATCGTGGATGGCGTGTGGCAGCCCGATCCCTCGCATTTTCAGCGCGAAACCGACCCCTTTGGTGGAGAGAATTCGCTTGTTCGCGTGGCTCCCGACGCCAAGGCGCTTAGCTGGGCAGAAGCGGTGGCAAGTGCAGCCCAGGAAGGCTTAAGGAGCCTAATCAATATCACGCGCTATGCCATGAAAAGCTTGGAATTACGCTTCAAATGGCCGGCGGCTTTGGCGGAGCAAGTGGAGCTTCTTATCGAAGGTGAAGAGCTACCGCTTAGGGTAGTGGGCAAAATTGGTGGGGAATGCTATTGGCATATAGATCTGGAGCTTGAAGATGCGGTGCCCGTGCAGATAGCGGTTTATCATCAGGGTAAACGGCTGTATTTGGGCGCCAGCGTGCAAGAGGAATCGGCGGGGGAATATTGGTATTTGGATTATGAGGATTATCCGCTTTTTGAGCTACCGGATTGGGTGGCACAAGGCACTATTTACCAAATCTTTATGGATCGCTTTTGCAATGGTGATGCACGGCTGAATCAGGATTTTAGCGAAAGCTACTATCGGGATTTGCGCACTCCCCCAGCGCCGGGGACATATCTACAAGCCAATCAGGAATATTATCACTTTATTCCGGATTGGTATGAAGTAGCGCCGCTCAAGCAAAGCCAGTTTTTACCGGAAGGCAAGCCGGATTGGTGGTGCTTCTATGGGGGCGATATTGCGGGAGTGCGCTCAAAGCTAAATTATCTCGCGGAATTGGGTGTAAATATCCTGTATTTCAATCCCTTATGGGAAGCAAAATCTGTGCATAAATACGATGCGGCAGATTTTGAGCAGGTTGACCCGCATTTCGGAACGGCGGTGGATCTGAAAAGCCTGGTAAAAGAAGCGCAGGCGCGGGGGATGCGGGTAATCCTCGATGTAGCGTTTAACCACAGCGGGGAAAGCTTTTGGGCATTTAAAGACTGCGTGGAAAAGGGTGAAGCTTCCGAGTATTGGAATTGGTACGATTGGCACAAATGGCCGCTGCCTCAGCCTTTGCCCATAGATTTTAAGCCCCGCGAATACTATCAATGCTGGTGGGGCATCAAGGATATGCCGGATCTCAATTACGACCTGGCGCGGCGGCATCCGGAAGAGAATTACATTCGCCATATTGAAGAGGCAGAAGTAAATAGCGCTTTGGTAGAGCATATCCTGGAAGCCGCAGCCTGGTGGATTGAATATATCGGAATGGATGGCTTTCGGCTGGACGTGCCGGAAGAAGTGCCATATTGGTTTTGGGAGCTTTTTCGCAAGCGCATCAAGCGCATCAAACCAGATGCCTGGCTGGTGGGGGAGATTTGGCACAATGCCAGCGCTTGGATATCGCCCCTATATTTTGATAGCGTAATGAATTATGCCTATTTCAATAGCCCCGTATTGGAGTATTTTATTCACTTGCTGGCGGATAAAGCGGAGTTTCAAAAACGCATCCTCGAAGGTCTGGCGGTGTATCCCACGCGGGTGGCTCGCGCCATGATGAACCTTTTGGGCAGCCACGATACACAGCGCATTTATAGCCTGGCAAAGGGGGATATCGCGCGGGTAAAGCAGGCAATCTTCTTTCAAATGAGCTTTATCGGAACGCCCCACATTTATTATGGAGATGAGATTGCCCTGCCGGGAACCAGAGACCCGGATAACCGCAGACCCTTTAATTGGCGCTGGCAGGAAAGTGCAGAAGCGGTGGATTTAAGGGAATATTACCGTAGGCTGATCGCGCTGAGGCAGGCGCAGCCCTTGCTTGTAGAAGGGGAATTTGAATTTGTGGAGCTGGGGGAAGGGGTGCTGGCATATCGCCGCTACCTGGGGGAGGAAAGCCTGTATTGCGTAATCAATCGCGGGGAGGATGAGTGTAGATTACAAGCACGGGAGATTTTGTTTAGCGAAGGGGGTGTGCGGCAAGAGGATGAGTGTGTGGTTCTGGCGGCGGGTGCGCTGTGTATTTATTTTAACCACCGAGGACACCGAGAAAGACGAGATTTAACCGCGAATCAACACGAATAAAAAACGAATGTCCACGAATGATTGGCAGCCCAAGAGTTTGCCGGCTTCTTGAAGTCCAAGGGGCTGGACGCTGGCGCTCGGTGCTTTGGCTTGATAAAAGGCTCTTGAAGTCCTTGCCGCTTTTTAAGGCGTTGATAGCATGAAAAGCGCATAAGCGTCAAGAACTCCAAGAACCTGTGAACTCCAAGGTTTTACAGGCTTTAACTATTCAGCAATTTCGGTACCATCGGCGCGCGCAATCTATGCGGCACCGGATACCCCGAACCCAGCAGCGGGCGCAAATAATACTTGAAATCATCGGTGATGCCATTTGCCGTGGGGTTTATAAAACTATCCGGCATGTGGCGGGTGTGGCGGGCTACATCGGCGAGCTTTTCCAGGCGGTAATCCACAGAGTAATATCCGGTGCGCTGGATGCTGATGGAGCCATCGAGATTGTACCATATCGCATAATGTGCGGCGCGTTCGCCTACCTCGCGAGCTTCGCGCTGGTCCACATCGCTTACGCAGCCCAAAAAGGAGCGTTGCAGATAGCCGAATGTGTCGCTGCGCACGCGTTTTATCTTCAGCTTCTCGCGAATGAGATCGCTTAAGAGGTCGCCCAAAGCGCCGGTACCGGAAAGCTGCACATTGCCATGCGCATCTTTTTCCACATTTTGGGATAAAGTGCTGATAATCGGGGTACCGCTGGCATCTACAATGCCTTCGCTTACGGCGATTACACAGCGACCATTCTTTTCATAAGCGTCTTTTACGTCTTGCAGAAACTTTTCCTGGCTAAAGGGGCGTTCCGGCAGATAAATAAGGTGGGGACCATCATCCGGATATTTCTGCCCCAAAGCGGCGGCAGCGGTGAGGAAACCGGCATGACGCCCCATTACCACGCCTATGTAAACGCCGGGCAGGGCGCGGTTATCCAGATTTGCACCAGCAAAAGCGGAGGCTACAAAACGGGCAGCGGAGCCATAGCCGGGGGTGTGGTCGTTCATCATTAGGTCGTTATCAATGGTTTTGGGGATGTGGATGGCGCGGAATTCATAGTCCGCCTCCTGAGCCGTTTCATTTACAATGCGCACGGTATCGGCAGAGTCGTTTCCGCCAATGTAAAAGAAATAGCGCACGTCGTGAGCTTTCAGCACTTTGAAGATCTCTTTGCAATAGGCGGCGTCTGGCTTATCGCGGGTGGAAAGCAGCGCACTGGAGGGGGTATCTGCCACTTGTTCAAGGTTGTGGGTGGTTTCCTGTGTAAGATCAATAAAGCGTTCGTTTATAATCCCCTGCACGCCACCCAAGGCACCATAAACGCGGGTTACCTGGGCAAATTTGCGGGATTCCAGGGCAGCGCCCACCAGAGATTGGTTGATCACGGCGGTGGGACCTCCACCTTGGGCGATCACCACTTTTCCTTCAAGCTTCATGTTCATTCTCCTATATCTGTAATATTATTTATTAGTTTAAGGCAAGATAAAAGGGCAGGCGGATTTTGTCCAGAGAAAAAAGACCTTGCCTAAAATGCCATACTCAAAAAGCATGGCTTGGGAGGTAGTATGAGCTACATAGTACTTGCGCGCAAATACCGGCCGCAAAACTTCACTGAAGTGTATGCGCAGGATCACGTAACGAAGATTCTGCAGAGTGCGATTGCTTCCGGACGCATCGCCCATGCCTATTTATTTACCGGACCCCGCGGCGTGGGGAAGACCTCATTGGCACGCATCATGGCAAAAAGCCTGAATTGCGTGCAGGGTCCTACCACTCAGCCCTGCAATGTGTGTACAAATTGCACGGAGATTACCGCCGGAGTTTCGCCGGATGTGATAGAGATAGACGGTGCCAGCAATACCGGTGTGGATGATATCCGCGAGCTTCAGCGGGAATTGATGTATGCTGCCAGCGGAGCGAAATATAAGATTTATATCATAGACGAAGTGCACATGCTCTCCAAAAACGCCTTTAATGCGCTACTGAAAACCCTCGAAGAACCGCCGGAAAATGTAATCTTTATCTTTGCCACCACCGAGCCGCATAAGGTAATACCCACCATTATCTCCCGCTGTCAACGCTACGATTTTAAGCGCATCCCGATAGATGCCATCGTGCAGCGTTTGCGCGATATTTGCGTGCAGGAACAGATTACCATCGATGAGGAATCCCTGTATCTCATTGCCCGCAAGGCAGATGGCGGTATGCGGGATGCTTTGTCGCTGATGGATCAGACCATATCTTACTGCATGAACGATATTTCCATCGAGCAGGTGCGCCAAATCTTTGGCATGATCCCAAATCAGGTTTATCACGATTTTATGCAGATGATCAAGGGTAAAGACGCCAATAGCCTTATTACCCGCTTGCATCAGATATTTGAAGAGGGCATTGATTTGCAGGAGTTTATCGCCAATATGCTGGAATATCTGCGCATCGTGATCATGAGGAAACTGGGGGTGCAGCTAAAAGATATCAGCAAAGACGAGCTGCCCGTATTTGACGAGATTGCCGCCTCTTTTAGCCAGGCAGATTTGATGTATATCATGAATCAGCTTATGCAAACCCGCTCGGATATCCGGATAAGCCACAACCCTTACCTTCTCATCGAGGCTACCATGATCAAGCTGGCGCATATCGATGAGATTACGGATATTGCCGCTTTGATTCAAGGGCTGAAACTGGGGGGCTTTGGCAGCGGAAGTCCCGCGCCTGCCAGAACTGCGCCCAAACCGAACCCCACCATGCCCAAAGCGCCCATATATCAGGCAGCAGCTACTATGCCCCCCGCTCCCAAAGCAGTGGAAAAGGAAGAGCTAAAGCTGGAGTTTAATCTGGAAAACCTGAAACAACACTGGCCAAACCTGATTGCCAAGGTAAAAAAGGTAAGTGCGGTAAGCGGTTTGATTTTGGAAAGCGCAAAGATACTGGGTATCTCGGAAAATGCGCTGAATCTGGAGTTTGATAGTCCTACCAAGATTAGTAATGCCAAAACCAATGCCGAAAGATTGGAAAAGATCTTTAGCGATGTCTTTGGAAGGGCGATTCGGCTTAATTTTGATCTGGAAGCAAAAGAGCCGCCCACCAAAGTGGAGATCAAGCGCAAAACCTTTGATGAAATCAAGGCGGAAAATCCGGAAATTGCACGATTTGCAGAGGATACGCAAGCGAGGTTGCTCTGATCTTTAGCATCTTCTTTGCCCTGGCAAGCCTGGTATATCTCTTCTTTTTGGGCTGGATATATTTGGGGCTTAAGCGCAGCACCTGCACCCAACGCAAGATCAACCATACGCTGGAACCCATCTCCGTAATCATCGCCGCCAAAAACGAAGCGCACAATCTGCCCGCGCTTTTGGCATCCATCTCGCAGCTCGAAGACCCCGGCACGGATTACGAGATCATCATCGTAAACGATCATTCTACAGACGATACGGAAGCAATCGCCAAAAACTGGGATGGGCTTTTTGGCATCCGCTTTATCCATTTTACGGGCGAACTTGCCGGACTGGTGGGCAAAAAAGCGGCGCTGCAAATGGGTATAGATGTCGCTAAATATGAGGTATTGGCATTCACGGATGCGGATTGCCGTTTGCCCCAAAACTGGCTGGTGGAAATTGCGCGCGGCATGAATCCGGAAGTGGATTACCTTTTGGGCTATTCCACCATCTATTTTGGCGAAGGGGATAGCGATCTGCGGCTGGTAAACTTTGAGCGCAGCGTATATTACATGCTGGCGGCGGCAGGCTTGGCACGGCAAAAGGCAATTACCGCCAGCGCCTGCAACCAAATCTACCGCAAGAGTTTATTCCTCGAAAGCGGGGGCTTTGAAGGCATTGGCGAAATCCCCAGCGGAGATGATGACCTGCTACTTATCAAGATGATGCCCAAGATCAATAAGGCGATCTATAACCCCGCGGAGGATATGCAGATACATTGCTATGAAGATCGGGATCGTAAACGTATTCACCACAAAAACATCCGCCGTGCCTCCAAATATAAATATCACCCGCGCTATCTGAAGCGACTCTCAATGGCGGTATTCTCCTACTTTGTGCTCTTTTATGCAGCACTTATCGTGCTAATGACCACCAAGCTAAACCTGATCTTGGTTATCAGTTTGATCGTTAAATCCATTGCCGAACTTATGCTTAGCCAATATCACCTGAAAATGGTGAAAAAACAGCATTTGGGTATTCTATATTTTCCGCAAATCCTGCTCTTTCCCTTGCAATTCTTGTATTATGGAGCCAGGGGCTTATTTGGCAAGTATCAGTGGAAGGGGTGAGGATCGTGGGGGCGGCATCTTGCCGCCTGTTAGTGGGAGTGGCATCCTGCCACTTAAAAGTGGGAGCTGCATCTTGCCGCCTGTTAGTGGGAGTGGCATCCTGCCACTTAAAAGTGGGAGCTGCATCTTGCAGCTTGTTATATTACTCTGCGGCAAGATGCCACAACCACATTCCTGTGGCAAGATGCCACAACCACCTTCCTGTGGCAAGATGCCACAACCACCTTTCTGCGGCAAGATGCCACAGCCACCTTCTGCAGCTACTCTAAGGAGTACGAATGAATTTCTATGATAAACATGCTGATAAAACAATTTACTTTGGGGATTTGCCGCATTTAAGACAAAACACGGTTGGTTATTTCGTCACGTTTCGCACAGCAGATTCCATTCCCCATACAAAGCTCAAACAATGGACAGAAGAACGACATAAATGGTTAAGTTTACATCCGGAACCTCTGAGTACTGAAGAGATAATAGAATATAATAGACTCTTTTCGCGCCGGATTGAGAAGTGGCTGGATCAAGATTATGGCGAATGCCTGCTGAAGGACCCAAAATGCCAGGAAATCGTCAAGAATGCCCTGCTATTTTTTCAAGAAAAAAGGTATACTCTTTGGGAATATACCGTGGCTGCAAATCATGTGCATATTATTATTGAACCATTTAGGGAATGGGCTTTGAGCGACATAATGCATAGCATAAAGTCATTTACAGCAAAGGAAATAAATAAAGCATTAGGAAGAAGCGGTCAGTTTTGGCTAAGAGAGTATTTTGATCATATCATAAGGAGTGAATCCCAGCTAAATAGATTTATTAAGTATATTCAAAATCATGATATGAAGCATGAGTGAATGGGAGTGATATCCTGTCTCTTTTTTTAATTATTCTGTGGCAAGATGCCACAACCACCTTTCTGTGGCAAGATGCCACAACCACCTTCCTGCGGCAAGATGCCTTTTCTACCTTCACGGCAAGATGCCTGAAGTTTGGCAATAATCTGAAACCCCTTCGTAACTTGTTCATTACCTGCAATCTGAACCTCTCCTATTCCACCAATGATCGTAAATACCTCTACCAATACGCCGAAGAGCTCTTCCTTGCAAATTGAGATAGTAAACGCAAAGTGTCTTGTACTAAAATAAAAGCCGATTAAAAGAGGGACGCTTCGTGAACCATGGAGTCCAAAGCGGCGCGAACATATTGATAATGAAACGCTTGTACATCCGCTTTGAACTCCAAAATAGCACAACGCGTGAAGCGTTACTTAAGCATAATCATCTTCTTACTATGGCTATATCTTCCGCTTTGCAAGCGATACAGATATATTCCGCTGCTCACAATCCGTCCATTTTCATCTTTGCCATCCCACACAAAATTGTGTCTGCCGGCGGTAAGTTTTTGATCCCGCACCAATGTCTTAACCAACTGCCCTTTGATATTGTAGATACTTAGCTCCACCTGTTCTGCCATCGCCAAATCAAAGGAAATGGTGGTATGGGGATTGAAGGGATTGGGATAGTTTTGCATCAAGCGGGTCATCTGTGGCGCCGTTAGATATTCATCTTCATTGGAAACGGGAAATGCGTCTAAGACTCTGCCGTAGATGGAATTAACGTAATATTCGCTATCCCAGATGCCGTGGCGGGCGTCGTTCCACACCACCAGGGCGCTATTTCCTTGGATTGCCGCCACCGGATGGGTCTGTTCCAGCCATTGGCTGCAAAATACTTCACGTTCGCCCAAGGGCACGCCGTCCCTTCCGATTTTCAGCATGTAAATATCCCGGTACCAATGCCCGGGGCGCGGCAAAGAATCCCACAAAAGACGAATGGCTCCGTTTTCGTATTCCAGGATTTCAACGTGGTTTACATAAAGGTTTTGATCGCTACCTATCAGCGGAGCTTCATCAAACACCAATTGTCCTGAAGCATCGATTTTTTGGAAGCCAAAGGCATTGTAATCGTCAAGCATCCTATGCGCCAAATAGATCCCGTCATTTGTTTCTCGCACATTTTCGATATATGAGATGGGAAGCAAAATGCCACTATCTCCCCATTCTTTTACGCCTTGCGGGCTGATCTTCTGTGCCCACACGCTTCTATCTTGTTCATGTAAGCCAAATATCACCAGGTCGCCTCCAATCTGCCCTGCAAATGTAGCGCAAACGTCGCTATTTTCACTCGGATTTTCGCATCCAAATACCTTTATTCCTGCCTGTGGCCAGGCGGGGTCTGGCTCACCATCCGGGGTAAATTTCTTTACAAAGGATTCAAAAAAATCTGTATCAGAATCTCGCACAGTATATACTATGTATCCGTCCCGAAAATATGGCGGATTTGGTTTATAGTGATATACATCGCCCTCAGCCAAGACCTTTGGCTCTTCACTCCAGATCAGGCTCTCGCCAGAGATCTTTTGCCCCTTGATGCTGTCACTTTTCCACGCCATGTAAATCTCATTCGCATCGTGATACATCTGGACGTAGCCTCCGATATTGTAATCCTCTCCGCTCACCAAAATGCCAGCGTCGGGAAAGATTAGCTCTCCGGATGCTAATACTTTTTGCAAATATAAAGAGTAATAGCGACCATTTATTTCCCTTTTCAATACTGCCAAAGCCATGCTGCCATCGGGCAAAAACAAGGCATTCACTATCTGATATATGGCTTCTGGCTCTTTGAAAATACATCTGCCACCCGGCTCCAAAAGCGGCTGCATATTTGCATTGTAGATTTGGTAATGTGTGTCGATACCACCCCAGCGGTAATCACTCCACCAGACAAAATAATTTCCATTCATAGCGCGCACATTTGCCCATTCGGCAAAGCCATAAATCCTGGAAATAAAAGAGCTTCCACCCGCCCAATGCGACAGACCGTTTGTATCCAGATACTCCCGTTGCATCTTCACATAGCCATCTTTGTATTCTTTGAAAATAAACAAATTGCCATCTGGATTTGCTTTTAAAACAACGCTATTATAGTTTTGCGCGCCGGAACACAGGGTTTTGCCGGATGTGTCCCATTTAGGATTACCGTTTGCATCCAAATACTGGGTTTGAATATTACTATTTTGCCAAGAATAATCGGAAAAAACCCAACTGAACCACACGCCACCCACCTCAGTGACGCTGAGTCTGGGATTTATGATGTGCTGATAATTGACTGCTACTAGAGCCACTACACCATCCGGATTCCATAAATGCTCTAAACTATCATCCAATCTTATCATGCGGGCTTCAAATTGATAATTTGCACTGACGTTGCTATATGTAGAGCAAAGCACCAAGCCGCCATCGGCTACGGGTACGATTTGATGCTCTGTGCCTGAAGACATCGCAGCGTAAAGACTATGCACTACAGGGGCATCAAATTCCAGATTTCCGCTGTTATCCATGCGCTGTAAATTGAGGCTGTTTCCCTGAACGTTACCCAATACGTATCTGCCTTTTTTATCTTGCATAAACCAATAGCGATCTCCTGGAAGGCTATTGGCAGGAATCATCGGCGCAGCTCCCACCACCAGACCCTGCTCTGAAAAACGGTGGAGTTCACTGCGATATTCACCGGATACCTGGGTATTCAGATCAATGTGCAGGATAAATCCGCCTTCATGATCTGATAATGCGCAAAGCCTTCTGATATATTCAGATTTGCTAAGCATTAGCTTGCCCTGCACGGGGAAAAGATTATTGCCATATCCATCCAGATTAAAAGAGCTTACTACGTTATTTGGATAAGAGCTTACATACACCAAAAATACACCGCCAAGTTCATTTGGAACTAATTGGTGCGAGCGCACGTAAGTCTCATTTATCATCACTTCTACGCCATGCTCTCCCCACAGCAATTGCCCGTTTGAATTAAACTTTTGCAGATGGTAGCTATTTACCATCTCGTATCCTGAAGTTTGGTAGAAGATTACGAAGTTATGATCAATTGTTCTTACGCAGCTTAAAATACTTTGAACTCCGGCTCCATTTGCGATGATCTTGGGTGCAACCCAAATCTCCTCGCCACTTGAGCTTAGCTTTTGCGCATAAATATCCGTATCGCCGGCATCCGTGTCTTCCCACAATACGATTTCACAATTATCCGCGGTGCTCACCACGGTGCCATAAAAATCCAGCTTCCAGGCTTTGCGGATGGCAAAGTCCTCAGCGCTTAAAAGTACTGCAATAATTAGCAGTAAAACAAGAATCATACTGCGTTTCACGATTTCCTCCCTTTATGTATTGTTTATGAGATATATAGTTGCAATATTTGTTCCAATGTTGGATTTTAATGTAATCTTTGAAGGAAGCTCGTGAATAATGCCTTATACTGAAATAGCTTGACTCTTTTTTGCAATAGAATGAACATAGTTTAATGGGTTTTTGATGGTTTTCTTAGGCATTGCCAAAATGATGCGCTGGACACATGCTATTTGAGATCAACAAACGAGCTTAGCCCTAAGGGAGTTCCGCTCGGCAGCCAATCTTGATATTCCCTGTTTAAACTTCCACCTTTTATGAGCTTTTGAACCTGGAAAAGCTTTGCGCTAATAAGATTATTTATACCCGACATGTTTCTTAGTCTTTTGCCGAATATAAATCCCCTCATTTGGTTCAATTATTGGTCAACCAATATCAGTACGGGACATGAACCCTTTCGTAACTCGTTAATTACCCGTTGCTTGCACGGACGATGAACGGGGAAGGGACGGGGAAGCAGTGCAAACACAGCCAATACATAGAAAGACAAAGAATTACCGAGGGTGGTAAGAAATACTGATATGATCTACACAAGCAATTATCCCTACTTCTACACTCCCGCTTCTTTAGGTATCGTGCATGTTTTGGTCATTTCCAGATAGATTTTTTGCCTTCCACCATGGAGATTGATCCAAAATAATATTTTATCCGTATGTGTATCTTTAGTTTACGTAACATCCTCCAAAATAATTCCGGTTTTGTCCACTCCTTGTCCACTAAGGGTATTTTGGGAGCTAAGGAAAGAGAATAAATTGGCAGCGATTCTTGATATTATCCCATAATCGGAAAATGAAAACAGGGGCAGAATATCCGCCGTAAGCCTATCATAAACAATGGGCTTGCGCATGGTTTGTTTACTCATTATTTGTTATTCCATGTTTCTTTTACTATATTTTCCTTGACTGATATTCAGCTTTCAGGGAAAGTGGTTTTTAGTAAAAACAAGGTGAGTGTGAATGACTCTTAAAGACGTTGTAAACTTGCTGGAAGCAGAAATGCTGTATCCCGAAGCTGATCTGGAGCGTGAGGTGCCCTGCGCCTTTGCTTCGGACATGATATCGGATATTCTGATGTGTACCCAAGAGCCGACCTTGCTTTTGACCGGTCTTACAAATAACCAGGTAATCCGGCTGAGCGATATGATAGATCTTACGGCGATTGTATTTGTGCGGGGCAAAAAACCTCTCCAGGACGTAATAGACATGGCAGAGGAGCGAGGGCTACCCATTTTAACTACTCCATACACCCTGTTCCGTAGCAGCGGCATTCTCTTTGGCGCCGGGCTAAGGAGTTGTAAGATATAAACATTATGGCAGAATATCGTTTTTTCGCAGACGGTTTTGAAGAGCGGGTATCGGACTACCTTTCCAATAAACCAGAAGCCGATGTAGAATTGGAATTTGCCGTTCCCGAAAAGGATTTTAATACCGCGGGCAAGGGGAGTTCCGAGCTTAAAAACTTGCTTAAACGCCTGGGGGTGGATTCCGAAATCCTGCGCCGCATTGCGGTAGCATCTTATGAGGCAGAGATCAACGTGGCGGCTCATTCGCAGGGCGGGGTAATGAAATCTGCCGTGCATGATGAATTGATTCACGTAAGCTTTATCGATTCCGGACCTGGCATTGGGGATATCGAGCAAGCGATGGTGCCGGGCTTTTCAACGGCGGATGATTTGGTGCGCGAGCTGGGCTTTGGTGCCGGGCTGGGCTTGCCAAATATCAAGAAAAATAGCGATGCCATGCGCATTGTTTCCCAAGAAGGAGGCTCCACTACTCTGGAGTTTCTCATCTTTTTTTAAGTTTGACGAAAGATTATGAATAGAACCGATAGCAAATACTTTCACGCCATCCAGATATTGGAAGATAACTGCACAGGTTGCACTGCCTGCGTAAGAGTATGCCCTACGGAAGCCATTCGGGTACGGGATCGCAAGGCATTCATCGATCCCTATCGCTGTGTGGATTGTGGAAATTGCGTAAGTGTATGCGAGTTTCATGCCATCATCCCCGCCAGCGATTCCTTTGACGCGATCAAAAAGTTTAAGTATAGTATGGCGATCATATCATCCAGTTTCTTTGGGCAATTTTCCGAAGATATAAGCTATGCCAATGCCAAACAGGCGGTGAAGAAGCTTGGCTTTGATGATGTGGCAGAAGAAGCTTCGGTTACCAATTTCATGATCAAGATGATTCGCCAATATATTCGGGAGAATAGGGATTGCCGCCCGATACTGAGCAGCAATTGCCCGGCGGTGGTGCGTTTGATTCAGGTAAAATACCCTTCGCTACTGCCAAACCTCTTCCACATGGAAGCGCCGATGAGTATTCTTACGCGCTTTATGCGAAATAAGATCAGCCGGGATACGGGGTTGCAGGAAGAGGAGATAGGTATCTTTCTGATCGTGCCCTGCGTGGCGCACGTAACGGCGGTGCATCAGCCGGAAGGGGCATATAAGCATCTGCAGGATGGCGCTTTTTCTACCGGCATGATCTATGGCAAGGTGCGCGAGATTATCAAAAACGTGCAGAATAATCCAGTGCCCATCGATACATATCCGCATGGGCTTACCTGGGCGCTTTCTGGCGTGCAGGCGGAACTGGTGGATGCAGACGACATCCGCGTGCTTTCGGTGAACGGCGTGGAAAACGTGATGGATATCCTTTCCCGCGTGGAAGACCACTATTTGGATCAATACGATTATATCGTGCTAAGAAGCTGTACCAATGGCTGTGTGGGAGGGTGTTTGAACGTGGAAAATCCCTTCGTAGCCATGAGCCGCATCAAAAAGATGATAAAGGAAGGCAATAGCCACGATGTGGATATTACCGAGCTGGAAGATCTGCATCAAAAAGGGGAGTTTAAGGTAACTCCCTTGGCGCCGCGTCCCATTATGGAGCTGGATAAGGACATCAAAAAAGCCATCCAGAAAATGAAAAAGATCAATGAGTTCTTAACGATGCTGCCGGGGCTAAATTGCAGTGCCTGCGGAAGTCCCACCTGCTATGCTCTGGCGGAAGACATCGTTTTGGGCAAAGCCACGCTGGATGATTGCGTAGTGCTAAAACGGCGTCCGCCCAGCGATTAACCTTGTAATTGTAAATATATTGAGGATACAAAGATGATGAAACTTGCGAACTATATGGCAGCCATCGATGGCACAAACCATACTCCGGCTATTGATCCGGAAGAGATTGAGATTTTGGGCGCTTATGTAAGCGATATGCTAAGCGACGTGATGGGCAGCGCCAAGCCAGACCAGGTTTGGATTACCATCATGAAACACTTAAACGTAATCGCAGTGGCTTCCATGACCGGCGTTCCCGCCATCATCCTGGCAAAAGGGAATGTGCCGGATGCTGCGGTATGCGACAAAGCCCTGGAAGAAAGCATCTGCATTATAAGCAGCAAGCTAAGCACCTTTGAACTTTCCGGTATCTTATATTCAATGCTAAAAGCTTAAGCTAAGAGTATTTATGCGCAATTTCCGCGCAGATCTGCATATACATAGTGTGTTATCCCCCTGTGGTGGATTGGAGATGAGTCCTTCGGCGCTGATAAAGCGGCTGAAAGAATGCGGGGTCGAGTGGTTTGCCATTACGGATCATAATAGCATGGCAAATTGTCCGGCTTATGAATACGCGGCACAGCAGGCAGGGCTTTTCTTCAGTTGGGGAGTGGAAATCCAAACGGTAGAGGAAATCCATCTCTTGGCATATTTCGATGATAGCGCCATGGCGCAAGCCTTCGATAGCGAGCTATATCTCTCGCTGATGGCAATCGAAAACGACCCGGATTTCTTTGGCGATCAAGTAATCATTGACGAAAAAGAGAACATTTTGAAAATGGAGTCCAGAGCTTTGATTAATTCCAGTCTCTGGGATTTAACTACCGCGGTGGACGTGGTGCAAGCCTTTGGTGGACTTGCTGTTCCGGCTCATATTGATGCCACAGTGAATAGCATTATTTCGCAGCTTGGCTTCTTGCCCGCATTTCCGGATTTTCCGGTGCTGGGCATCACGGCAAAGCTGGATATTCAGCGCTATCTGCTGGAAAATCCGCAGCTTGCCGGCAAAGCCTTCCTGCGCGCCAGCGATGCCCACTATCTGGATGATCTGAGCCAGGCTTTTGCTGCCGTGATATATTTAGAAGAGCCTTCGATAAGCGAGCTAATACTTGCTGCAAAAAGGCAGGCTGGTCGCCACATCGTTCAATGAACGAGATTATGAATAGTGATAAACAAAATTGAAAGAAATACAAGGAGGAGTTATGGCTTCCGTAACTCAGGATTCGAGCCGGCTTTATGATAAACTGGCCGAAGTGATCGAAGAAAAGAAAGACCTGCGTAATCCCTTGATTGAGATTCTGAGGATCGCTCAAGAGATTTTTGGTTACCTGCCCGTAGAAGTGCAGGAGTTTGTTGCCGAGAAAATGGGCATCCCCGCCAGTAAAATCTATGGCGTGGTAACCTTTTACAATTTCTTCTCGATGAAGCCCAGAGGGAAATATACGCTGAATGTGTGCACAGGCACAGCCTGCTTTGTAAAAGGTGCCCCGCGCCTGATCCAGATGATCGCCGAAGAACTGGGAGTGCAGATGGGTGAAACTACCGAGGATGGTCGCTTTACTATGAGCGCAGTGCGCTGCGTGGGCGCTTGTTCGTTGGCACCGGTATTTGTGATCGGCGAAGATACCTTTGGGCGCATCGATAACAAAGACAAGGTCAAAGAAATCCTGGCTCGCTACGAGTAATATAATGCAAGACATCTCGTTACACCTGCTTGATATCATTGAAAACTCCGTGCGTGCGGAAGCCAAAAGCATCAAGGTGCGTGTAATCAACAATGTGAATAAAAACCGTTTGCGCATCATCGTGGAAGACGACGGTGCGGGAATGGATGCATACACATTACAGAAGGCGCAGGATCCTTTTTACACTTCCAAAGAGGAACGCGTAAAGAAAGTAGGCTTGGGCATACCGCTATTCAAACAAAACGCCGAGCTGGTGGGCGGAAGCTTCAAGATGGCTTCAGAGCCGGGCTTTGGCACCGTACTTACCGTAGATTTTACCTTGGATCATATCGATAGAATGCCTTTAGGAAACCTCAAAGATACACTTTTGGGTGTCATTATCGGGCATCAGGATGTGGATTTCTTTATCCATCTCATCTATCGGGACCGCGCTGCCGAGCAGTGCTTCCATTTTGATACCAAAGCGATTAGAGAAGAGCTGGGAGACATCCCGCTCACTTACCCCGATGTAATAGAATACATCGATCAATCACTATTAGAAGGAATACAAAATACAAACATGGAGGATGTCTGATGAAAACACTGGCAGACCTTAAGAAAATCCGTGAAAAAGCCCAGGAAGATATGAAGCTTCGTGGCGGAAACGTGCGCATCAAAATCGTGGTGGGGATGGGAACATCCGGTATCGCCATGGGCGCACGTGAAGTAATGAAGACCTTTCTGGAAGAAATCGCAGCCCGCAACCTCACCGATGTAATGGTAACCCAAACCGGTGAAAAAGGGCTTTCTTCAATGGAACCTGTAGTAGATCTCATCGAAGAGGGCAAGCCGAAAGTAACTTACGGAAACATGAATCCGGACAAAGTGAAAAAAGTGGTGATCGAGCACATTGTAAATGGCAGAGTAGTCTCCGATTACGTAGTAGCTACCGGCAACTAAGATTAGGAGGATCAAAACTTATGTCTTTTAAACGTATTGACCTCTTGATCTGCTGCGGCTCTGGCTGTATCTCTGCCGGCGCTCTGAAGATCAAAGAACGCTTTCACGAAGTGTTGGCAGAGCATAATATCTCCAACGAAGTGAATATGATCGAAACCGGCTGTATGGGTCCTTGCGATTACGGTCCTGTGATGGTGATCTATCCCGAAGGCATATTCTACAAAAAGGTTACCGTAGAAGATGTAGAAGA
This sequence comes from Candidatus Cloacimonadota bacterium, assembly GCA_028695495.1. Classification (GTDB taxonomy): domain Bacteria; phylum Cloacimonadota; class Cloacimonadia; order Cloacimonadales; family Cloacimonadaceae; genus UBA5456. Next base: position 5,118 of record JAQVIX010000031.1, on the reverse strand, counting down.
GATAGTAACAGAACACTTTATCAAAGGACGTCCGGTTGCCAGACTCATGTTGCAGGAAGAAGAGAAGGTGATAGCCGCCAAGAAAGATGTGCCTTTTTATCAGAAACAGATAAAAGTGGCGCTGGAAAATTGCGGCTACATCGATCCGGAAAGCATGGATGAATACATTGCTACGGGCGGCTATGAAGCCCTGGGCATGGTGCTTACCGGCATGAGCCCGCAAGACGTGATCAATGTAATCAAAGAATCCGGCTTGCGTGGTCGCGGCGGCGGTGGCTTCCCCACCCATATCAAATGGCAGATGGTGCATGATAATAAGTCTGGTGAAAAGTATGTAATCTGCAATGGCGACGAGGGCGACCCCGGCGCTTTCATGGACCGTTCGCTACTGGAAGGTGATCCGCATCGCGTCTTGGAAGGTATGATGATAGCCGCTTATGCCATGGGTGCCACCAATGGCTTCTTCTATATCCGTGCCGAATATCCTCTGGCGATTGCCCGCATCAAGCTCGCCATCTCCCAAGCCAAAGAGCTGGGGTTGATGGGGGAAAACATCTTTGATAGCGGCTTTAGCTTCGATGCCGAAGTGCGCACCGGTGCTGGTGCTTTTGTATGCGGCGAAGAGATGGCATTGATCCATAGTATCGAAGGGCAGCGCGGCAACCCCACTCCCAAGCCGCCTTATCCGGCAGTTCAGGGGCTTTGGGGCAAACCCACCGTGGTAAACAACGTAGAAACCTTCGGTAATATACCCACCATCATCCGCAAGGGAGCCAAGTGGTTCTCCGAGATGGGAACCGAAAAATCCAAAGGCACCAAAGTATTTGCCTTAACGGGCGATATCCGCAATACCGGCTTGGTAGAAGTGCCCATGGGCATCACCTTGCGCGAGCTTATTTTCGACGTAGGTGGCGGGATGATCGGCGATGGCAAGTTCAAAGCCGTGCAATTGGGCGGTCCCTCTGGCGGCTGCCTTACCGTAGATCACCTCGATGTGGGGGTAGATTACGAAAGCCTCAAAGAACGCGGCGCCATGATGGGCTCCGGCGGCGTTATCGTAATGAACGATGAAAAGTGCATGGTAAACGTGGCTAAGTTCTTCATGGATTTCTGCGTGGAAGAATCCTGCGGAAAGTGCTCTCCCTGCCGTATCGGCTTGAAGCAGATGCTGGAAATCCTGGAGCGCATTACCTCCGGACGCGGTCGCGAAGGCGATATCGAAGAATTGCAGCGTTTAGGCGAATCCATCAGCAAGCTCTCGCTCTGCGGCTTGGGACAAACTGCGCCGAACCCGGTGCTTTCCACCATCCGCTATTTCCGCGAGGAATACGAAACCCATATCAGAGACAAGAGCTGTCAAAATAAGGTATGCCTGGATCTCATGCACTTCAATATCGATAAAGACCGTTGCATTGGCTGCTCACTCTGCGCCCGCAAATGCCCTGTTACCTGTATTACCGGTTCCAGAGAAGATAAATATATCATCCATCAGCTTGAGTGCATCAAGTGCGGTAATTGCTTTGATGTATGCCCGGTGAAAGCCATCGACAAGATTCCCGGCATCCATCCGGATACCGCAGCGCATCTTCAGGCAATGGAGAAAGTGACCCAAAAATACGACGACTAATACATAAGGGGATAGTATGTACAAAGAAATCTGCACCAAATATGCCCCCACCAAGGATAATTTGATCAGCATCTTGCATGAGATACAGGATACGCATCCGCAACACTATATCTCGGTAGATGCCGTAAAAGCAGTATCAGATTATCTAAAGGTGCCGGAAAACCATATTTACGGAGTACTTACGTTTTACTCCATGTACTCCACAGAACCCCGCGGAAAGAATATCATCCGCCTCTGCGAATCACCTCCATGCTATATAAAAGGTTCGGAAAACATCCTGCGCAAGCTCAAGACCATCTTGGGCGTAAACGTAGGTGAAACCACCAAAGACGGCAAATTTACCCTGGAACTCTGTGCTTGCCTGGGCGTGTGTGGAAACGCACCGGTAATGATGATTAATGAAGACGTTTATGGTGATCTTACCGAAGAAAAAGTAGAAGATATCATCGAAAAGATCAGAGGGAGGAATTAAATGAAATACTATCGCTCTCATGTGTTGGTAGGAATCAATGAAACCTCCATTGCCGCCGGCGTAGAGCCTTTTCTCAAAGCCCTGCGGGCAGAGATTAGCAAAGCCGGTTTGGCAGACGAAATAAATGTATTGGAAACAGGTCCTCTGGGCTTTTTTGGCAAAGGCATCTGCCTTACCGTTTATCCCGAAAACCTGAATTATGAAGAAGTAAAACTGGAAGACATCCCCGAGCTGGTAAATGAACACTTCCTCAAAGGGCGCCCGGTAAGCCGCTTGCTGCTGGATACCACTGGCACCTTTAGTCCAAAGTTCAATTACGAAAATCGTATCGTTTTGCGCAATTCTGGCATTATCGATCCCGAAAGCATCGATGATTACATCGGCGCAGGCGGCTACGAAGCCTGGGAAAAAGCGTTGCTTGAGATGCAGCCCATGGAGATCGTGGAAGAAGTAAAAGCTTCCGGTTTGCGCGGACGCGGCGGCGCCGGATTCCCCGCTGGTGTAAAATGGAGCTTTACCGCTCCCATCGAAGCCCCACAGAAATATGTGGTGGTAAATGCCGACGAAGGTGAACCCGGTACTTTCAAAGACCGCCTCATCATGGAAGGAGACCCGCATCAGCTTTTGGAAGGCGTAATGATCTGCAGCCGCGCTGTGGGCGCCACCAAAGCCTATATCTACATCCGTGGTGAATACAAGCTCTGCATCATGCGCCTGCAAAAAGCCATTGACGATGCTAAAAATTACGGCATCCTGGGCACCAATATCTTCGATAGCGGTTTCGACCTCGATATCGAGATCAAGATTGGCGCCGGCGCTTATGTATGCGGCGAAGAAACCGCCCTCATCGAATCCCTGGAAGGGAATCGCGGTCATCCACGCTGGAAACCGCCTTTCCCCGGCGTAAAAGGCCTATGGGAAGCCCCCACCGTGGTAAACAACGTGGAGACCCTGGCAAACGTGCCCTTCATCATCGCCAAAGGTGCGGATGAATATAAGAAATATGGCACCCCCGAATGCACAGGCACCAAGGTTTACACCATCTTGGGAGACGTGGCTCACCCCGGTCTCTGCGAAGTGGATATGGGCACCACGCTCAGAACCATTATCAACGAATACGGCGGTGGCATGAAGAAAGGCTTCAAGTTCAAAGCAGCCCTCGTGGGCGGAGCCGCGGGCGTAATCCTGCCGGATCGCCTGCTGGATGTGAAAATGGATTTTGCCAGCCTGAATCAATATGCTGCGGTATTGGGGAGCGGCGCCATCATGGTAATGAACGAGCATCAGAGCGTGGTGGACGTGCTTTGGAGCATTATGCGCTTCTTCCGCCACGAATCCTGCGGCAAATGCACCCCCTGCAAAACCGGAACCCAACAGCTTTATCGCCTCATCAGTAAGATCAAAAAAGGCGAAGGCACCATGGACGATGTGGATACAATGCTGCTGGTAGCAGAAACCATGCAACAAACTTCTTTCTGCGCGCTGGGACAATCCCCCATTATGGCTATTCGCAGCGCCATTGAAAACTTCCGTGATGAATTCATCGCGATAACTCAAAAATAAGTTAAGAGGAATAGAATTATGGCAAAAAACGTCAACGTTTGGATTGATGGACATCATCTGGAAGTTCCCGACACCATGACCATCATCGAAGCTGCCGATAAGCACGGGATTTACATTCCCCGGCTGTGCTACCATCCCGACCTTCCCCCTACTGCCAATTGCGGCGTGTGTGTGGTAGAGATTACCGGGAGCCCTGTACCCAAAAGAGCCTGCTGCACCCCCGTGGCAGAAGGCATGAAGATTAGCTCCAATAGCAAAAAACTGCGCGCCTACCGCAAAACCCTGATCGAGATGATTCTCTCGCATCACGATGTGGTATGCCCTACCTGCGCTGCAAATAACAAGTGTGAGCTGCAAAGCCTTGCCAACAACCTGGGTGTGGATCCCGATGCTTTGCCGAATATCCTTATCAAAAAGCCTGTGGATATGGATTCCCCCTCCATTATCCGCGACCCCAATAAGTGTATTGCCTGCGGACGCTGCATCACCGTATGTAATGAAGTTCAACAGGTTTATGCGCTTACCAATAGCGATCGCGGCATTGGCAGCGAAGTAACCACCGCCTTTGGCATGGGCATGGCAAATAGCCCCTGCGTAAATTGCGGTCAATGCACGGTATATTGCCCCACTGGCGCCTTGCGCGAACGCAGCGAAATAGACGATGTGTGGGATGCCATCCTGGATCCGGATAAACACGTAATCGTGCAGGAAGCTCCTTCCATTCGCGTATCCTTAGGCGAAGAATTTGGCATGCCTTTGGGCAGCGTTACCGCCAAGAAGATGTATGCCGCGCTGCGCAAGATTGGCTTCGATAGCGTGATGGATACAAACTTCACTGCCGACCTCACCATCTTGGAAGAAGGCACCGAATGCGTAGCCCGCCTGGTAGCTGGTGAAAAGCGTCCGCTGATTACCTCCTGCTCCCCCGGCTGGGTGAAGTTTATGGAAACTTACTATCCCGACCTCGCGGATTGCGTTTCCACCGCCAAATCCCCCATGAGCATGTTTGGCGTTTTGGCAAAAACCTATTATGCCCAAAAGAACGGCATCGACCCCGCCAAGATAGTATCTGTGGCGATCATGCCCTGCACCGCCAAGAAGTTTGAAGCCCGCCGTCCCGAATTGCGCGATAGCGGCTATCAGGATACAGACTATGTGCTTACCACTCGCGAACTCTTACGCATGATCAAGGAAGCCGGTATCGACTTCGCCAATATTCCTGATGAAGAGCCAGACGAAGGCATGAGCTTCTACTCCGGTGCCGGAACCATCTTTGGTGCCACCGGTGGCGTGATGGAAGCCGCTATCCGTTCCGCTTACTTCCTGGTAACCAAAACCGAGCTGGAAAACGTGGATATCTTGGCTGTGCGCGGTTTGGAAGGCGTAAAGGAAGCTACCGTAAACGTGCCTGGCTTTGGCGACCTCAAAGTAGCCGTAGCCCACGGCTTGGGAGATC
>JAQVIX010000114.1 GCA_028695495.1 Candidatus Cloacimonadota bacterium | reverse complement strand
TGAGGATCAGATTGGGGAAAGTAGCCAAATAGCGCTTTAGCTGTTCGCTCACTATGATGGGGTCGAGGCTGTAGGTCTCTGGTTTTTTGGCTTCGATATAGCCAGTAATATGGGCTTTGCCATCCCAAACACGGAAGTCCGGGTTTCCGGCTTCGGTGCGTTTGGGCAGAATAGTTACTTCGCAAGCGGGTATCTTATTCAGCTTGGCAAAAGCATCGATCATGTCTTTCAAACAGTGATAGAAGGACTCTTCCTGAGCATCTCCCCGGTTGATGTTCTTCTGTAGTTCCTTTAGGTATGTGGTCAGAATATCTTTCAGCATCTCTTAACCCCAAGCATCGTATATTTTCTATTAGGTCAAGATCAAATAAAGCGGATATTCGGTCAACCACTTTTTGTTTGTTTGGCAAAAAGCTCGGAACTACTCGGAAGTTTATTTGTTCCGAGTTCATTCCTGACACTCCTTATCGGCAAAAAGCCAAAAGCCTACACAGGTATATCAACCGAAGAAAGGGTCTCAAGTCCCTTCCAAATCGGAGGCAAGGCAGCCCAAAAGTGTAGATGTGGCATTCTGCCGCATGCTTTTATTCTTTATAAACGGCAAGATGCCGTTTTCACTTTTAAGCGACAAGATGTCGCTTCCACTTTGGCTTCCACTTTGGTTTCTACGGCGCTTCTTTCTCGTATGTTGCCCTCGCAATGCCCTCGCCTCTACCGGTATTTTGTGGGTAGAGCTGAGGGCATTGCGAGAGAGAGAGACGGGGACCTGTCGAATCCACCAGGTTGGCGCATGGTGCGTGGAATTTGGAAAGCCTTTTGAACTCCCTGCCGCTTGCATAAGGCGTTGGCAGCGTTTGAAGCGGCAAGAAGTCCAAAAGGCTGATATAATTCGTGTTAATTTGCGTTAATTCGTGGACATTCGTGGGAGCTTTTTGGTGGTAAAATACGGCAGGATGCCACATATACTTTCAAGCGACAAGATGTCGCTTCCACTTTTTAGCTTCCACTGTGCTTAATATTTCAACACCCGTTTTGTGATCTTTCCGATCTCAGGGCTTTCCAATACCAGATAATAGATTCCACTGGCAAGCTGGCTGGGGATTTCGATGCTATCGCCTTTGCGATAAAGCTGGCTGTACAGCAATTGTCCTTTGAGATTGTAAAGCTTTAGTTCTCCGCCAGATATGCCTTTGGTTTCCAGCGTGAAGGACTGCCTGAAGGGGTTGGGATATAGCTTTATTTCGATGCCCGGCTGCGGCGGATTGGGCGGATTGGCAATGGCGATATCGGAGCGGCGGACGACGGGATCACTGTCTCCCGTGGTATACACCGCTTTCACGGCAAATACCGCTCCATATTCATACATGGCATGTGCATTGGAATTAATGCTATAAGTTGATGCAATTGCCGGCAGATTTGCCACAAGTATATGATTGTGATACACTTTGTAGCCTATTACCTCGAAGTTTGGGCGTTGCCAGCCCAAATCAAAGTAATTCATGCCATCGTTATAGTTTTGATAAAATTCCAGCGCCAGCGGAGCTTCCAGATAGCCCTCTACCTCGCTTTCGCTATAGCCAATGCGCCACTGGGGCGTATCCATACTGCCGTACCAAAGGCGATAGCCCTGCCCGCTTTCGTCCCGGATAAAAGCACTGCGATAGAGGCGTTTATCCCAGGAATTAGCCGCTCCCCCCATCACCGGCGCATCCGAAAACTCCCAATGCACGCCGTCCAGGGATTTGCCCAGATACAATACTTTCCCTTCCTGCGCCGTGGGATTTCCCACCGAGGCAATCATCTCAAAATAGCCATCTACAAAGTCTATATCCATGTGCCAGAGGCGATAGCCTTCGGGGAATTCCTCAATATCGGTTAAAATGGGTGCGCTCCAATTTCCCGTGATACCTTGGCTGGTGCGCAAGTAAATGCGGCGGGGATTCACCTTGGTATTCACCGTCCAGAGCATGTAGCGCGGCAAACTGCTATCTCCGGTTTGCACGATGCAGGGCGAAAGTGCGGTTTCATTTAGGATGGGATCGGTGCCCAAAACCGAGAGGATATCTGTGGTGGCGCTCCAAGCAATGCCATCGGTGCTGCTTTTGAGGCGGATAATCTCGTTGTTCCAGCCATTCTTGCGGCGCCAGATGAGATGCATGGTTTGTCCATCCGGGCTCATTACCAGATGCGAATCCGAATTGTAATTGTTATTATGGTCTGTGCCGGTATATAGATCCGCAATGGGGTTTGAGATGCCATCCGGCTCTACCCAGTTGATCCCGTCGTTGGAAACCACGATAGAAGGATTCTCATATTGCACGTTGCTATCGGGATAGGGGGTGTGGCTCATCCAATAATGCCAGCCGTTCCAGGCTTCGGGAAAGTAAAGCACGTCCGGATGGCGGGTTTCGTCGCTATCCTCTATATAAGTAGGGATTTCCAGCGGCGATGCAGCATTGGGAAAATGGTAGCAATTCAGGTTAAAAGAAAGAAGCGCCGCGATTGCCGCCCAGAGCATAAGAACAAGCGTATAACGTTTCATGATAGATACCTCAATTTAGTTTTTTACAATTATGATAGGGTCGTTTATTTGTCAAGATGTTTGTTAGAAAAATGAATGATGAATGATGAATGATGAATGATGAAGGTATTGCTCGCAAGCTCGCAATGCTTGATTAAAAGCTGGCGCATGGTGCGTGTAATCTGGAAAGCCTTTTGAACTCCTGCGCGCTTGTATAGGGCGTTGGCAGCGTTTGAAGGCGGATAAGCGGCAGAAGTCCAAAAGGCTGATATAATTCGTGTTAATTTGTGTTAATTCGTGGACATTCGTTTTTTATTCGTGTTCATTAGTGGTAGTATTTTGTCTCTGGGTCATATAGTCCTAAAGTCATAAAGTCGTAATACCATCTCCGAAATGAGCGCAGCGCCTGACACCCGACACCTGCGACCTGACACCTTCTAAGCCACTGATACACCGTCTTATCCGTTTTCATTTTCCTTTTTGCCAAAAAAAAGGTTGACAGATTACTAAGATATAAAATACCTTGATTATATGTTATTTTACGAAGTCTGCTTTGAAAAGAGCTTAGCAGCCTTTTCTTTATTTTTGATAAATGAAAAGTATTTTTGAGGTTTTTATGAATGTACAGAGTTTAAGGCAGAGGGGCGGTTTAGGCATTGGGCAAGATGAATTGCCCAAAACTTTTATGCCAAAATGTGCCTTAAAAAATGGTCTTACGAATCCCTTTTATTCCGTGGCAATTCTAAATAGTATTCGATATCAAAGAATCCCAATTGCAGCAAATATATGTTTTGCAATTAGATTAAGTCATTTCATTTTAAATAATTACACTTTTTTCACTGAAGGAGATTTACCATGAAAAAGTATTTATTTTTACTCATGATGCTTGGCTTCCTGCTACCAGTTTTTGCCGGAATATATACCATCGGCACTGGTACTTCTGGCGCCGCTCTGGCTCCGTACAACGGATTATATGACTACGGCTGGAGCAAAGTAATTTATACTCTGGATGAGCTCAATGCAGCCGGATTGATTGGAGAAAACCAAATCGTTGGTATCGGTTTTTATGTAGTGAATACACCGGTGAATTATGAGATGGACAGTCAGCATATATACGTGCGGCATAGTGATGTAACGAGTTACCTTGGTGACAATCTCGTTCATCCGGATAGTGAATTGTTCCAAAACGTGTTTGAAGGCACAATTACTTATAATGGTTCCGGATGGTTCTATATCAGTTTCTTCGAGCCTTTTAATTGGAACGGAGTGCAGGGCTTGGAATTCCTATTTGAAAATCGCGATGGAAGCTATGTATCAAGTCAACCCACTTTTGCTTATACAAATACCAATCCAAACTATACGATGGTGTATAAACAGCAAGACAACAGCTTCCCGCAGGGTACCTCTGGTACGCGCAGCTATAACCGCCCCAATATTATGATTTATACTCCCTTGACGGATCCGCCTTATGCCGCTACTCTGATAGCTCCTGCCGATGGTGCTACTTTGGTTAATACCGATAGCATCCTAAGTTGGGATAGTGTATTTGGCGCTGATGGCTATAAAGTGTATTTTGGCACCAATCCCAGCCCTCCCTTTGTAGCGGATGTAGGAATTGAAACTACTTTTAACCCTGCCGCCCTGGAAAATGGAACTACTTATTACTGGCAAATAGTTCCTTACAACGATTTTGGTAATGCCGGCAACTGCCCCATCTGGAGTTTCACAGTTGTTCCAGAAGCTTTGGTAACAATCGGTGATGGCACAGTATCACAGTCGCTGCCTGTAAATGCCTATTATGGCTATACCTATAGCCAAAGTATCTACCTGCAAAGCGAGATCAATATTCCAAACAAGCGGATTGAAAAGATCTATTACCATTGGAACGGCGCCGGAGTAGGCAACAACAGCAACGAATGGCTAGTGTATATGGGGCATACGGATGTAAATAACTTTCCCAATGGTACATCCTGGATTCCGCTAAGTGAGCTTACACAGGTGTATGCCGGCACTTTGGAGATTCCGGCGGTGAATGGCTGGATCGAAATAGCGCTTGATTTACCATTTATATATAATAATGAGCAAAATCTGGTAATCGCCGTGGATGAAAATAAACCAGGCTACGATGGTAGCGCACAGTATTTTTATTGCACAGATAGCTCTCCGTATTATCGCAGCCTTAGATATTATACCGACAATCCGAACCCAGACCCTGCGTCTCCACCCTCAGGCTCATACTTAACATACTATCCCAATATCAAGCTTCAATTTGGAGACCTGCCTGATTACCCCATCTTTTCTTATAGACCGCAAAGTATCGATTTTGGACAGTCAATTCACGGCTCGCCCAGCGCTCCTCAAAACGTAACGATAAGCAATACCGGTGCGGGCATGCTTTATCTTGAGCCTGGTAATATCAGCCTGATCGGTGATTTTGCCGCTGAATTTAGCTTTAGTACAGCAAATCTGCCTGTCGCTTTGGCAATGGGGCAATCCGTAGATATTCCGGTAAGCGTTGTACCCTATACAGTAGGAGAGATAGGCGCCGCCTTGAGCATTATGTATGATGGTGAAGAATACCTCGTGGAGCTAAGCGCGGAAGGTTTGCCGCCAGGTTTGGCAATTATCGGCAATGGAGATGCAAATCAATCCCTGCCTATAAATCCTTATTATGGCTATAACTACAGCCAGAGCATCTACCTGCAAAGCGAGATCAATATCCCGGATAAGCGGATTGAGAAGCTCTATTACTATTGGAATGGCGCCGGAGTGGGTACCAATAGTAACGAATGGCTAGTGTATATGGGACATACAGAAAGAAATGCCTTTAGCTCTAGTTCGGATTGGGTTCCGCTTATCGAGCTTACTCCTGTATTTAACGGCACTCTGGACATCCTGGCAGAAGCAGGCTGGATCGAAATAACGCTTGATGTACCTTTTGCGTATAATAATATGCAAAACTTGGTAATCGCCGTGGATGAAAATAAACCGGGCTACGATGGTAGCGGTAGATACTTCTACTGCACACCAAGCCCGCAAAACCGCAGCCTTAGATATTACAACGATAATACGAATCCAGACCCCGCCTCGGTTCCTGCTGGCACTTTGGTAGGGGCATATCCCAATATCATGCTTCTCTTGGGAGATGTGCCCGATACTCCTGTTTTGAGCTATCAGCCCAATAGCATCGATTTTGGGAGGGTATTTCAGGGAATCCTGAGCGAAGCCCAAAGCCTGGTTATCAGCAATGTAGGCGGCGGATACTTGAATCTCAGTAGCGAAAACATCAGCATTATCGGCGAGAATGCCGCTGATTTCATTTTCGCTACTAATAACCTGCCCATTACATTGGGTTCCGGTGAATCGGTAGTAATCACGGTAAACGTAATGCCCACTACCGAGGATTCACTTAGCGCCACCCTGCGCATTAGCTACGCAGACGAATATTACGATGTAGAGCTAAGCGCAATAGCCTTCCCCGCAGGCGCCAACGTAATAGGGAATGGCGAAATTACCACCCGCTATCCCATGGGCGCATACTTTGGCTATGAACGTAGTGCGGCGCTTTACAAGGCAAACGAATTGGGCGCTGGCAATAAACGAATCAATACTCTGGGCTGGTATGCCACACTGCCCATGAATATAGCTGTGCCCACCAAGATATATCTGAAGACCTGTGCGGAAAACTACATGAATGTTACCCACCTCTGGTCAGAATTCATCGAAGGCGCTACTTTGGTATTTGACCAGGATGTGCTTAGTATTACAGCAAACGATTGGAATACCTTCACGCTGGAAAACACCTTTGATTTGTACGATGGAGAAAACTTCCTGGTACTGGTAGAGCGCAATTATGGCGGCTCGGGGAGCAGCTACGGTTCTACTTTTCCCGGCATTTATGGCACCACCATGCCCTCTATGCATCAAGTCATTCAGACAGATAACAGCCCCCCTACCGGCTACAGCTCGACTATGACCGAACGTCCAAACCTGCTATTTATCGCCGAAAGCTTTGAATCCACCGATGCTCCGAGCCCTGCCTATCTGGTAGCTCCGGCAAATGGTGCCACCAAAGTGGATGCCATACCCACCCTGAGCTGGACTCCCGGAAGCGGAACCCCTACCGGCTACAAACTATACCTTGGCACCAGCAATCCGCCGGAATATCTA
>JAQVIX010000030.1 GCA_028695495.1 Candidatus Cloacimonadota bacterium | reverse complement strand
TGCATCGCAAAGCCCGTTTTGGCATCTTCATTGGCGAAAAGACATACTGGAATCAGGGAATCGGTGCCGAAGCCACCAGCCTTATTTTGGATTACGGTTTTAATATCATGAATCTCAAAAGCATTAGCCTGGAAGTAGTTGCCTATAATAAACGCGGAATCCGCTGCTATGAAAAGGCGGGCTTCAAACCCGTGGGCACGATGCGCAAAGCCATCTTTGTGGCGGGGCAGTACCACGATATCAGGATTTACGACATCCTGGCAGATGAATTTGAAAGTCCTTTTGTAAAGAAGGTATTTGAATATTCCATCAGCGATGAGGCGGGTCGCAGCCAGATTAGCATAATCTAAATGTTTAAAAGAATCAAAGGCCAAACGCAGGTCATCAAACTCCTGCAAAATGCGATTTTGCACGAGCGGATATCGCACGCCTATCTCTTTCATGGTAGCGATGGGGTAGGTAAATTCATCTCTGCTTTATATTTTGGCATGGCGCTAAATTGCCAAAGCGAGGACAAAGAAAAGCCTTGCGGCGTATGCGCTTCCTGCCATAAGTTTCTTTTTTTGGAGCATCCCGATCTGCTTTACGTATTCCCCACCACAAATCTGAAGCTGAGCACGGAAGGGGAGATAAAGGATAATGAAGCCCTCGCCCAATACAAAGCCTATATTGGGAACAAGCTGGAAAGCCCCTGGCAGGATTTTTATTTTGATGGCTCCACCGAGATTCGCAAGGAGAGCATTAGCCTCTTGATAAAACGGCTGGAACTCTCTATGCACGAGGGCAAATACCGGGTGCTGATTATCGAAAACGCCGATGCTATGAATAGCGCCACGGCAAACGCTTTTTTGAAAACTTTGGAAGAGCCGCCCAAAAATACCGTAATCATCCTGATTACCGAGCGCTTGCCAAAACTGCTACCCACCATTATTTCCCGCTGCCAACCGGTTTATTTCAAGCCGCTTTCGCAAAAGGTGATTCGCGAAATACTGATGGAACAATTTGAGGTGGTGGGTTTTGCCGCCAAAAGCGCAGCCCGTATTTGCGGCGGAAACCTAAAAGCAGCAATACGGATAGCCAGGGAAGACCACCACAGTGCGCGCGAAAAAGCTTTTGAATTCCTGCAATTAGCAGCGCAGGGAGACACATTGCAATTCCTGGATCAAAGCGCCAAAACCAGAGAAACCATTGATGGCACCCGCGATTTGATTGCGCATTTGGGGGGAATCATCAACGATTTGGCTGTATTGCCCTTTGCCGCCCAGGAGATTACGAATCTGGATAAAAGCGAATATTTAGGGCAATTAGCCTCGGAAGAGCTAAGCGAAAAAGTACCGGATTTCCTGCTTAAGCTGGATGATTATACGCGTAAATTGGCAGGCAATGTAAACCCCGCGCTCTTGCAGCTAAACCTTTTTATCTCTTTACGTAAGTTGCTATTGGCAAAGTAAAACTAAGATGAGTAAAAAAGGGCTGGCACGCAATATCAGCATGATGAGTATTGCGGTATTTCTCAGCCGCATATTGGGTTTGGTGCGCGATCAGGTAATGGCGTTCTTTTTTGGCGGGAATTATCTGAACGACGCCTTCAATGTAGCGTATAATATCCCCAATCTCTTGCGCCGGCTCTTTGGTGAAGGTGCTTTATCCACTGCATTTGTACCTATTTACAACGATATTGGCATCAAAGAGGGCAAAGAAAAACAGATAGATTTTGCGCTTAATACCCTTAGTTTGCTTACCCTGTTTTTGATAATCCTTACCCTTTTAGGGATGCTCTTTGCATCGCAAATCGTAAAGCTACTTTACCCCGGTTTAGCGCCCGAAACCAGCGCTTTTGCCATCCAGCTTACCCGCATTATCTTTCCCTATCTCTTTCTTATCGGGCTTTCTTCCACCTTTATCGCCATCCTGAACTCGCATGAATACTTTTTCATGACCGGGCTATCCAGTGCGCTGCTCAATATCGGCATGATCCTTACTCTTGTAATCCCCTACTGGGTTTGGAAATTACCCGCCGAAGAGCTGATTTTGTGGGCAGCCTGGGGGGTGATCATTGGCGGAATCCTGCAAACGGTAATTAACCTGCCTTACCTGAAAAAGGTGGGCTATGTATGGAAAATCTATATCTCTTTTGCCGGCGAAGCGCTCGCCAGCCTCTGGAAACGTTTTGTTCCCAGCATGATCGGCATTGGTATCCGCGAGATCAATCTCGTAGCCGATGCGCTGATGGCAAGCTTCTTACCCGTTGGCAGCATTACCGCTTTGGGCTACGGTAATCGTTTGATGCAGCTTCCTTTAGGCATCTTTGCCATCTCTGCTTCCACCGCGGTACTACCTATGTATTCCCGCTGTGTAAGCCAAAAGAATTACGAGGAATTAGCGCAGGGCATGCGTTTTACTGCGCTTTCCCTTAGCTATCTGATGCTGCCTATCACGCTGATTATCATGCTTTTGGCGCCAGAAATGGTAAGCCTGCTCTTTGGGCGCGGCGCTTTCGATATGCGGGCGGCGATCATGACCTCGCAGGCATTGGTGTATTATTCCTTGGGATTGCTATTTTATAGTTTGAACCAAAGTTTAACCCCACTTTTCTATGCGCATGGGGATACCAAAACGCCGGTGAAATTAGCTGCTGGTATGGTAGCGCTAAATATTACGCTCAATTTCATTCTAATGCAGTTTATTCAGCATCGCGGGCTGGCGCTTTCCACCTCGTTTACGGCTTTGGTAAATTATCTGGTCTTGCTATACCTTATTAAAAAGAAAATGCCGCATATTTCTTTTGGGGGTATCGCACCCAATATCATCAAAAGCATCATTATTTGTGTAATTCTCTTCTTTGCAATCTCGCCTATATTGGGCTATTTTCCTGCTGATAATCTCCTGAACCTCGCTCTTAAGATACTGCTCTTTAGCGCATTGGTATTTATCCTATTTTACCTTTTGGGTTTGCTCTTCCGCCTGGGCTATCTGAAAGAGCAGAGTAAAGATATATGGAAACGCTTCCAACAGCGCTAAGCGAAAAGATCAATTTTCTGCCGGAGACTCCGGGCATCTATCTCTTTAAAAATGAAAAGGATGAGCTGATCTATGTAGGCAAAGCGATGGCGCTAAAACATCGCGTAAAGAGCTATTTCGGTTCTTCGCTAAAAGACCCTAAAACGCAGCAATTGGTAAAGCACATTGCGCAGATGGATTATATCCTTACCAGCAGTGAAAAAGAGGCATTTCTCCTGGAAGCTTCGCTCATCAAGCACCATCGCCCGAAGTATAATATTATGCTCAAGGATGATAAGAGCTATCCGTATGTAAAAGTGACCTTAAATGAGGACTTTCCCAGAGTGTATGTAACGCGAGATTTGGTGAAGGATGGCTCCCGCTATTTTGGTCCTTATACGGATGTACGCTCCTTGCGCCGCACCCTGCGCAGCTTTGAATGGATTTTCCCCATTCGGGATTGCAAACGCAAAATCCCCATCGGCAAGGTGGTATTTGATAAAGCATGTATTAACTATCAATTAGGCAAATGTAGCGCACCTTGCATCGGGAAAATATCGCAGGGGCAATATATGCTTGTTATCAATAAGATGATCCGCTTTTTTGAGGGGAAATACGAGGAGATTTTGGGCGAATATCGGGCGGAGATGAATGAGCTTTCCTTGGAATTGCGTTTTGAAGAAGCCGCCAAAATCCGCGACCGCATTACTGCGATTGAAAACATCCAGCGGCGGCAGAGCGTGGTGTATCAGGATAGCCGCAATATCGATATCATCGGCTTCTATCAGGAAGAAAATGACGCCATCTGCCTGGTGCTCAAAATGCAGGCAGGCAGCATCTTAAATCAGGAAAACTATCCGCTTAAAAACTTAGGTGAAGAGCCGCAGGCGCGCATCCTGGCTTCTTTTATGAAGCTATATTATGCCCAAAAAGAGGAGCTGCCGCATGAGATACTTTTGCCCTTTGAACCGGAGGAGTATGATGCCCTGCAAGACTGGCTGGGCAATAAACTGAAGCTGCCGCAAAAGGGCGAACGCAGTAAGCTCTTGGCGATGGCAAAGCGCAATGCCTTCCACATTATCGAGGAAAGGAAGCTGGCGCACCTGCGCAAGGCAAACCGCACCATTTACCCTATTCAGGAGCTAAAAGAGACCCTGAAGCTCAGCACCCTGCCACGCAAGATAGTATGTATGGATATCTCCACCATTCAGGGTAGCGATACCGTAGCCAGCGCCATCTATTTTGAAAACGGCAAGCCCAAAAAGAAATATTACCGGCATTATATCATCAAAACTATCGAGACGCAAAACGACTATGCCGCACTGGAAGAAACTTTGCAGCGGTTTCTGAATGGATTGGAAAATGAAACGGATATGAAGCCTGATCTCATCGTAATCGATGGCGGTAAGGGGCAATTAAGCGCTACTAATAAGGTATTGCAAGCCTCTGAGTACAAGGATATTAGCATTATCTCGCTGGCAAAAAGGGCAGAGGAAATCTTTATGCCTTCCCACCAAGAATCCATCATCCTGCCGCGCTCTTCGTCGGCTTTACGCCTGATTACCAATATTCGCGATGAAGCACACCGTTTTGCCATTACTTTCCATCGCCAGCGCCGCACTAAACGCACCTTGCATAGTGAGCTACAGGAAATCCCCGGCGTGGGCGAAAAAACCGTACTCTTGCTTTTGAAAGAGCTGGGGAGCGTGGAAAGGGTAAAAGAGGCGACCCTAAAAGAACTGAGCAGCCTCAAGGGCGTGGGGCAAAAAATGGCGGAAAAGATTTATGATTACTTTCGGGCGAAAGCTTAGGCTTTCAGGCATTCTTCGCAGAGATGCCAATTGCAAAAGCGGTGGTAAATATCCAGTATCCCCTGTTGATAGATGGCTTTGCTATTTACCAGTTTCTCCTGTTGCGGATTCATATAGCGCGCCATAAAGCGGATGATATAATTCTCTTGCAAGCCAGAAAAGGCGCTATATAGCTGGTGGATTTGCCGGGCATCGGCTCCCAGTTTCTCTTCCCACAAAGATAGCACCGGTAAGAGGATATTCAGGTAGATATTATCCTGCACTGTTTTGCCCAATTTGAGCGGCAAGCCTTTGAAAAGCTCCTGTTCCTGCCATAGCTTGCGGAATGCTTTGTAATGCTCTTTGGGGTCTGTCTTGTAAGCTTCAAGGGTACTAATAACGTATTGCAATATATTATCATCCAGGTGTTCCCAGATAGTTGGCGCAATGTATATCAGGCGTTTGAGCGGGTGGTTCTGCGGGCGGATGCGAAATAATTGCCAGTCTATAGGCAAAGCTTTCCCTTGCCAGGGCTGCGCTTCATATAGCTTTAGCAATTCATCGCTTATCTCTTGCGGTATGAGGGCAGATCTTTGTTTGAGTAATCCACTGCCCACAGTGTATAATGCAGCCAAGTCCTTTGCCGGCATACCCTCTGCTTTGTATTCCTTCAGTTTGCTCAAAGGCAGGCTTTGCGCTATTTGCAGAGTGTTCATCTTGTTTTTGTCATAACCCAATGCTTCAAAAAGCCCTTCATAAAAAAGCTGCTGGAAGCTGTAGAGCGATAAGAGAGCATTAAAGCGTTTTACCTTGGCTTTGAAGCGGCGTAAACCGGCTGTATATAAGATAGTTATCAGATTATCATTAGATATAGCTGAAAGTAAATCGCAGTAAACGCTTCTGCGCGATGGTGTTTCCCGCTTTGTAAGGAGTTTATCTATATCGTCGCTTAATTGCTCTTTTAGCGCCAAAATGGGTATCAATTTACCATCTTCGCTTAGCGTAGCGTCATGCCTGCCATTATGTTCCAGTACTACATGCAGGATTACCTTATTGTAATAAAGGTCTTCATGGTGGTTATGTGCCTGCCAGTCCATGGTTTTCAGGTGAATCTCAATATCGCCGCGCTTTTGCTCACCGGCTATTTCGATGATGGCATTCTTGAAGTCTGGACCTCGGGCGGTATTGAATTGCCCCTGATAGATAATGCGTACATTCTTACCGCACAGGCTTTTCAAATCTGGCTTCAGGTGCCCTTCGTCCCAGATATGGTATAAAAACTTCTCTTCCATTAGAAATAGCGGTTCAAAAGCGCCATGCGTTGTCGCGCAGAGGCAGATTTCTGCCAGGTATGGGGAGTATATTTTATCGGGTTTGTGAGGATTACCAGCATGCGTTTACTCTGCTGGCGATTAAGCTGCGCCGCACTTTTGCCAAAATACATGTAAGAGGCGGTTTCTATGCCATACACGCCTTTCCCCCACTCCACGTAATTGAAATATAGCTCCAGCATGCGCTTTTTACTCATACAGATTTCCATGATTACCGTTACCTGTATCTCCAGATATTTGCGCAGATAGTTGCGGTCTGTGGTCAGGAACACACTGCGGGCTAATTGGTTGCTCAAAGTGGAAGCGCCAAAGCGTATCTTGCCGGACTTCTTATTCTTCTGATAAGCTTCCTTTACCATGTTCCATTCAAAGCCGAAGTGTTTGTAATAGTTTCCATCTTCAATGGCAATCAGCATGGCTTGGGTGGAATCTGGAATCTTCTTTAAGGGAATGTATTCGCGTTTGTAAATAGGATGCCCGCGCAGGAAATAGCGCTGTATCATCAGCGGTGTAATGGGTGGATTTACAAAGTTGTAAAGCACACAGAGGGCAGCTACAATGCCCCAGAACCATAAATGCAAAAAGAGAAGCCCTCTCAGTATTCTTACCAGAAGGCTTCTCTTTTTCTTAGCCTTTGCCATCACGGGCTTTACCCAAAGGAATGCTTATTCTGCGCTTTGTTTATTTACATAATCTGCCAAACGCGCTTTACGGCGGCTGGCGGTACGCTTGTGGATTACACCCTTCTTGGCGGCCTTATCCAGCTTGGAATAAAGCTCGTCCAAAAGCTGCGTGCGCTCTTCCGGAGTTTCGGCAGCCAGCATTTTCTTATCCAGGGTTCTGATAGTGCGTTTTACATAGTTATTGCGGGCAGATCTTTTCTTATCTGTTCCCATACGTTTCAGGGCGGATTTGTGTTGCGGCATTTTAACCTCTTTATGTTCTTAATATTTGTGCAACAATAGATAGGTGGGCTTTTGTGTCAATAGCTATTTTTGCTTTCCATTGTCCTTATCAGCTTATCTATCTGCTTGGCAACACTATAAGCCCCGATATTTCCACTTGTGCGATAGCCGGAGGGAAGCTCCGCTACCCATTCTGCCGCTTGTTTCAGTTCATGTGCAGCAAAGCAGGTACCCGCCGCGCACTCTCGGATTACCTCTGCCGCTTCGGAAGCGGTATCGCCTATTAAAAGAATCGGGGTGCGAGAAGCTAAGTATTCAAAAAGCTTTGTGGTTAGCATCCCTTTGCTGCCGCTATATTCATTGATTAGTAGGATCAGGCAATCGCTATTAACTGCTTCATTTAGCGCTTCCTGATGCGGCATAAAGGGCAAATGGCGGAAGCTTGAGCCTAATTCCGCTTTGAATGCCTGTATCTCAGATTCACTTAGCCGGGTGCCAATGAAGCTTAGCTCCAGCTTCTGCGGGATATATTTGCATAAGTGTAGGATTTGCAGGGCATCCTGTCCGGCGGTAATCTGCCCGATGTATTTGATACGGAGAGTAAGGCTCTCTTGGTATTCAATACTGGCAAAATCATCGGGGTCAAAGCCGTTGTAAATTACCGTTTTAGGCGCCTCCGGCAGGGCAGCGGCAATGGCATGGGAGATGATGAAATTGTTATCCGCCTTTTGCAGTACTCGCTTCTCCATACTTCTATGCAAGTAGCGGATAAAAGACAAGGGTGGCTTGAGCTGCAAATAGTGGATATCCGCCCAGGGATCGCGAAAGTCTGTAAACCACTGAAGCCGCGGATACTTCTTTTTGAACTTCAAGCCGATCAGGTGGCTGCTATGCGGAGGTCCTGTAGAGATCACCGCATCGTAAGGCTTGCTTTTTAATTCCTTTAGGGCTGCTCTATAGGCAGAGGCATTCCAAAATACCCGCAAGTCCGGCAAGATGAAGTTCAGCCGAATAAAGACCATCAGGCGAGCCAGCCACCCCATTTCTTTGGTATCCAGAGAGCCATGCGGCAATCCCTCTTTCTTGTGTGCTATTAGTTTCCAAAAGCGGGACATCTTGGGCGCTTTAGCGCGGATTACAGGCAGATCCTCTGGAATCTTTTGCAGCAGGCTTTCATCTGTATAAGGGTAGTCTCCACCGCTGGAGCAAAGCACTGTTACCCGGTGTCCCTTAAGGCTCAAATAGCGGATAAAGCGCAGCCAGCGCATTACGGCAGCACCGCCGGCAGGAGGGAAATAGTAGCTAATAAGCAGGATACGCATTAGTCTAAGATCAAACGGGCAAAGGCTTCCCAGGTGTATTTGGGCTTTTCTTGTTCCACTGCCTGATACATGCTGTGATAGTGCTTTTCTTGGTAGAAGCGGATGATCGCTTCTGCCAGAGCTTCAGGGTCATTCGGCGGAACCAAAAAACCGGTAAGTCCGCTCTCGATATATTCGCCCAAACCGCCCACATCGCTGGCGATTACCGGTGTATTATAGCTAAAGGCGGTGGCGATTACCCCGCTCTGGGTGGCGCTTTTGTAAGGCAGAAGGCACACTTCGCTTTGGGCAAAAAACTCCGCTACTTCCAGCTCCTTCAGATAGCAGAAATGGGTTTCTATATGGGATTCGATCTGGAGTTCGCGGATGAGCCGGTAATAAGGTTCCGCTTTGCCATATACCGAGCCGGCTATTATCAGGCGGGCATTGGGCAAGGCTTGTATCACTCGTGGCATCGCTTTGAGCAGAATATCCAAGCCCTTGTATTCCTTGATAAGTCCAAAGAAAAGCAGGTTTGCACTGCCTTCCTGAACCTCTTCTCTGGCTTTGTGCATGGGGATGCTCTCGTAAATAGGATGAAAAGCTAAAAGGGTCTTTTCTGCATAATCTGCCCCTAATAGCTGCTCAATATCTTTCTGGCAGGATTGGCTAAGCACTATCAGTTTATCTGCCTGGCGAAATACGCGTTTTAAGAAGAGCTTTGTTCCCGGCCAGGCTTCATGCGGCAGGATATTATGCGCCAGTATCAGCTTTTTACCATTAACCCGTTTAAGCACATATTCATACGCCGGCGCAAAGAAGGGCAGCCACCAGGATACGATAATGATATCCGGCTGCCAGTCCTTAAGCGCTTTCACCGTTTTTAGCCAAGTGTAGGGCATGTATGGTGTAAGCACGCGCTGCGAAGGCAAGCCCGGTTTGCTACCACTTTCCTGCCCGGCAGAAGGAAAGAGAAAGGCAGGGTATTGCTTGATGAAATTGAAATAGCATACAAGGTGCCCCGCTTGCGCTAGGGTTTCCGCCAGGTGGGCAGCGAAATTCGCAATACCTCCTCTGAAGGGTGGAGCGGGACCCAAAAACGCGATTCTCATCTTATTCCGCCGGCATAGATTGCAAAAAGAATCTCTTTACAAGCTCAATATTATCGTATTTGCCCAGGAGCGCCATCAGCTTCAGACGCACTTTCACACCCTGCAAATCTCCTGCCAAGATGGCACCCAAATCCTGCAAGTGTTTCCCGCCGCCATCATAGCCATATTCGGGTAATACGCGTCCGGTTTTGGAGCGGGAGGCAATTACGATAATAACGCCTTCTTTGATGGCGTTTTCAATGCTGGGCAATAGCTCTTTGGGCAGATTGCCGCGTCCAAAGGCTTCTATTACGATCGCCCGCGAGCCGTTTGCCACACTGCAATCGATGTATTTCCCATCCAATCCGGCTACTGCTTTGATCAAATCCACGCGGGTATCCAGGGTTTCTGTCCAAACGTTTTCCCGATAAAGGGTAGCGCGGTGATATACAATAGTATCCGGATCTACGATGCCCAAAGCACCAAACCCCGGACTGGCAAAGGCATCCACCTTACCGGTATCGGATTTGGTCACATCGCGGGCAGTATGGATTTCGTCGTTCATTACTACCAAAACCCCTTTATCGATGCTTTCGTGGTGGCTGGCAACCCGTACGCTGCCAATGATATTGCGGGGACCATCCAGTCCCAGGTCTCCCCCACTGCGCATAGCCGCGGTAAAGACCACCGGCTTACGGGTGGTGAGCACCAAATCTGCCAAAAAGGCGCTTTCTTCCAAGGTGTCCGTACCATGCGTTACCACCACACCATCGTAAGATAGTATCTTGTTATCGATGGTTTTGGCGAGTTCAAACATCATCTGCGGCGTCATATAAGGGCTGGGCAGATTCAGATAGTCCAATACTTCCACATTCGCCACACCTTCTAATTGGGGAAACTGTTTGAGGAAATCTGCCAGCTCGGAGGTGGGAACCACGCCAAGATTGCCCACGCTCTTCATAGAGATGGTGCCACCGGTAAGGATAATCAGGATATTCTTTTTCATATTCGTTCCTTGTAGGGGATGGGGTCTTTTATGCCTGCTTCCTGAAAGGCTTTCAGGCGTAAAAGGCAGCTGGGGCAAGTGCCGCAGGCTACATCTTCTGCATAGTAGCAGCTCCAGGAGAGTTCAAAGGGAATCTTTTCCGCGCTGCCGCGGCTTACGATATCTGCTTTGGTAAGATGCAAAACTGGGGTATGAATACTGATATTGCCAGCGCAAGTACCAAGCCTGATTACCCGGTTCATCGCTTCGATAAAACCGGCACGACAGTCTGGATAGCCGCTGCTATCTTCATCCATAGCACCGAGATAAACCCTTTCTGCGCTAAGCACTTCTGCCCATGCCACTGCGGCAGAGAGCATGGTAGCATTGCGAAAAGGCACGTAGGTATTAGGAATCTTTTGTGCATTCAGCTTTTCCGCCACACCTTTATCCGTAAGCGCCGAACCGCCAATCTCGGCAAGCCAGCGGTAATCCACCACACGAGCTTCTTTTGCCCGGTAGTGCGCGGCTATTTGGAAAAAGCTTTGCTCCTCTTTGGCTTGGGTGTGTTGCCCATAATTGAAGTGCAAGAAATAGAGTTCCTCGCACTCCCGGGCAGCAATGGCAGCAGTATAAAGCGAATCCATGCCTCCGCTCACCAGCACTATTGCTCGCATCTCGTCTCCCTTATCTTTCTTTTTCTCATAATATTTTATCTGGCACATTATGTCAAGCAGTTCGTAGCTTTTCCGACATTTATGAACTAAATATCTGGATGTTTTGGAGCGATTTTTGATGCAATCTCAAGAAAAGAATTGACAGATATATCTCTTACAAGAGAGTGTGATAAATAAGTTTTTTAGTTTTAGATAAATAAACATAATGGAGTTACCATGAAAAGAATCAAGTTTCTAATTGCCCTTGCAGCCTTGCTTTTGGCTTCCGTGATGCTTTTTGCCACGGAGCCTTTAGGCGAGCAGGATTTCCCCATCGCCGCGGTGGATAACCTCTTTATCCCTTATGCGAATCCCTCCCTTTTGGGCACCCCCTTTGCCAATGGCGTTGGGTTCGTCAATTTTGCTGATAACAAGAAATTGCAGGATCATTACTGGTTGCTTTTAAAAGGCGGCGGTATTAGCTATGTTTATGAGCGACTTCAGGATAGAGGACGGCATATGTTTGCCCATGGCGGCGAACTATTTCCTGCGCATATCTTCCCCAATCTGTATATAGGAACCTCCTACGCCTTGAACGAGGGTGAGTTCCTTAAGGGCAGCTTCCGTAGTGCCGCAACCTATCGCCCGCATGATTTTAGTTCTCTGGCTTTTTCCTGGGATAATCCTTACAAAGCGCGCCCCACCTATCGCGCCGGTCTCGCCCTCAGACCTTTTGCCTTTGTAGATAATATCGATGATAAGCGTTTGGAACTAAGTGCTGATATCAATTACAACTATCTGGATAATGCGAAGGGAGATTATGAACTATCCAAACCCATCTTGGGCATCAATACCGAAGTTTTGGATGGTGTAAAGATAGGCGCAACCTATAACCTTGATAAAGAAGCTGCACTCATCAATTTCAGCCTGTCTGGTCGCTCCTTGCAGGCGGGAATGCTTTATCGGGCAAAGAAGAGCGATAACTACGGCTATGTGTGGGCTTTTGCATCCGAAAACCTATACAAACCGCTGTTTGGCATTCAGCCCAAACAGTGGTATGATCTGCCCGCAAAAGGCAGCGTGGTAAGCTACAAAGCGCCAAAATACACCCTGGGCAAGATCAAGGTATTCGATAAAAAAACCCTGGGCATCGAAGAGCTTTTGGCTGATATCAAACGTGCTGAAAACGACCCTGCCACCCAGGGTATCCTGATTCAAAACCCCGCCATGGGCATGTCCTTTGCCCTGCAACAAGAGCTTTTAACAGGACTAAGAGAATTCAAAGCCAGCGGCAAAAAAGTTAGCTTTTACTTTGATAATATCTCCAATGGCGCTTATATCCTCGCCTCTTCTATAGCGGATAAGATTTACCTAAACCCCAATGGCATGGTGGATTTGCGCGGGATTGCCATCTCTTCACCCTACTTGAAAGATACTTTGGAAAGCCTGGGCATAGAGGTCTTGAACTTCCGTAGCCACAAATACAAAAACGCCGGCAATATGTTTAGCGAAAGCGAAATGACCGCCGCAGAGCGTGAAGTATATGAATCCCTTTTGGGCGATCTCTTTGATCAATTCTGTACTCAGATTCAGGCAGGGCGCGGTGAGCGTTTGCCAAAGCCCGTAGCTCAAACCATTGATGAAGGTCCTTACTTCCTGGCACAAGACGCTCTGGAAGCAGGCTTGGTGGATGAAATCATCTATCAGGATGAGCTCTTTAAGAAGCTTAAAAGCGATTTTGGCTTTTCTCGTAAAAGCAAGAAGCTGCCTAAATATATGGCAACAAACTGGAGCAAACCCAAAGAAAGCCTGATTGCCACAGTATATGCCAGTGGAAATATCGTAATGGGTAAGGGCGAAACGGGAAAGAAGATTGCTCATGAAAGCACCGTAAAACTCATCCGTAAAGCGCGCAAAAACCCCATGTATAAGGGAATAATCCTGCGTATCGATAGCGGCGGCGGCAGCGCGCAAGCTTCGGACATCATATATCGTGAATTGGAACTGGCGAAAACCGAGAATAAAAAGCCCATCGTGGTTTCCATGGCAGGCACCGCCGCCAGCGGAGGCTATTACATTGCCGCCAATGCCGATCGCATTATCGCCGATCCCGCCACCCTTACCGGTTCCATCGGCGTAGTAGGTATGATGTTTAACGCTACCGAACTCTTCAAAAAGATCAAGGTAAACTGGGGTATTGTAAAGAAAGGCGAAAATGCAGATTTCCTCTCGCTAAACCGCCCCATGAAAGATGTGGAAAAGCAACGCATGGAACGCTATATTGAAGCTACTTACGACGATTTTGTCCACAAAGTGGCAAATGGACGTGCAAACCTGAGCGTGGAAGACGTGCACAAAGTGGCGCAGGGACGCGTTTGGACTGGCGCGCAAGCCTTTGAAGTGGGCTTGGTGGATGAATTGGGCGGCATGCAAGACGCCGTTGAATACATGAAATCCCTCATCAAAGGCAGCCGCAATCTGCGCATGGTAGATATGGCTGCGGATGAAAGCAATGTAAATATCACCTTGTCGCTGGAATCCAGCCCGCTCTTTAAAGTGCTTGCGCTTAGTGAATTGGACATAGTAAATGAAGAGTATAAGGAGCTGTATGAGCTTTGGCGGGATTATGAAAATGAGCCTGTTCTAATGCTTAGCCCCTTGGGAAATAGCAGCCTAAGATACTGATAAATACATACTAATAAATCAAAAGGGATGCCTTAGATAAGGCATCCCTTTAATTTTGCGCGCACAAAGAAAAGGGGGGATAAGCAGCTATTGTAGCTTGCTAAGGGCGTTTAGAATATCCGCCCGCTCCTGGTCCAATTCCATCTTAGCTTGAGCCCAGTCCGAATAATGATAGCTCTTTTCCACCTTAATGCTCTGCCCGTCGTTTAGCCGAATTGAGAAAGCGATTTTGCTTAGGTTGATGGATTTCTTGTCCATTCCCTCGTCTCTCACAACAGACAATTCATAAACCTTATTCAGGTCTATTTCCCTCCCATCTTTCAATTTGTATTTCATTTTTTACTCCTGTATTAGATGGGACATAGAACCACTATTTTTAACCTGCAATTTTTGGCAAGTATAATTTTTATTTATAGTGAATTATTAACCTGAAAGTATCCGCTTCTGTCTCGGATTCTCTTTGTGAGATTGATGAGAGGGTCAACGACATAAGGCGCTATATCTGGCATCTTATACTGAAATAGGTTTACTCTTTTTTAGAATAGAATCGGCAATGTTTTAAGGAGTACCTTTTAGGGTTTTCTTAAGCATTACCATAATGCTGAGCTGGACTCATGCTTTTTGAGATCAATAAACGAGCTTGAGGCTGTCCAGAAACAAGCAAACCACACGACAACAAGAAATGTCCACACCTGAAATGTAGAGGTTCAAGGCCTTGAACCCGCCGAAATTTACCCACAACAGCTAATCATTGCGGATTATGTATCAATTTATTACGGTGTGCGCTGCGCGCACGCTTTATTAAAAGCGGGCTTTGGCGCCTTGCGCCCCTACATTCTCGTTTCGCTGGATATCGTGCTTGCTTTTGGCATTTCGGGACAGCCTCTCCGCTCGGCAGCCAAGCGTGATCTTCTGTGTTCAAGCATTCATTGTTTAAATAATTGAAAATTGTACAAGTTTGGGTTTTATGATTACTTCTAACCATCAAATTTCATAGCCTCTTACCAAATATAAATCTCCTCATTTGATTCCTTTCTTTGGTGAACCAATTTCAGAATGGGACAAATATCTTGTTTGTAACTCCTTCGTAACTCGTTGATTTCCCGTTGCTTGCACAGTGAATGGACGGGGAAGGGACGGGGAAGCAGCGCAAACACAACAGAAATAATACAAATACAAAGAATTACGAGCGGCAGGGCGTATCCCGTACTGTATTTGGTTTACCAAAAGTTGAATCCATTTGAAGAGATTCATATTTAGTAAGAGGCTAAGAAATATGACGTTTATAAATAGTCTTAAAATCTTAAAGCTTTTAAAGATTATCAAGCTCGAAAAGGTGGTAGCCAATACAGGAACATCATGCTTGGTTGCCGAGCGGAGTGGCTGTCCAGAAATGCCAAAACCAAGCACGCTATCTGCCACATTGGGAGTGTAGGGGCTTGAGAGCGCGCACCGTAATAAATTGAAACTCAATCCGTAATGATTACCGGTTGCGTGCTAATTTCGGCGGGTTTGGATGCCTTGAACCCCTACATTTCAGGGGTGGACATTTCTTGATTTGTGTTGTTTGCGTATTTCTGGACAGCCTCAAGCTCGTTTGTTGATCATACGAACCAAATCTTGATCTATCAGGAATTATTCTTGAAAGATGCTTCTATTGTTTTGAGCAATAGCGCGGGTTTAAGCTCTTTCATACATTTGAAATGCCCTAAAGGACAGCGCTCGGAGCCGTGCAAAGAGCAGGGTTGACAATCCAAATCCTGGGTAAGTATTTTGGCTTTAGGATTGAGCGGCGCAAAGCCGAGTCGCGGGTGAGTGGCACCAAAGATCGCGATCTGTTCTTTTTGAATTGCCGCTGCTAAGTGCATGGGGCCGCTATCCGAGCTAATCACCAAGTCCATCGGTTGCATTATCTGCAAGAGTTCTGCAAAGCTGTATTTACCGGCAATATTAAAGGTGGTATCTGGCGCAGATGCCCGCAGCTTTTCACAAAGAGGATGTTCAGCGGAAGAGCCTGCAAGGATATAGTAATAGTCTGCGGGGCTTTTCTGAATAAGCTCTTTGTAATATTCAAGCGGATACATCTTGGTAAAATGCTGGGCTCCAGGAAAGACCATGATTAGCTTCCTGCCCGTGGGAAGCTGGATACCTGGCGCACCATAGGGAATCTGCAGCTCAGGTGCGGCTAATGTATCTACTTTGAAGAAAGGACTTAAAGCGCTTTTGTATAGATTTACGGTAGAAGATATGCTTAGCTCTTTATTGCCGGCTATTATCTGCTTGCGGGTTTTACGTTGCTTATTGTAAACAGCACTTTTCTTAGCCCAGGCAGCAGAGGAGATTAAGCGGCTGGAAAGCTTATTATGCAAATCCAAAACGAGGTCGTAGCGCTGTTTAAAAAGCTCTATATGCGCTTTCAGGCTTTTAGAATAGCTAATGGGCTGGATAGCCAAGCCCATTAGCGGGATAATTTCCAAGTAGGCTGCTTTGGCAATATAATGAATCTCAGCATCCGGATACTGCTCTCTCAGGAAAGCACATACGCTTTGGGTAAGGATTAGATCCCCCAAAGAGCTTAAGCGGATGATGAGGATTTTCATTGATTGAAGCTGAGGATAATGCCAGAAATCTCGCTTTTCAGTATGTCCCAGTTTTGGGGCAGAGGGCTGCCCGCCATGGCGGAATCTGCCCTGCCGCCGCCTTTGCCGCCCAGTTTGGCAGCAATGGCAGAGATAATCTTGCCAGCATGATGCGATTTTTTCAAGCCTTCGCCCACCACGGTGAGGATACTCAGCTTATCGTCTTTAACGCTGTATAATACGGCGATTTCATGATTCAATTTGTCGCGCAGTACATCGGTTATGGCTTTTAGATCGGTATTATCTGGCAAGCGATGGATGATAAGCTTGAAGCCTGGGTACTCATCTGCCCCACCCAATACGCTGTTGATTAGTTGATTACTGCGTTCTGCCTGGAGCATTTTGATTTCCTTTTCAAGCTCGTATATATGCGCCTTTTGCATATCCAGCTTTTGGTGAATCATATTTATTGGCGAGCCAAGCTGCGTAGCTACCTTCTCCAGGGAATTGCGCCAGCCTTCTATATATTCCAAAGCAGCGGCACCGGTATAGGCTTCGATGCGCCTGATGCCGGCGGCAATGGAAGATTCGGAATAGATTACAAAGAGACCGATTTCACCACTGGCAGCTACGTGTGTACCGCCACAAAGCTCTTTGGAATAGCCTTCCATAGCTATTACCCGCACTTGATCGGCGTATTTCTCGCCAAAGAGCGCCACCGCACCTTCGGCTTTGGCTTTACTTATGCTCTTGATGCTTACATCAACGCTGTAATTCTCTCGTATTGCTTCATTTACCAGGGTTTCCACCTGCCTTTGCTCTTCTGCAGTACTTGCCTGGAAGTGGGTAAAATCAAAGCGCAGATAATCGGGATGAACCAGCGAACCTTTTTGTTGAACGTGATCGCCCAAAACGCTTTTCAAGGCTTTATGCAGGAGATGGGTAGCGCTGTGGTTTGCTTGAATCCTGCGGCGCCTTTTGCTGTCTATCTCCAGATTCACTTCCGTATTCGAGATAAGCCCGCGCATTAGCCTGCCGTAATGGATGTAGTAATCATCCAGCTTCTTTACATCGTGGATATTTAATTCAAACTCATCATTATAGATTCTGCCGGTATCTGCCACCTGTCCCCCGCTTTCGGCATAAAAGGGAGTTTGCTGAAGCTGCAGGGCATAAGTGCCATCGCTTAAGAGGCTATAACGCTGAATCTTAGACTTATCGGAATGCTGGGAATAGCCGCTAAATACGGTGGGGCTGGAAGCGCTAAAATCGATCCATTCCATTTCCTGTATGCTGCTTTCAAACTTCGAGGCTTTGCGGGCACGCTCTTTTTGCAGAGCCATTTCCTGGGCAAAGCCTGCTTCGTCCAGGCATAGGCCATGCTCTTCCGCCAGGGTGGCAGTAAGATCAGGCGGGAAGCCATAAGTATCATAGAGCATAAATACATCTTTGCCGCAAATCACTTTGCCGGCAGTATGCGCCAGGATTTCTTCAAACTTTATCAGCCCTGTATCCAGGGTCTTATTAAAGCGCTCTTCTTCTGCTTTTATCACCATCTTAATGTAATCGCCTCTGCCATTTAGCTCGTCGAAGTGATGCCCCATAATCTCGATTACCACATCTACCAAATGGAAAAGGAAAGGCTCGGCAAAGCCCAAAAGCCTGCCATGGCGGGCAGCACGCCGGAGGATGCGCCTTAGCACATAGCCGCGCCCTTCGTTTGAAGGAAAGCCGCCATCTGCCAAAGCAAAAACCAAACAGCGGATATGGTCGGCAATTACCCTGTGGCTCATGCCGTCTGCTTCGCTATAGGGCTTTTGCGATAGCTCGGCAATACGCCCGATGATGGGCATAAAGAGGTCTGTTTCGTAATTTGTACTCTTATCCTGCAAAACCTGACACACGCGCTCCAACCCGGCTCCGGTATCCACGTAGCGGTTTTTGAGCGGGCTTAAAGAGCGGTCTTCCTCACGTTTATATTGAATAAATACCAGATTCCAAAGCTCGATATAGCGGTCGCAATCGCCATTTACGCGGCATACATGCCCCGGCTCGCCCTTTTTATTGCAATGCGCTTCTCCGCGATCAATATGTATCTCGCTGCAAGGACCGCAGGGACCGGTCTCCCCCATCTCCCAAAAGTTATCTTTATCACCATGAAAAGTAATCTGCGTAGGCGTTACATCGGTTTCCTGCTGCCAGATTTGGGCGGCTTCATTGTCGCTATCATGCACCGTTACATGCAGCAATTCCTTGGGCAGCTTCCACACATCCGTAAGCAATTCCCACGCCCAAAGGATGGCATCCTTCTTGTAATAATCCCCAAAGCTCCAATTGCCCAGCATCTCAAAGAAGGTATGGTGATAACCATCTTTACCCACTTCTTCCAAGTCGTTATGCTTGCCGCCGGCGCGGATACACTTTTGGGAATTAACGGCGCGGGGATGTTCTGGCTCTACCAAACCTAAAAAGATATTCTTAAATTGGTTCATACCGGCATTGGCAAAAAGCAGAGTGGGGTCGTCCTGCGGAATTACCGGAGAGGAATGTACAAAACTATGTGCACGCGCCTTGAAGTATTCGATGAATTGAAGGCGGATATCTTTACTGGTGAGCACCTTCTGCTCCAAAATCGTCATAGTTTTCGATAATCCATTTTTCGGCGCTCCAAGCTGCCACGGCTCCATCGGAGGTGGCGGTAACTACCTGGCGCAGAACGGTATGGCGGATGTCGCCCGCAGCGTAGATGCCCGGCACGTTGGTGTGCATATTTTCATTGGTATAGACAAAGCCGGCGTCATCCAGCTCGATTCTGGATTCTAAAAGCTCATTATTTGGCAAGATACCCACATATACAAAGGCAGCTTCCATTTCCAACATGCTTATCTCATGGGTTTTACGATTTACAAGTTCCAGCTTTTCCAGCCTTTTATCGCCATGAAACTCCTGCACCACGGTATCCCAGATGAACTCGATTTTTGGGTTTTTAAAAGCGCGCTCCTGGATAATCTTTTGTGCACGCAATTCATCGCGGCGATGGATGAGATACACCTTCTTTACAAAGCGGGTAAGGAAAAGGGCTTCTTCCACAGCACTATCGCCACCGCCGATAACTGCCACCGCTTTATCCCGATACAGGGCGCCATCGCAGGTAGCGCAATAGGATACGCCGCGTCCGGTAAGCCGCTCTTCGCCGGGAACGTTCAAGCGCCGCGGATGCGCACCGGTACAGATGATGAGGCTCTTGGCTCTGTGTTTTCCTTCCGGAGTTTCTATCACCTTGCACAAGCCGTCCAGCCCGATAGCGGTAATCTCCTCTTCTACAAATTCCGCACCAAATCGCTCTGCCTGAGCACGCATCTTGGCGGTAAGCTCAAAGCCGCTGATGGAATCTTCAAAACCAGGATAGTTCTCTACTTCCTCGGTTACATTGATTTGCCCGCCCACGATGGCTTTTTCAAAGATGGCAGTTTTCAAACCACCTCTGGCACTATATATCGCAGCGGAAAGACCGGCAGGACCGGCACCGATGATAATTACGTCGTAAATCATGTCTTTACCTCAATATCAATAATTTGGTGCAATTCTCTATTTGAGAGTATTACGTCAAGAATAAAGTCTAAATACTTGTGAACTAAATGCTCCCAGGCTCTAATGCTTTGGCTCCAGATACTCATCCTGCTGCTGCCGGCGGCTGCTGAGCAGAAGTCTATCCAATAGCGAGATCGCGCCAAAAAGTAGCATGGAAAGGAGTATAACGCTGAAGATAACGGCAAAAACGTCTGCCGTTTGGAAAGACTTCGTAGCGCGCGTCATATAAATGCCCAGTCCGGCAGAGCCTCCCAGCCATTCACCGATAATCGCTCCCATTACGCTATAGGTAGCTGCCAGCCTTAAGCCCGTAAAGAATTGCGGCAAGGATGCCGGCAGTTTAAGATGGATAAAACACTTGTAAGCTGAAGCGCCAAAGGATTTCATTAGCCGGATTTGCTCGATATTTACCTGTGTAAAGCCGTCATAAAGACCTACCGTAATGGGAAAAAAGCAGACCAAGGCAACGGTAAAGATTTTGGCGGCAATGCCATAGCCCAGCCAGATGATGATGAGCGGAGCGATGGCGATGATGGGCACAGTTTGGGAAATAAGCAGATAAGGATACAGGATTTGCTTAAGCGCTTTGGAGGCATCCATGCCGATAGCAATCAGAGCACCGGCAGGGATGCTAATCATTAGCCCGCTAAGTGCGGCAATTAAGCTGGGTTTGAGATGATGCACAAGGAGTTGGTGCCGAAAGATAAATACCTTGAGTACATCCCAAGGCGAAGGCAATATCCAGGGCGCTACATATCCTTTGGTGGCAATGAATTGCCAAAGCGCCATCAAGAGCAGCCCAAAGCCCAAAGGTAAAAGCCAGTTATGCTTCTTCACATTTCGCCGATTAAGCGGATCTCCAGTTCCAGCTTGATACTATAACGCTCGAACACCGTATTCTGCACGTGGCGGATTACCTGCATTACGTCCTGCGCGGTGGCTTTACCTAAGTTCACTATGAATCCGCAGTGCTTGTCCGATACAGCGGCATCGCCCACGCGATAGCCTTTTAAGCAGCAATCTTCAATTAGCTTGCCGGCAAAATGCCCCGGCGGACGTTTGAAGACCGAACCCGCACTTGACAATTCCATGGGCTGTTTATCCTTGCGCTGAATATCCAGTTCCTGCATCCGCGCCTTTATTTCTTCAGGATCGGCTTCTTGCAATCTAAATACCGAACTGGTAAGGATGTAGCCCTTGCGCTGAATACTGCTGCTACGATAGCCAAATTCATGCTCCGCCGCCTTGAGATGCTTCACCGGATAATTCCCTTGCAAAGCAGCTACTTCAGGAATCAAATACTTGCTGCAATAAAGCACATCCTTGATCTCCCCGCCATAGGCACCGGCATTCATGAATACCGCACCACCTACCGAGCCGGGGATGCCGTGGGCAAATTCCAATCCCGCCAATCCTTCCTTTTGGGCAAATTCCGCTACCCGGCGCAATGAAACCCCGGAAAAGGTAGAAACAAAGTTCTCATCCCGCGTAATCTTATTCATTTCGCTCATATTGATTACTAAGGCGCGTATGCCTTGATCGCTAATGAGGAGATTCGAGCCTTTGCCCAAAATGAAATAGGGAATCCCGTTTCCCAGCGCAAAAGATAATACCTGCGCCAAATCCATGATGGTGGGAGGCATTAAGAAGGCATCAGCTGCACCCCCTATTTTGAAGCTGCTATAGGGTGCGAGTACTTCATCAAAGCGCAGCGCACCGCGTTCCGCCAGATAAGGAAAGGCTTGCTTCAGTCTCTCTTTCATTTGGCAAAAAACCTCGTAATTTCATTGATTAAATCCAGCTCGCTGCGTAGCTCCTGATGCTTTCCCGGTAGTATCTGCTTGAAAAACTCGCCATACTTCTTGCGGGAAACCCGGCTATCCAGGATCAAAACTATGCCGCGGTCGCTTTTGGAGCGGATAAGTCTGCCAAATCCTTGCCGAACTTTTAGCAAGGCATTGGGCAGCATATAGTGCATAAAGCTATCCTTGTTTTCACGCTCCAGTTTATCGATATAGGCTTCTACCAAAGGCTCAGACGGCACCTGGAAAGGTATTTTATACAGGATAAGCAAGGAAAGCGATTCCCCTTGAACATCCACCCCTTCCCAGAAAGAAGAAGTTCCCAGTAGCACGGCATTCTTTGCTCGTTTAAACTGCTCTAAGATGCTGGT
Organism: Candidatus Cloacimonadota bacterium; assembly: GCA_028695495.1. Lineage (GTDB taxonomy): Bacteria > Cloacimonadota > Cloacimonadia > Cloacimonadales > Cloacimonadaceae > UBA5456. The sequence goes on along the minus strand of JAQVIX010000030.1, from coordinate 7,174 downwards.
GCGGCTGCCCCCTTTGCCCTGGGCAAAAAGCGGACGCTGGTTTTGATAGAGATCGTCGGATACAAAGTCGTATGCAGCATCCAAATCCCGATAGGCAGTAAAAAGCGCCATGGTGCCCACATCCACCAAACTGAAGATTTGTTTGAGACAGCTCAAAGCTTGGTTTTGAAACAGGCGGTCTTTGGGTTCGGGCAGGAAGCTGCCGATCAGGAGTTTAGACTGCTGGTCATAATCAAAAGGCGAATCCACAATGCACTGCACCACCTTCTCTTCTTTTTGCAGGTTCAAGCCGGATTGCCCCAGGAAATAGCGGAAAGAGCCGCGCAGCGCCAGAGTAGCCGAAGTAAATACAATGCTGGGCACCTGTTCATAAAGCATCTTACTTAGGAAGCTATTTACTTCCACTGGTGCATAGTTTAGGATACTGGCGGGTGAATTGCGATCTGGCTTGGGATTATTCTCTATCCACATTGCATAATTCTCCCAATCTGGTTCCTGCATCGCCAAAAGGGGCTCTTCCATCTCGCCCAAGCGCTGCTCAAAGGCTGCCAGGCTCTCCACCAGAGTATCATACCCCGGTACTTGCTGGCTTTCAAAGGTATTTACTATATTATTCAATGCAGATACAGCTTTAAGAATCTCTTTAAAATCCAGGATAATACCATCAAAAAGCTTGAAGGCATCTGCCGCTTCTTCTTTCGCTTTGATCCTGAGCTTATTATAGCTATCTGCTGCGCTACATTGTGCTGCCAAAAGATTGAAGAAATCCAGTATATGCGGGCGTGCCTGGTCTATAGTCTGTTGCAAATGGTTAATCTGCATAAGGGTTTGCTGCTTTTTGCCATCCGTAAGCACAGATTTTTCAATAGCACGGCTAAGCTGATGGCAGTAATCGTTTTTCTGGGTTTTGGAAGCGGAAGAAAGCTGATTCAGCAAGATGATAATATCAGCGTAGGAAATGCTATAACCTAAATGCTTGGAAGCAGATGCCATCAGGTTATGCGCCTCATCCACCACCAGATAGCTGTAGCCGCCCAGGGTGCTATTTTCCATACGCAAATCCGCCAAAAGCAGCGCATGGTTTGCCACCACCACCGAGGCATCCTCTATCTCCCGCCGCAGGTTCATTACATAGCAGCGTTTATAGTAGGGGCATTTTCGATTGCCGCAAAGATAGCGATCGGAACACACCTTGCGCCAGGTGATGCTATTTTGCGCACGGTTAAAAGAGGAGTTTTCGCTTACATCTCCGGTAATGGTATGCAGTTTCCAGATATACAGATGCAAGAGGGCATACGCCTCAAAGGGACTAAGCTCTCTTTGCGAGCTTGCATCTTCCCAGCGCCGTTCGCAGATATAATTCTCGCGTCCCTTTACCAATACCGCTTTGAAGGGTATGGGCAGAAGCTCTTTTAATTGCGGCAGGTCTTTATAGAAAAGCTGTTCTTGTAGATTCTTGGTGTTGGTGGAAACTACCACCTTATCCCCATTACGCGAGGAAAACTCCAGTGCGGGAACCAGATAGGCAAAGGATTTACCCACACCTGTGCCGGCTTCCACGATGAGATGCTGCGCATTGCTAAAAGCTTTCTGCACCTCTTGCGCCATCTGCACCTGCCCGCTACGCAATTCAAAGCCTTGAAAGCCTTGGGCAAAGAGACCTCCCTCGCCAAATACCTGTTCAATCTCTGGCGCCTGCGTACGGATTTGCAGATTCTCTATTACATTGTAAAAGGGACTCTTAAGGCGAGATAACGGCGGTGCACTGATTGCCGTGGCCCGCTGAAAATCCAGCACTTTCTGGATAAACGCCGAGATACCAAGCTGCGCCATTTTGCTAAGCGACAGGATTCGGCTATTTACTATCATGGTATAGTTTTCCGTAATATGGTCTGCCAGCTTGAGCAGCAATTGCCCCGTGGCCTCGGCATCCGCATCTGCCCGATGCGCATTTTCCAGCGAAATATCGAAATAACGGGTAAGTGTGCCTAACTTGTGGTCTTCGGTAAAGGGCAGATAGATGCGCGCCAGCTCTACGGTATCCCACTGCGGATTACTAAGCGGAAACCCCTTATATTCGGCTAATTTGTAATTGATAAAGCCCATATCGAAGGGCAGATTATGCCCTACCAGGGTGCTGCTGCCCACAAAGCGGACAAAATCTTCCAAGACCTCATTGATCAAGGGTGCATGCTTCAAATCCTGCGCCGAGATATTGGTAAGGAAATGGATGAACTTCGGCACTTTGCCAAGGGGGCGAACAAAGCTATCAAAGCGCTCTACTACTTCACCATTGCGATACCTTACCGCAGCTATTTCGATGATCTCATCTCTTTCGTTATTTAGCCCCGTGGTTTCGATATCCAGGGCTACAAATTCCAGCGCTTTTGATAAACTCATTCTTCTTCCTTGTAGAGGTTATAGCGTTGCATTTTCTTGATCAGCCCTTGGCGGGACAGGCCCAATTCCTTGGCAGCCTGCGTTTGATTCCAGGCATATTTTTCCATGCAAGCGCTTATCATCTGGCGTTCCAGCTCCTCTACAGCCTCCTTCAGGCTCTTTTTTGTGCTTAATAGGTCTATGGTGCGGCTATGCTCCAGGTGTCTATACACTTCTTCCGAAAAGTCGTGAGCTGCGATAAAGGTATTATCTTCCACCAGAGTTACAGCCCGCTCTATCTCATTTTCCAATTGCCTTACGTTGCCGGGAAACTCATAGTTTTCCAGTGTGTGCATTGCTTCGGCAGTAAAGCCCAATACATTCTTGCCGATACGTTTATTGTATTTATCCAAGAAGTGAATTGCCAAAAGCGGCACGTCACCCGGACGGTTTTTTAAGGGCGGAACCTGGATGCGGATTACATTCAGGCGATAGTAAAGGTCAAGCCGGAAATCCCCCTTATTTACCTTTTCCAATAGCGGCACGTTTGTAGCGCATACCACGCGCACATTCACCTTCTCCGTTTTGGTAGCGCCTACTCGCTTCACCTCGCCTTCTTGTAAGAAGCGCAAGAGTTTAGCCTGAGTGGATTGGCTGATATCGCTAATCTCATCCAAAAAGAAGGTACCGCCATCGGCAATTTCCAAAAGTCCCTTTTTATCGTAAGCTGCACCGGTAAAACTGCCTTTTACGTGTCCAAAGAGTTCGCTTTCCAAAAGCGTCTCTGGCAGCGCCCCGCAATATTGCGCCACAAAGGTCTTATTTGCGCGGTTGCTGCCATAGTGCAATGCCCGCGCGATTAGCTCCTTACCCGTTCCGCTATCCCCTTCCAAAAGCACTGTAGTAGGCGTATCTTTTACTTTGTCTATGATATCAAAGATCTTCATCATCTCTGGACTGATACCAATAATATTGGCGTAAAGATTGCCCTCATGCAGCTGTTCGCGGATAATGGCATGCGTCTTTTCCAGGTTTGTACTGCGGATGTTTTCGATAATGACGATGATCTGATTTGTAAGTGCGCTTAATAGATTGATAATGCGCTCGCTTATATAGTGCGAACCGCTCTGGCAAAAGAGCGCCACCACTCCCAATACGTTCTTGCGAATGGAAAGCGGCAATACCAGGATGTTATTATATTCCGGCGCAAAATGCGGCTGCTTGATATTTTCCAGTTCATTTTCCGCATACACCTTTTCGCAGATATTCATGATGCTATCATAATTTTGGTCATCTGCCGAGAAGGCACGAAATAGCTTGTATTCCCAGGCACCGGGAAGTTTACTATTCTTATGCAGGCAAAGGATGCCGCCATCCGCCTCGGAAATCTCCATCAGGCTGCTTAGAGATTGCTCCATTATAAGGTCGAGATCGCTGATGGTATTTAGCTTTTGGGTAATCTCATAGAACTGGTTCAGCAGGTTTTCTTCAAACTTCATTTCCTGCATTTCCGAGGCATACTCGCGTGAAATCCGCTGCGTTAGCATGTCGTTTTGTTCTAGGAGTTTGATTGACCCATATTGCTGAATTACTTTCTTGTTGTTCTTGAGTATTTGCAGCGCTTGTTCCCATTCCCTGAGGTCGAGAAGCACCCCCGCCAGCTCATAATTTGCCAGCGAAAGCTCATAGAGATTTCCACTGGCTACAAAGAGCTTGATTGCCTCATCCAGATAGCCGCGCGCATTCTCCAGATTCTTGCGTTCCAAAAGCGCACGCAGATAGTAGGCTTGCCCTTGGAAAAAGTCGTTTTGTTGCTCGCTCGCCATGCGCTGAGCTTCATTGATATAATAATCCGCACTTTCAAAATTGCGCGTAAGGATAAAATAGTATGCCTGATGCAAGCAGCCTTCCGCAATCTTATCCCTTACCCCCAGAGACTTGAAGAAATCAAAGCTCTCCATTAGATAGCGATAGGCTTCCTTGAATTTATGCAGCTTGGTAAGCACCGAACCCAGGTTTCCATTCAGCTCTGCTTTGATAAAATCATCGCTCACCGTAGGCAGCAGTTCCAAGCCTTTGAAATACAGATCGTAAGCTAAGTTCAATTCCCCGCTTTTCTCATATACCTCACCCAGGTTATTATAGGAACGCAATAGCCCTTCACCAAAGGCGTTTTCCTCACTGCGTTTTATCGCCTGTTCATAATAGGCTATCGACCCCTTCCAATCCCCTTTCTTAAAGGAAAGCGCACCCAGGTTGTTCAAAGAGGCAATGGTATTGCGGAAAAAGCCGAATTCCATCGCAGTTTCCAGCGACTCTTTCAGCGCCTCTTCCGCCCGCACATATTCCCCATGGTCCATCATCGTTACACCGATATTATTGTAAATATTGGTGATATTATAGGGTTCAGAAAGCAGTTTTTGAATCTTTAGCGCTTCTTCCAGATAATATAGTGAGCGGGAGTGGTCTCCTTTATCGTCCATCAAACCGCCCAGGTTATTGAAACACACCGAGATGCCGTTGAGATTGTAATATTCTTTTTCCAGACTCAAGCTTTTTAAGAAATTGCTTTCGCTTTTTTCCCAATCTCCCTGAAACATATAGAGCACACCCAGATTATTGTAAATCGCTGCCAATCCGGCATGGTCTTCGGCTAATTGATACATGGTTTCAGATTCGCTGAATGCCTCTTCCGCCTGATCCCATTCATTGATATAGTAATGCGTTTTGCCGCGGATTTTCTTTACTTCCGCCTGTATTAAATAGCGTTTATGCTGGTCTTCCACCAGGTTCATTGCCTGCAGTGTGCTATCCAGGGTGTCAAAAGCCTCGTTGTAATCCTCACTTTCGGTTAAAATATCCGCCTTGAGAAGCAGGATGCGCGCTTTCCAAAAGGGATCGATGGTGGCAGGCGAATACTTCTTGATAATCTCCAGAGCAAAGCTATTGGAATTAACCGCAAAAAGCGTATTGGAAAGGTGATAGACTATCTCTTCGGCGGGCAGATTGTATTCGGTGCAGATGTGCAAACACTGGCGGTAATAATCCACCGCCTGTTCTTTTTGATTCAGGCTGTCATAGCTTGCGGCAATCTTGCTGGTATAAAGGAGTATCTTCTCGGCAGATTTGGTGTGCTTCAGTAAGTATTCATAAAGCTCCAGGCTACTTCTGGCATCACTTATCTGCTCAAAATAGCTTAGCATTTCGTCAAAGATTTCGGCATTTTCCAATTCGCAAAAGATATTTAAGCGCAGAATCACCTGCGGCTCGATCTCTTCTTTGATCAAGTAGCTTAGGAGTTTATTGAGAACCGCCAGATAGCTCTCTCTATCCTGCGCTCTGATCCATTTTTGAAAAGCTAACTTCTTTTGCACCACCTCGCGCTCGCCCTGATAGCTCAAAAGTCCTTTTGCCACCAAGGTGTTGATATCCGTTTTGAAACCCTTGCGCCCCAATGCGTTTGCCGCCAATTGCGCATCGATGCCATCCAATACATACATGGCAATAAGCAAATCAAATTGCGCTTTAGTAAGCTCTTCAATGGTATTGTGATAAATCTCGGAAAGCTCGTAAGTCTTTTCCAAATACGGACTCAGGTCAAAATCCCCCTTGGGTGAATGCTTCAGCATTTCGGCAAAAATCTTTTCTAATATTAGCAGGTTTCCGCCAGAGATTTTCTGTAAGATTTCACCTTCGGAGATGTAGGAAAGCTCTGCCGATGGGTAAATCAACCGCAGCAATTTTTGCAAATCGTCCGCACTTAAAACCGGTAGCTTTTCGTGGATGGAAAAAGGAAAGATATGTTCCTGCGAAAAGCTGAGGATTTGTAAACCATAATCGGAGGAGTATTGCACCAAGTATTGCAGATAGTCGCGGGTATAATGATCCAGAATGTCGCAATCGTCGATAATCAGCGCCATAGGCTGAATCAATTCCTGCTGCATCAGCCGCTCGGTAAGGAAATAAAAGAAATCGTATTTCCTGCCGGTTTGATATTTGCCAAAGTGTTCGGCAAAAAGCGCTTCCTGTTCCTCAAAATCCAGCCCGCTGATAATCTGGAGCAATTCCGAAAAATGATTGAAATACATGGGATGTGGTGAAAAGTAGTGCACTTCCGAATAATACTTGCGCAAAGCTTCCATAAATGGCGCGATCAGATAAGATTTGCCGGAGCCGGATTTACCCGTAATCTCCACCAAATGACTCCGCTTAGAATCCTTGAGCAAATCTAAAACGCGCGAGATATTAAAGCGTTCAGATACGAATTCATGCATTTTTAGATACATTTTTTCGGGCATGGTCTCTCCCCTGATGCTTAGTTTACAGTGCAACTGTTAAAAGTGTTGACATACTGTCAAGCAAAAAAAGCTGAGCGGGTTTTAATCTTCTAATAATGATGGTGTTAATAGGGATGTTACCAGTGTCTTGTACTGAAATAGCATGATTCTTCTTTGGCATGATTTCTGTTTGATTTTTTGGTAAAATATTGAGGGTTTATTTTAGGTATTGCCAAAATCATGATCTGGACTCATGCTATTTGAGATCAACAAACGAGCTTGAGGCTGTCCAGTAATACGAAAAACAATATAACAACAAGAAATGTATACACCTAAAATGTAGGGGTTCAAGGCACCCAAACCCGCCGATATTTACACGCAGCAGGTAATCATTACGGATTGCGTTTCAATTTATTACGGTTTGCGCTGCGCGCACGCTTTGTTAAAAGCGGGCGCAAAGCCTTGCGCCCCTACATTCTCGTTTTGCTTGATATCGTGCTTGGTTTTGGCAATTCGGG
>JAQVIX010000113.1 GCA_028695495.1 Candidatus Cloacimonadota bacterium | reverse complement strand
TCGTTATTCAGCACCTTATCCACTATGGCGCGCTCGGTATTCAGCATCTTGCCCCAAAGCGGGAGGATTGCCTGAAAGCTGCGGTCTCGCCCCTGCTTTGCCGAACCACCGGCGGAATCTCCTTCCACCAGAAAGAGTTCGGTTTGCGCCGGGTCGTTGATGGTGCAATCCGCCAGTTTGCCGGGCAGCGAACCGCTCTCCAATACGGATTTGCGGCGCGTAAGCTCACGCGCCTTGCGGGCTGCTTCACGGCTGCGGGCTGCCATTACGCTCTTCATGCAGATATTGCGCGCTTCACCCGGATGCTCTTCAAAATAAACACTTAGTTGCTCGTAAAGGGCAGAGCCAACAATGCCTTCCACGTCCGAATTCTGCAATTTGGTCTTAGTTTGCCCTTCAAATTGCGGCTCGGCAAGCTTTACGGAAATCACCGCAGTAAGCCCTTCACGGATGTCATCACCGCTGGGGATTACCTTTTCGTTCTTTAGCAAATCCGTGCTGCGTATGTAGTTATTTACGGCATTGGTAAGCCCACGGCGGAAGCCGGAAAGGTGCGTACCGCCCTCTATCGTATTGATATTATTGGCAAAGCTAAAGATGTTTTCTTGGTAGCCTTCGTTATATTGCATAGCTACTTCAAATTCCATACCGTTTTTGATGGATTCGATGTAAATAGGCTTGGGGAAAAGCGGTTTTTTGTTTTGATTCAGATATTCTACAAAGCTATTGATGCCGCCATCGTATTTGAAGTCGTGCAAGCGGTCATTGCGCTCATCTTTCAGGATAATGCGCACGCCGCGATTCAGGAAAGCAAGCTCGCGCAGGCGGGTGGTAAGATAATCGAAGCTAAACTCCGTAGTTTCAAAGATTACCGGGTCGGGGCGAAACTTGATAATGGTACCCGTGCGTTTGCTGGCACCCAAGATCTTTAATTCCGTAACCGGAATACCGCGTTCCATCCGCATAAAGTGTTCTTTACCATTACTATGCACGCGCACTTCCAGCCATTCGGAAAGAGCATTCACCACGGAAACGCCTACGCCGTGCAAACCGCCGGAAACCTTGTATGAGTTTTGGTCAAACTTGCCGCCGGCATGCAGCACCGTAAGCACCACCTGCACCGCAGGGACGCCCATATCTTTTTGAATATCCACCGGGATGCCACGTCCATTATCATCCACTTCGATATTTCCATCGGCAGTAATAGTCACCTTGATCAGGTCGCAAAAACCCGCCAAAGCTTCGTCGATGGAATTATCAACTACTTCATACACAAGGTGATGCAAGCCACGCTCGCTGGTGCCGCCGATATACATGGCAGGGCGCTTGCGAACTGCTTCCAGCCCCTTGAGTACCTTGATGTTACTCGCTGAGTAATCGTTGTTTGGCATAATCTATTGTCTCCTATAAGTTTAAGAAGTATTTGCGTCCAGCCGGTATGGCTTCGTCAATTGGCTGGCAGCAGTATATCCTTATCTTGTTGCCAAATATAATGATATGCCGTATTTGTCAAGAACTTTCTTATTCTATTTTCAGTTTGTAAGTGCTTGATATATAATGCTCTTGTAAATTGCCGGAAAATGGGTGGAAATAAGGAGGTGGAAGCGACATCTTGTCGCTTGATTGTGGACACGGCATCTTGCCGTATATTATTAAGCAAAATCATGCGACAAAACGTCATTTCTCTTGCCCGCAATGTCATAAAACAGAGGCAATTAGATAGATTCCAAACCCCTTCCCCGCTGGTTCCCCGTCCATTGTCCGCTCAAGTAGCGAGTTACCAGCGAGTTACCAGCGGGCAAAAGCGCCCCATAAACCAAGGAAAACAGACCCTCACAAACATCGGCAGAATCAGTCCTTTTTACCATAAAATCGCCGCCTCTCAGAGATTTTTATTGACTGATTTACGTCATCTGAAAAACTTGTGATAAAATATATTATTTGATAAGGAGAACCTAATGGCTTACAACAAAATGAAAACCGACTTGCAAGAGCTTTTCACCGAGCTCAAGGAACAAGGTCTCTACAAAAACGAGCGTGTGCTCACCACTCCGCAGGGCGCCCAGATTGGCGTTGCCGGCGGTGGCAAATCGCTCAATTTCTGCGCCAATAACTACCTCGGCTTGGGAAACCATCCCGAAGTAATCAAAGCGGCACAGGAGATTATGGAAAAATGGGGCTTTGGTCTCGCTTCCGTGCGCTTCATCTGCGGTACTCAGCAGATTCACAAGGATTTGGAAAAAGCAGTTTCCCAGTTTCTGGGCACCGAAGATACCATTCTTTATGCTGCTTGCTTTGATGCCAATGCTGGCGTATTTGAACCCCTTTTAGGCGAAGATTCAGCGCTAATTTCAGACGAGCTAAATCATGCCTCCATCATCGATGGCGTTCGCCTGTGCAAAGCCAAACGCTATCGCTACAAACATTCCGATATGGCAGAATTGGAAACGGCACTGAAAGATAGCCAGGATATGAAGTATCGGCTCATCTGCACCGATGGCGTATTTTCCATGGATGGCGATATTGCAAAGCTGGATCAGATCTGCGATTTGGCGGATAAATATGATGCGCTGGTAATGGTGGACGATAGCCATGCCACTGGTTATATTGGTCCCAAAGGTCGCGGAACCCCAGAATACTTTGGCGTTCAAGACCGCGTAGATATCATCACCACCACCTTCGGCAAAGCCATGGGCGGAGGCAGCGGCGGATGCACCAGCGGGCGCAAAGAGATTATCGAAATACTGCGTCAGCGCAGCCGTCCTTACCTCTTTTCCAATACCTTAGCTCCCGCCATCGTGGGCGCCACCTTGAAGGTGATCGAACTGCTTTCCGCCAGCACCGAGCTGAAAGAAAAGGTATGGGACAACGCTATTTACTTCCGCGAGAAGATGATCGAAGCCGGCTTCGACATCGTTCCCGGCAATACTGCCATAGTTCCCGTAATGCTTTACGATGCTCCGCTTGCCATAAAGATGGCGGACATGCTACTAAAAGAAGGCGTTTACGTAATTGGCTTTGTATATCCCGTGGTACCCAAAGGCAAAGCCCGCATCCGCGTTCAGCTTTCTGCTGCCCATAGCCGCGCAGATTTGGATAAAACCATTGCCGCATTCCAGAAAATCGGTAAGGAATTAGGCCTGATAAACTAATGCCACAGCGCAAGGGGGTGATATATCTGGTACCGGTGCCCATTGGCAACCTCAGAGATATCACCCTGCGCGCGCTGGACACCCTCGCAGCCGTCCCCCTGATTGCCTGCGAAGATACCCGCAAAACGGGTTTTTTACTGAAAGAATACCAGATTTCTCCCCCCAAACTGCTTAGCTTTCATAAGTTTAACGAGAAAAAGCGCGAACTCCAGCTTTTGGAGCACCTGCAGAGTGGGGAAGACCTGGCGATAGTATCAGACGCCGGCTCTCCGGCAATCTCCGACCCCGCCTTGCTCTTTATCCAGCGTGCTATTTCCGAAGATATCCGGATAATTGCACTGCCCGGCGTCACCGCCCTCATCCCCGCTTTTACGGTTTCTGGTTTGGGTAAAGGGCGCTTTCAATTCATCGGCTTTTTACCCAGCAGAAAGAAGGCACGGGAAAGCATTTATCAGGAACTAAGAAGCTACCCACATCCCAGCATTATCTATCTGAGCGTGCACGATGTAAAGGATACTTTGGCAGAACTTTATGAATACTTGGGCGAGCGCCGCATCAGCATTTCCCGCGAGATTTCCAAATTGCACGAGGAGTGCATTCGCGGCTCGCTAAAAGAGATAGTGGAAGAGACTGAGCTTACCCTCAAGGGGGAATTTGTAGTGGTAATAGACGGCACTACGGCAGAAGAAAACATAGCTTCAGCCTGCGAGATGGCAGAATATATAGCGCATAAAAGCGACACAAAAACCAAGGAATTAGCGGCGGAGCTGGCAGCCAAATATGGCATAAGCAAAAGCGCCGCTTACCAGTACGTTATGGAAATACGTAATAAATGAAGCCTTTTTTAGTATTCGATTTTGATGGCACCTTGGCGGATTCTTTCAGCTTGGGTTTTGAGATAATAAACCGTTTGGCGCCGCAGCTTGGGCTAAGGGAATTTAGAGATGAAGATATCGAGATTGCCCGCAGCATGAGCATCCCCAAAGCTTTACAAGCGCTTAAGATACCACTCTTTAAGGTAAGCCGAGCCATCCCCCTGGTGATAAGCGAATTCCGCCACCATGTAGGCGAAATGCAAAGCTTTGAGGGGGTGCGCGAAATGCTCAGCGAACTTCAAAAGATGGGTATCCAGATGGCGCTTTTAAGCTCGAATTCGGAAGAAAACCTACAGCATTTTATTGAGCAACACCATTTGTATTATTTTGAGTGGATAGAGGGTACAGCGGGGATTCTAAATAAGCAGCGCAGCATTCGCAAGATGCTGAAAAAGCACGATTTGGCACCGGAAAATGTAATCTATGTGGGAGATGAAATACGGGATATAATTGCCTCACACAAGTGCGGATTAAAGATTATTGCCGTAAGCTGGGGATATAATACCCTGGAGCTATTGGCGAGCAAAGACCCGGATTATTTGGTGGACCATCCCAGCCAGATTGTAGAGATCGTAAAGCAATTGATTCAGTAAATAGTCTCTCCCCAAAGCGATCCCTTATGCTTCAAATATTGGGGCGAAAATGCGGATAAAAAAAAGGGCATGGACGGAAGTCCATACCGCTCATAATTATACACTTTACACTCTACACTCTACATTCTACATTATTAGGCTCTGCCAATCCCATAATAAGTCAAGCCCATTTCTCTCACCCTTTCCGGATCGTATTGATTTCTGCCATCAAAGATTACGGGTTCCAATAGAGCCTTTTTGATCCGCTTAAAATCCGGATAGCGGAATTGCCGCCATTCGGTAACCAAAAGCAAGCCGTGGCAATTCTTTAGCGCACTATATTCATCTTCAAAAAGGCTGAGGGCAGAATTATCTCCCAAAATGCGTTTTGCTTCCTGCATGGCTATGGGATCGTAAGCCTGCACCCTGGCGCCCAGAGCGCTCAAAGCATTGATAATCACGATTGAGGGTGCTTCGCGCATATCATCCGTTTGCGGTTTGAACGCCAAACCCCAGAGCGCAAAGCTTTTACCAGCTATATCCCCCTTAAAATGCTGTAAAAGCTTTTCCACCAATACCAGCTTTTGATCCTGATTCACCGCTTCCACTGCTTTCAAAATGCGGTTTTCGTAATCCACCTTTTGCCCCATATTGATGAGTGCTTTGATATCTTTGGGGAAGCAACTGCCGCCGTAACCCACGCCGGGATAGATGAACTTGTAGCCAATGCGGCTATCGCTACCCACGCCATTACGCACTTCTTCCACGTCTGCCCCATAAGCATCGCAGAGCCGGGAGATTTCGTTGATGAAGGAAATCTTGGTGGCAAGCAGCGCATTGGCGGCATATTTGGTCATTTCCGCAGCGCGCACACCCATTATTATTACACGATCGTGCGTGCGGCAGAAGGGGGCATAAAGCTGGCGCATCAGCTCGGCAGCGCGGGGGCTATCTGTGCCGATTACTACGCGGTCTGGCTTCATAAAGTCTTCAATGGCAGCGCCTTCCTTGAGGAACTCTGGATTTGATATTACGTCAAAATCCGTCTTTACCCCGCGTTTATCCAATACTTCCTGAATGCGGGCTTTTACCAGATCGGCAGTGCCTACGGGAACGGTGGATTTATCCACAATTACGCGGTAGCCATCCATATATGTGGCAATCTCTTCCGCAGCGGTTAATACGTATGAGAGGTCTGCCGAGCCATCCTCATCCGGCGGGGTGCCCACAGCGATAAAGAGGATCAGAGCTTCGCGTACCGCTTGCGCGATATCGCTGGTAAAGCTCAGGCGTCCCGCTGCCATATTGCGTTTTACCAGGTTTTCCAAGCCGGGCTCATAGATGGGCACTTCGCCTTTTTGCAGCATCTCTATCTTGCGCAGGTCTTTATCCACAGAGATTACATTATTGCCCATATCGGCAAAACAAGCACCGCTGGTAAGCCCCACGTATCCGGACCCGATAATGGCGAGTTTCATAGCTTTTCCTTTTTATCTCTGAAATACTCGATTACTTCGCTAATGCCCTGTGCCAAAGTGTATTGCGGCTGCCAGCCCAGGATGCGCTTTGCCTTATCGCTATTTAGCAGCGAACGGCGCAGATCGCCGGGGCGGTGCGGCGCCGGTATAGGCTGGATATCCACTCCTAATTGCCTGCAAATCTCATCATACAGCATGCGGGTAGTGGTTTCGCTTCCGCTGCCGATATTAAAGGCGTTCCCACTGCCTTTAGAAATGGCTAAAAGATTGGCAGAAACCACATCGCGCACAAATACATAGTCCCGTATCATGCCTTCCGGCGCTTCGGGATAGGCATTCAAAAAAGGCGCAAGACCCGCCAAAAGCTTTTCCACAAAGATACTTACTACGCCCGCTTCGCCATGGGATACCTGACGCGGTCCAAAGACATTGGCATAGCGGAGCACAGTGTAATCCAGCCCAAAAAGCTCGCGATAGTAATACAGATAATCCTCACCCGCCTTTTTGTTGATGGCATACACGGAAAGCGGCTTGGGCAGGTAGTTTTCGGTAGTGGGATACTCTTCCGCTTCGCCGTAGATGGCGCCGCCGGAGGAGATGTAGATGATCTTCCTTGAGCCGTGATTTTTGGCGCATTCCAGAACGTTGATCAAGCCTTTGATATTGATTTCAGCATCCAGGAGAGGATTTTGCACGCTGAGCGGCACCGAGATTTGCGCGGCGTGGTGATTCACCAATTCCGGTTTTTCCGCCTCAAATACCTCGTTCAAACGCGAGTCGCAAATATCCGGCTCATAA
>JAQVIX010000029.1 GCA_028695495.1 Candidatus Cloacimonadota bacterium | reverse complement strand
AGTGAGATCCTCTACCAAATAGTGAAACTGGAATACAAAGCCTAAATGCAGGTTGCGCAGGCTGGCGGCATCGCTGCTAAGTGAGCTTACTTTCTTGCCATTGATATAGATAGCGCCGGAATCCGGTGCGTCTAAAAGCCCCAAAATATGGAGCAAAGTGCTTTTGCCGCAGCCGCTTTTGCCGGAAATCAGGATAAAATCCTGCGGCATTATCTCCAGGTTGCAGCCTCTTAATACCTGAATCTCCTGGTCGCTATCACGGTAGCTTTTTACTATATTCTTTGCTGCTGCTATCAATGCACACTCCTTTTTACTAAACTTTTGCCCTAAAGATATCGATAATCTGCACTCTATCTATGCGCTTGAGCGGCAGATAGATACATAGTGAGATGAGGATAAAGGATACGCCAAACACCGCCAGGAAATTAAGCGGGCTATAATGCGCACCGAGGCGATCCACAAAATACACCTCGCCTTTAAGCTGGTAAAAGCTTTGTTTTTCCACGCCCCAGGAGAGGATGATTCCCAGGATTTGCCCCAAGATAAGCGCCATTACGGCGGCAATGCCTACCTTGGCGGCAAAGAGGTGCTTGATGGTGCGCGAGCTGGCGCCCAGGCTGCGTAAAACGGCGATCTCGCTGCTTTTATCGATGATGATGGTAAGGACGGCGGAGATTACGTTAAAACCGGCAATTAGCACCAAAAAGGCGAAGACAATGAAGATGAGCCACTTTTCCATCTTCACCAGTTTCAGGAGGCTGCCGGCATAGTATTCCCAAGGGATAGTGATATATTCCTCTTCTAAGAAATGATAGTATTTCTCTGCCTGTGCCAAGGCTTTATCGGCATTGGAGATGCGCAATTCCAATTGGCTAAGGGTACGCGGCAACATCAGGAAATCCTGCAATTCAGCTAAGCCCATGATTACCAGGCTGCGGTCGTTTTCATAATAACCGGAGCGGTATATCGCCTTTATTTTGAAGCTTCTATCGCTATTCAAGATTCCCAGAGGGGTAATGCGATCAAGCTGCGGGTAGATTAGCGAAATCTCGTCGCCAGCTTTTAATCCCAATTCCTTGGCAAGATAGTGCCCTACTATCACTTCGCCTTCTGCCAAAGCGCCCTGAAAGCCAGGCGTATAGCGGTAATAAGGAAAGCTAAGGGCAAAGTCGTATCCGCGCAGCTGAGCGCTGCGCACCTTACCGGCATGTTGCGCCATTAGCGAATAGTACAAACTGGGAGTAATCGAGCTTATATCCTTCTCATTGGCTAATTTGGCTTGTATCTGCTGCGCTTCTTCCTGGGATAAATATCCGTTCCAGGGCTTTTGCACGGTGATATGTGCAAAGCTCTCTAATAGCAGGCTTTTAAGAGTCTGTTCATAGCCTTCAAAGAGGTTCAAACCAGCCGAAAGTATGCCCACGGAGAGAATTATCCCCAAAATCATAAAGATAAAACTGAAGCGGAAAAGATTCCGCTTTGGGTTTTTAAGGTACTTGCTTAAGTAAAAACCCGTAAGCTTATCCATCCGGTGCCTCGATATTTACGGTTTCGGAGATGGAAAGCGGTAATCGTTCCGCTGGAGCTATGCGATTGATAATAAGCTCGGAGATTAGCCCCAATGAGATAAATTGCAAGCCACCCAGGATGAGAAGCATCCCCAAAAAGAGCAGGGGACGGTTTGATAAAGGCATGCCCCAAAAGATTTTAAGCGCTGCCAGATAGACGGTAATCACCAGCCCCAAAAAGGTGGAAAGCACGCCCAGCCTGCCAAAGAGATAGAGCGGGCTTTTTACGTATTGGGTCACCATCTTTACGGTTAAAAGGTCAAAGAAGCCGCGCAAATAGCGCTCAATTCCGTATTTACTTTTGCCATGTACACGCGCCCGGTGGTGCACGGCGATCTCCCCCACTTTATAGCCCAAAGAATGCGCCAGGGCGGGAATATAACGGTGCATTTCGCCATAGAGCGAAAGCTCCTTTACCACTTCACGGCGGTAGGCTTTGAAACCACAATTGTAGTCCTTTAGCTTTAGCCCAAAGGTTTGTGCCGTTACACTATTGAAGAGTTTGGAGGGCAGGCGTTTATGCAGCGGGTCGAGGCGTTTCTTTTTCCAGCCAGAAACCATGTCGTAGCCTTCCTCCAGCTTTTCAAGAAAGAGAGGGATTTCTTTGGGATCATCCTGCAAATCTGCATCCATGGTAAATACAATCTCCCCGCGGGCGATACTAAAGCCCTTTTGCAGTGCCGCAGCTTTACCAAAATTGCGGCGAAAGCGGATTATCTTTAGCTCATTATCCGCCAACGCTAAGTCCTTTAGTAGCTCAAAACTGCCGTCTGTAGAGCCATCGTCTATAAAGATAATCTCGCAAGAGTATCCCGCTGTATTTGTTTTAATTTCCGTGTATAATTGCTTTAGCGAATCTGCTTCATTGAGCGCTGGGATTACGAATGATAGTTGCATGGTACTTCCCTTAGATAAAGATTTTGGTAATGCTAATGGCAAGTGCTGCTGCCAGAGGGATTTTGATATTATCATCCAGAGGGATATTGCCAAGTTCTGCAGCAGTGGCTGCCAGGGCGCCGATAATGGCAGTCCAAGGCTCGCGCAGCCAAAATAGCCCAAAGATCAGGCAGCTTACAAAGCAGGCAAGGCTGCCTTCCAAGCTTTTATTATTGCGCAAAAACTTGCGTTTGCCATAGTTTATACCAATGATCGCGGCAAAGGTATCGCCAATACTGAGGAAAGCGATGGCGGCAGAGGCGGTAAGGGGTTCAAAAAAGGCAACGCAGATAAGCGAGGCAAAGAGCAGATAGGTGGCGCCGGTGAAGTTTTTTAGCTCGTGCTTGCGCAGGATTCTGCCAAAGATGCGGTTAAAGGTCTTGCGAAAGCTAAGCTGCCAAAAGCGATTGAACTCAATTAAAAGGCTGATTACCAGCGAAACCAAGAGGACGGCAAAAACGAAACGGCGGTTATCGAAACCGAAGATATAGCGATAGCTTAAGGGGATGATCAGCGAGCTTAAATGCACGGTTTTTCTAAGGGTTTCGCTCTGCCAGGGCATTGAAAGCTCCACTAAGATAGCTTTTTGATAATGCGCAGTTGTGCCGGTGCGCGCCAATTTACCAAGCAATCCACCGCTTGCTCCCTGGGCAAGCTCAGGCTGGCGGCATCCAGGCTAAAGCTGCCCATATTCGCCTGCTTCAGCCCCTCTATCTTGAGAACAGGTTCGGGGTTTTGCTGTCCCCAGGGCAGTAGCGCTTCTATCATCTGCCAGTTTTCCGGCGTTAATTCTGCCAAAGAAGCGGTGGTATCAAAGGCAAGTCCGCCGGCAGTTTCGGGCGGGCTAAAGTTTTGCGAGAGATACTCATTGAAGCATTCCAAAAAGGCGTCGTAGCTGCCCGGCTGCATGGTAAAGCCCGCCGCTTTGGCATGACCGCCAAATTGGGTCAAATGCTCTTTGCAATGGCTAAAGGCATCCACCATATTAAAGCCATCGCCGCAGCGCCCTTCACATACGGTAAGCCCATTATGCTGCTTTAGCATGATGGTGGGTATGCTCAGGCGGTTTACGATGAAGGTGGAAGCGGTGCCCAAAAGCGAATAGGGGATTACATCATCGTCGTCGAAATACACAAAGGTCTTCCCCACGAAATCCGTAGCAAGGGTTTCCAAGAAGGCAAATACGCGGTTCAGCTCGTTTTCCCACTGGTTCTTTTGCTTTTCGAGGTCTTCAAAGAGCTGCGCTTTGGCATTGGAAAGTTGCAAGATAAAGCGCAGAGCAGTATGGTTGCCCCCTTCCTCGCGCCCATTGGCGATCAGGCGCGAAACGTAGGAAAGGAAGTTAAATACATCGCTGGGGCTGCTTACACGGTTGTAATTTCTAAGCAAGAATTGCACGGTATGGTCTTGAACTTCCTCAAAATGGTCAATCACGTGGCGCACGATGAGGCGGTTCAAGCCCTGCATGGGCACTTTATCCGCTATGGAACCCACCGCTGCCCAGAAATAGCTGGCTCGCTCGATGGGATGCTCCCATTGCTTTGCCAAATAGCGGATTAGCATCAATACTACGCCCACTCCGGCTAAGGATTTGAAGGGATAGCGGCAGTCGGCTAATTGCGGGTTTAAAATGCTGTGGGCATTGGGGATTAGCTCTGGCTGTACCAAATGGTGATCGGTAATGATTACATCGATGCCATTAGCATTTAGCGCTTCCACTCCGGCAAAGGCAGAAATGCCATTATCCACCGTAATTACCAGTTTATAGCCGCCTTCTACGGCGAAACGGATAAAGCGCTCTTGAATGCCGTGGGATTCGATATTGCGGTTTGGGATATAGTAGCTATGGCGTTGATAGCCGCAGGAATTGAGGTAATGGTATAGGATGTAGGTGCTGGTAATGCCGTCGGGATCGTCGTGCCCAAAGATCAAGAGGGGTTCATTGGCAAAGATCGCCTTGTGGATACGGGCTTCGAGGGCATCGATATTGGCAAATAGCGCCTCGTCTGGCAAATCCTCCAGGCTCTGGCTTAGTTCTTCACTATTGATGTTTCGGGCTTGCAGTATGCGAGAGTAGAGGTCGCTCTGCTCATTTACCATGCTTCCAGCTCCTCCTTGATTGGTATTTCGCGGGGGGCGGTGCGGTCTGTAGCCTTATTAAATACATCAAAGCCGGTAAAGCCAAAGAGTAGCATCAGGCTACGGTCGCTTAGCTTGTTTGTGTCCAAAGAACCGCGATTCAGATACATCAGCGCCAAATCCACGCTGCTTACCTCATTTTTGAGCGGGAAAGTGATGCCACAAGTATATGCCATTTCGTTTATATATTCGCCGGCAGCGTCCTTAAACTCCAGTTGGCGGTTCCAGATTCCGGCGCGCAGAGGATAGCGCTGATACCAGGATTTCGTGCCTTTAGAGGGTTCGTAAGCCACGCCCACGCCTACTTTTATGGCATCACGCTGCTTGCTATCCACTTCGGAATAAAGGTCATAATTTGCATCCACCGCTACTTTATACTCCGGCAGGAAGTAGCCGGTATAGCTGGCGCCAAGCTGCAAGGGCAATTCATGCGTTATCTTCACCGGATCCTCTGTGGTATGAGACGATGAACGTTTGCTTTCCCCTTTTAGCTTTACCGGCAAGGTGGCATAAGCGCCGGTGCTATGATTGGCAAAGCTTTGCACGGCTCCCAAGGTAAGGGTGGGGTTTTTGAAGCTATTCAGCAGGGATTCGCGGGAGTGCACGGTATTGCCGCCGGAGCTTTGCTCGAAGGTGCGTTTATCGTGCCCAAAGTAGTAATTCCCGCTAATGCCCAGATTCAGATTGCGGATGCGATAGCTGTAGATGAGGTCTGCCCGAAAGAGGTATTTCTCCGCTTCCTGGCGCTCCAAAGTGCTATCCGGCAGCATAATCTGGTTCTTTACCATACCAGAGGCGAGGGAATTGAATTGAAAGCCAATACGCTGGTTTTTCAGGGGCACGCTTACGCTGAAGTAAGGGAAATCCAGGGCGTCATCCCGAAAGCTGCGTTTGCTTCCCTGATAGTCTGAATTGTATGAGGTATAACCCGCGATAATACCAGTGCCAAAGAGGCTTTTATTATCCTTATTGCGTTGCGCGGGATTGGCATAGCCGGTATTGAAACGGAGGTTATCGCTGCTGCCGGTATCTCCCATACCCAGGCTGTAGATATCTCGCCCATAATATCTTACGGGAAAGCCATAATAGGAAAAGATGGAATTGCCCGCCCAAAGCGAGAGCGAAGCCAGCACCATCATAAGACAAAGGTATTTCTTCATTTTTTCCTTCCAGATTTTTGGGTGGCAGGCTTTACGGGGTCTGCCGGTATGCGGAAAAACTTGTAGGCATTGTTATATGAGGCTTCTGCTACTTCATTGGGGGTAATGCCTTTGATTTGTGCGATCTTCTCCGCCACTAAATGCAGGAAAAGAGGAGAATTGCGCTTGCCGCGATGCGGATGCGGCGGCAAGTAAGGACAATCTGTCTCAATCATAAAGCGATCCATGGGCACCAAACGCACCACGTCATCCAAATGTGATTTTTGATAGGTAATGCTGCCGGTAAAGCTCATCATCCAGCCGGCGTCCAGCACCTGCTGCGCAAAGATGATATCTCCGCTAAAACAGTGAAATACCGCTTCTTTTACGCCTTCTTGTTTCAGGATATTGTAGCATTCCTGATGCGCCTGACGATCGTGCACCACGATGGGTAAATCGTACTCCACCGCCAGATGCGCCTGATTTGCAAATACTTCGCGCTGCACCGGATAGGGCGAGAGATTGCGGAAAAAATCCAAACCAATCTCGCCAATCGCCACCACCTTCTTTTCGCGCACATATTTCTTTACAATCTCGGCATCGAATTCCTGAGAATCGTGCGGGTGGTAGCCCACGGTGGCAAAGATGTGTTTATGCTTCCTGGCAAGCTCCAACGAAGAGATCGTGGTTTCTTTGTTGAAAGCGATGTTTATGATATATTCAACGCCACTGGCAAAGCATTTATTGATCAAGCTTTCCCGGTCTGCATCGAAATCCGGCAAGTCCAAATGGGCATGTGTTTCAAAAAGTTTCATCTTCGGTGTTTTTCCCTTATTTTTGCTTTGTGCCAAAGTATCCGGCGGGCTTCATCTTGTCAAAGGGAATTTTTATCTGCGCTACGAAATATGGCGTTAAATTGTGCGGCAATGGCAATTGCGGCGGTTTCTGCCCTTAGCGTAAGTGCCGAAATCGAGAGCCTTTTAAGCTCTGCCATCCCTTCAAATTCCTCGCTGCTAAAGCCCCCTTCCGGTCCTATGATAAAGCAGAGATCCTGGCCGCTATTTAGTTGGTTTAAGTACACCCCGTCTTTTAATTCGGAGCAAATTACAGGTTGGTAGCCTTTTGATTTTACAGTACCAAGAAGCTTCTCCAAGCTTTGCAGCTCATGCACCGTCGGCAAAAAGGGGTTATCGCACTGTTTGATGGCGCTTAGGGCAATCTTGCGGAAACGGGAAAGGGTGTTTTTCCCTTCACTGCGCACTGAATAGCGACTACTAAAAGGAAAGAAGTGGCTAGCACCTAATTCCGTGCATTTCTCGATAATAAGCTCGTCATGATGGTTTTTGAGTAAAGCAAAGGCAATCGCCAAACGCGGCTGAAAGCTTTGATATTCCGTGCAGCTAAGTATCTTTAGCTCCGCCGCTTTAGCGCCCAGATGTAGCAGCTGTGCCTCTGCTAATATGCCTTGTCCGTTATTCAGTAAAAGCTTTTCCCCCTCCTGCTGCCGGCGCACCCGCTTCAGATGGTGATATTCCTCGCCATCCAGCTTGATAATCTCGCTTCCGGCGCTTAGTTCCGGCAGATAATATGAGGGCATCTTTAGCTAAAATAGTCCTTTAAGCGCTTCAGAAAGCTGCGTCCGGGCTTTAGCTCGCGCTTGCTATCGTGTTCCCTTAGCTTTTCAAATAGCGCCTGCTCTTCTTTATTTAATTTGGTGGGGGTAATCACCACTATTTTCACCAATTGATCCCCCTTGCGGGTGCTGTGCAAAGCTTGTATTCCCTGTTCCTTCACGCGAAATAGCCTGCCGCTTTGGGTGCCGGCGGGTATCTTCATCTTTACTTTGCCGGTCAAAGTAGGCACCAATACCTCGTCTCCCAATGCCGCTTGCGAAAAGCTGATGGGATATTCAAGCTGGATGTCGTTGCCAATGCGTTCAAAGAGATCGTCTTGCTTTTCGTGGATGAGCACCAGGATGTCGCCACGGCTGCCCCCTCTGGCGCCGATATTTCCCTGCCCGCGCATCCGGATATATTGCCCTTCTTCCACTCCGGAAGGTATTTTTACGTTGATTTCTTTCACGCCGCCCATGCGCCCTTCGCCGTGGCATTTGCTGCATTTATTCTTGATAATCTTGCCTTCGCCCCGGCAGGATGGACACTCGCCAATGGTTTGCATTTGCCCAAAGAGCGATTGACGAATCTGGCGCACCTGCCCCGTACCGCGGCACTGGCTGCAGGTAACGGTTTCTTTATCTTCGCTACCGCTGCCATCGCATCTATCGCAAGCTACCTTTACGCCTATCTTAATCTTCTTTTCGGTGCCCGTGGCAATCTCCTGCAGGCTAAGCGAAAGCTCTATTTGCAGGTCTTCCCCGCGGTTTTCTCTCTGACGCGAGCCGCCGCCTCTGCCAAATCCGCCACCAAACAGGGTATCGAAGATAGAGGAGAAGCCATCGCCAAAGATGTCGTTCAAATCCCCACGCTGCATGAAGTCTTCCCAGGAAAATCCACCCGCACCAAATTGGTTTTCCACTCCGGCATGGCCATATTGATCGTAAAGCTGCCGTTTTTCCTTATCGCTCAATACCTCGTATGCTTCACTGGCTTCTTTGAACTTCTCTTCCGCTTCCTTGTTATCAGGGTTTTTATCCGGATGGTATTGTATTGCCAGCTTGCGATATGCCTTTTTGATGGCTGCTTCATCGGCAGTTTTATCTATTCCCAGTACTTCGTAATAGTCTCTCTTGGCCATCTATTTTGTGCTCCTATGTATTTCCAGTTTATCTTAAAAAAGGGGGTGGCAGAGCTTAGCCTGCCACCATCATCACTTAATGTAATTATTTATCGTCCACTACCTCAAAATCGGCATCGATGGGTGCATCATGCTGTGGCGCGGCATCCTCTTGGGGCTGAGCAAAATCCTCAGGATTAAAGCCGCCGGCATTCGGATCGAAGCCCGCGCCACCGCCCTGATTTTGCTGCATCTTAGCATATACTATCTCACCTAATTTCTGAGCCTTTTTTGCCAGGCTATCTTTGATCTCGTTCACGCTCTGGGCATCGCTTACTTTGTCAAGCTGTTCTTTCGCACTTTTCAGCTCGGCTTCCAATTCGCTTCTTTCGCTCTCGGAAAGTTCACTGCCATATTCTTCCAAAGATTTCTCGGTGCTAAAGATAATGGCATCCAGCTCGTTTTTGGCAGTAATGAATTCCTGACGCTTCGTATCTTCTTCGGCGTGCATTTCGGCATCTTTGATCATGCGATCGATATCTTCTTTGCTAATGCTACCGGCGCGGTCGATCTTAATCGATTGCTCTTTACCAGTGCCCTGATCCTTGGCAGATACATGCAATATGCCATTGGCATCGATATCGAAAGTCACCTCGATCTGCGGAACTCCGCGGCGCGCCGGCGGAATGCCTACCAGGTCGAAACGTCCTAAACTCTTATTATCCGTAGCCATAGGGCGTTCACCCTGCAATACGTGAATGGTAACGGCAGTTTGATTATCCGCCGCAGTGGAGAAGGTATTGCTCTTTTTGGTGGGCACGGTGGTATTGCGCTCGATGAGCTTGGTCATCACGCCGCCCAGGGTTTCGATGCCCAAAGATAGCGGGGTAACGTCCAATAGCAATACATCTTGCACGTTGTCATCACCAGAGAGGATGGCACCCTGAGTAGCGGCACCGATGGCTACCACTTCATCTGGATTCAAGCTGCGATTTGCCTTTCTGCCAAAGAGTTTTTCCACCGCTTCGGCTACTGCCGGAATGCGGGTGCTGCCGCCCACCAAAAGCACTTCCTGTATATCCGAAGCGCTCAGCTTGGCATCTTCCAAAGCCAGGCGCACGGGCTTCAGGCTGCGCTGCACGAGGTCTTCGGTAAGGCGATTGAATTCCGCCAAAGTGAGGTCCAGATTCAGGTGCTTGGGTCCCGAAGCATCTGCCGTAATGAAAGGCAGATTGATATTCGTGCTCTGCGTGCCGGAAAGCTCGATCTTCGCCTTTTCCGCAGCTTCGCGCAGGCGTTGCAGCGCCATGGGATCGCGGCTGAGGTCTATCCCATCGCTCTTCTTAAAGTTATCCACCATCCAATCGATGATGCGCTTATCAAAGTCGTCTCCGCCCAGATGCGTATCGCCATTGGTGGAAAGCACTTCCACCACTCCGGCAGAGATATCTAAGATGGAGATATCGAAGGTGCCGCCGCCCAGATCATACACCGCTACCTTCTGCTCCTTTTTATTTTCCATACCAAATGCCAAAGCCGCAGCCGTGGGTTCATTTATGATGCGTTTTACTTCCAAGCCAGCGATGCGTCCGGCATCCTTGGTGGCTTGACGCTGATCATCGTTAAAATATGCGGGCACGGTAATAACCGCTTCGGATACCGTGGTGCCCAGATAGGCTTCCGCGGTTTCTTTCATCTTGCTCAGCACGATTGCCGAAAGCTCTTGCGGGGTAAAGTCCTTATTTTGGGCATCGATGCGCACCGCTGCCTGTCCTTTCAGCCCAGATACCACTTTGTAAGGTACCTGATTTATTTCGTTTCCCACTTCGGATATGGAGCGTCCCATAAAGCGCTTGATGGAAAACACGGTATTCAGGGGGTTCGTTACCGCCTGACGTTTTGCGTTTTGGCCAATCAGCCGTTGACCATCCTTGCTAAAGCCAATCACGGAGGGGGTAGTTCTGCCACCTTCCGCATTGGTGATCACTACGGGCTTACCGCCCTCAATTACGGAAACACAAGAGTTTGTGGTTCCCAGATCTATTCCGATTATCTTTCCCATTTATTCCTCCTGGGTCTTAATATCTTGTCCATTGGATACCGCCACGCGTACGGGGCGAATCACCTTATCGTGCATCGTGTAGCCATTTTGAATAATGGCTGCCACTGTGTTTTCCTCATGTTCGCTGGGTATATGCGCCAAAGCGTCATGATATTCGGGATCAAATTCCTTGCCCAAAGCTTCGATTTTTTTGATCCCTTCTTTTTCCAATACTTTTACTAATTGCCTCTCTATCAGCACTATCCCCTTACCAAAGGGGCTTTCGATATCTTCCGGATTTCCTTGGGCAAGCGCGCGCTCAAAGTTATCTACCACATCGCAAATCTCCAGCGCCAGCTTCTGAGTGGCATACTTTATCCAATCCGCCTTTTCGGTAATGCTGCGCTTGCGATAATTCTCAAATTCCGCCATATTGCGCAGGTATTTGTCCCTCAAATCCAAAAGCTCGTCTTCCAAAGAGATAGGCTCTTTTTCCGCTTCTGCTACAGGCTCTTCATTGGTTTTTACCGTAGAAGTGTCGTCCTTTTTCATTTTATCTTCCTTACGTATATGATCTCTTATTTGGGCACCATCATGCCGCGGCGCGTGGTCTCGGTAATGGTGGCAGATATATCCCGTATCAAAGGGATCAAACGGCGATATTCCGTGCGCAAAGGCGCCAATACTCCCAAGTAGCCGGGGATGCCAAAGATTTCGTATTTGCCATAAATCAGCACAAAATCCTGCCATTTGCTTTCGTTAAAACTCTCACCCATCAGCACATTCACCGGCGCGCGGTCGTTAGTGCGCATCGCCTGGATGATAAAATCCTGCCGCTGAATGAGATTCATGAAGCTCAGGATGCTGCTGCGGCTGTCAAATTCCGGCTGCTCCAAAAACCTGATGCTGCCATCGTAATGAATAAAAAAATCGCTAATCTCAATGAAAGCCTTATGCAATTCGCTTAAGAATTGGCTTAATAAATCACTTTCACCTTGCACGCTCTTTTGCATATCCACCAATACTTTATTTGCGATGTCGTATATGCGTAAACCAACCAGTTCGTCATTCAAATAACGCACCATTTTCTTAAGCTGGGCATCGGTAATCTCACTATCGCATTTTAGGATTACAGTTTTGTCCAAACCGCTATCTAGGCTCATTACAAAGAGCAATTTCTTATTGCCGATGGCAAATACTTCCAAACGCGCCAAATAACCGCTGGAAACTTCCGGCTCTGCCACAAAGGAGAGCTGATGCGTTTCGTGCGCAAGCATTTGCATTATATAATGCAGCGCCCGCGGAGTATCTTTATAGTTCTGAATCAATAGCTCGCGTAAAGTATCCATACGTTCATATTTCACGCGGCTGTGATCCAGCTGAATAAGCTCCAAATAGCGCCGATAGCCGCTGATGGTGGGCACCCTTCCCGCAGAAGTATGCGGTTGCGAAATCAGGTTCATCTGCTCCAATTTAAGCAAATCCAACCGCAAAGTGGCAGAGGAAACATCCTGTAAGTGCTTCTCATTCAATATCCGGGAAGATATCGGCTCGCAAAATTGGATGTATTCATCCACCAGCGCTGTGAGCGCCTGATAGAGTCTTATCTCATTCTTCTTCATGCTTACCGCCTCTGATATTTATTAGCAGTCGATTGCTCATACTGCTAATCCAAGGACAATCTAATTCAAACAGGAAAATTGTCAATCAAAATGTGAGAGTGCTAAAAAATAGTTTTTGCGAAGAGCAGAGAGCGTAGCGAGCCAGCCTCTTGGACTTCTTGCCGCTTATCCGCCTTCTATCGCCGTTAACGCCTTATGCAAGCGGCAAAGAGTTCAAGAAGCTTTCCCAGACCACACACACCATGCGTTAGCTTCTAATTAACCATTGCGAGCTTGCGAGCAATACCGCCATCATTCATCATTCATTATTCATTGCCAGGCAACGCGTTGCCTGGCTACAGCTTCGCCCCGTGGCTTAGGCACGCCACGCCTCACGCAGATACCTCCGCCGGGTTTTGATTTATGAAAATCTAAACCTGGGTATCCAATACCACTATAGTGGACAAGCTGTGGACAAAATGGGATTTATTTTTGGGTCTTTTTCAAACTTAGTAGGTGACCCTGAGAGGTTTTGGATGTAAATATTTCCTATGATTTATGGACATTTAGCCAGTTTTGAGGCTGTCCAGAAATGCCACAACATGCCCGCCGGATTAGTTCCGGAGGAAGGAAAGCTTAGGTAGCAATATCGTTTTATTGAACCAAAAACCAAATAAAACATCCAGCTTCTTCCCCTTTTTTCTCATTTTTCCCGCTGCTGAAAAACACTGATCATCCGCGCTTTATCCTCTTTTACGCATCCTTATTGCCCTTAGTTTGCTTTCAAAAATACAAACATTGCCCTTAGTATGACTCAGAAAATGCTGAATTTTGCCCTTAGTTTGGCTCGGAAAGTGCCATAATTTGCCTTGACAGATTATCATCCCTTTATTTTATATCCTCATTAGAGAATCAGATAGGAGTCCTAAATGATTAAAAGAACGATTGAGCTTGAATTGCGGCGCTGGAAGAGTGAAAAAAGGCACAAGCCTTTGGTGCTAAGAGGTGCCAGACAAGTGGGAAAGACCACCGTGGTGAAGGAATTTGCCAAGTCTTTTCCAGTTTTCTTGTATGTGAATCTTGATCTGGAGGCAGATAGACAGCTTTTTGCCCGTGAGCTCAAGGTGCGTGAGCTGTTTCAATTGATCTGTTTACGTTTTTCACAGCCCATAAAACCTGAAGAGACCCTGCTTTTTATCGATGAAATTCAGTTCAGTGCTTTGGCAATGAAGATGTTGCGATATTTTTACGAAGAAATGCCGGAGCTATGCGTGATAGCCGCAGGTTCTCTCTTGGAAGTAGTGGCGGGCGATAAACACCAGAGTTTTCCGGTGGGCAGAATTGAGAATCTTTGGGTGCAGCCGCTCAGTTTTGCAGAATATCTGGGAGCCTTGGGCAGGGATGATCTTCTTTTGGCTTACCACCAAGTGCCTGCTTCAACGCCCTTCATCGAAGAACTCAAACGCCAATTTAAAATCTATTCCCTGTTAGGTGGCATGCCGGAAGCGGTTGCCAAATATCTGGAGCACAAGGATATGATGCTTGTAAACCGCGTCTATGAATCGCTCGTAAGCGCCTATCTTGAAGATGTGGATAAATATGCAGACGACGCTCCAATGGCAAAAGCTTTGGTTCATATCCTCAAAACAGCACCTGCTGAAGCAGGGAAACGCATCACTTTGGAAGGCTTTGGTGCCTCGGATTACAAAGCGCTCACCATCCGTCAGGCTTTTGATAAGTTGCAGAAAGCGCAGCTCCTAAAGCTCAGCTTTCCCGTTACTTCAGTAGCGCTGCCCATGGTTCCCCAATATCGGCGCAAGCCCAGGCTGCAGCTACTTGATACAGGATTACTCAATTACCAGCTTGGCATCCAGGAGGAATATTTCCTTACAGATTCCCTGGAATCCATCCATAAAGGCCTGATAATTCAGCACATTGTAGGGCAGGAATTGCAAAGTCTTTCGGCTTCATCAGCTCCCAAGCTCAGCTTTTGGGTGAGA
This sequence comes from Candidatus Cloacimonadota bacterium, assembly GCA_028695495.1. Lineage (GTDB taxonomy): Bacteria > Cloacimonadota > Cloacimonadia > Cloacimonadales > Cloacimonadaceae > UBA5456. The sequence goes on along the minus strand of JAQVIX010000029.1, from coordinate 15,691 downwards.
GAAAAACACCAATCCTCGGCTGAGGTGGATTTCGTGATCCCACACCGTGGAAAACTGCTCCCCATCGAAGTAAAATCTGGAAGCACTGGTTCTCTGCGCTCACTAATACAATTTATGCTGATTTCAGAACACGACATGGCCATCCGCATCCATGAAGGCGGTCTGAGCCTTGATGAACTCCAGGTTCCCTGATATCTACCGGCTCATAGACGCGACTTTCCTCAGGATTTGGTGGCAACGAGTCTTTCAATTTCCTTATGTAATTGCGAAAACTGCGCTCTCCGGCTTTAATGTCTGGATAACGTTCTTTCACCTGATGGAAAAGATTACTGGATCTTATCTTGTTATAACGTATCAGCTTATCGCTGATAAACCCTTTGGCAACATCAAATTCACTTCTGCGTTGAATACCTTGTTCATAGTATTGGTTTGCTTCCGACAAGCTGAGGGATGCAAACTTCTTCACTGTCCTGCGGTTAATGCCTAATTCTTCGGCTATCGCACGCAGGCTTTTTGATTCTGACACCAGAGCTTGAACCTTGTAATACATCTCTACTCCTTTCATGGGAGCCTCCTGATTTTTAATTCAGAAGGCTGATATTGTTCACACCTATTTAGTGGTGCAATTTAAACTTCCATTTCTGGTGCACTTTTGACTGCCATCGACAACCAAGAGCAGAGAAGCTAAATAATGACGCCATAGACAGGCTTATGAGCATTATTAACACTCAGTTGGGAGATGACTTCGCAGCTCTGGTCAATGGGGCCACCAAGGCGATCATTGACCGCTGTGTGCGGCTCGGACTGAGAGACGTCCAAGTGCAAGCTCCCACAAAGACCAGCATCGGGCGCTGGGGCATCGAAGACCAACACTTGACCGCCACCATCCAGAAGCAGCAGTTGTTCTGGATCGGAAATCACTTTGAAACTGATGTGCGGCAGAACTTTGCAGATACCCTCTCCAAAGCTATCGAGCAGGGTTATACCACAGAAATGCTGGCAGATACCCTCAAAGCACAGTTCAATGATCTCGCTAACCGCTCCTCCCACTACTGGCAGGGACTGGCAGAGCATACAGCTCTCAGAATACGTGAATTCGGAAGGTTACAAGGCTACAGGAAAGCCAAAGTCAAATACTACAAGCTCGTGGTGATCCTTGATGACCGCACCAGCGACATCTGCCGGGCTCTGGCTGCCCAAGACAAAGTCTATCCCCTCAATGATGCACTGGAAGTGATGGACAATCTCATGGCTCTGGATACCAAGTCCAACAGCCTGGATGATGCCAGAGATTACATCAAAGCCCTCGCACCTTGGATCAAGGATGACCAGGTCGAATACGATTCAAATATGAGCCCTATTAGTGTCGCCGGAGCGCATACACCGTTTCCACCGTTTCATTGGAAGTGTAGGACTTATACAATGATTTACGCTGATATGGGGTTATAACACACCATCTTTGAGAATATTTAATCATCAATTCTTCTTAATCATTGTTTTCAATAATCTTACCTGTTCCTACAGAGAAATCTCTTCTGCTTATTAAGCTGTTTGTGATATTAATATTGCCCGTTCCTGTCGAAACTTTTCCTGCGGCACAGTTAATGTAGTTCAGATTAATTGAACCTGTTCCCGAGCTTAGACGCAAGGTCCCTACATTACTTCTTGATATTTCGATGTTTCCCGTCCCGGCATCAACAGAAATCACGGAGCTGTGATCCATACCGGATACAACAATACTTCCCGTACCAGCATCGATGCGCAAGTCAGTTGATTGTGGCACTTTACCTTTCACGTTAGATATTGACACCGGTTTTCCTGAGATAGATTTTGCCATCAATAAGCCATCTTCTATATACAGTGATGCATCTCCGGGCTCGTATTCATAGTATTGGACATTAATGTCTATAACATTGTCGTCAACACCCTGCAGATTAGTTGAACCCGTACCAGAAGATAACTCAAGGTGAGAATGCTCATATACTTGTTGTATGTCGATTTCGTTCACGTACTTTAGTTTGACTCCATTGACTGTCGGAGTATTGTGATTTAAGAAACATCTTTCGCCACAACAAGACGTTAGGCCAAGGCATAAAAGTATGGCACTTAATATGAATCCAATAAATACTCGCATCATTCTATCCTCCAATTTGATTTAATAATATCAGATTATGTTCTATGGTCAGAAGCAACAATTGTTCCATTTTCAACTACGAAACATTTGTTAAACATATCGTTAGGAACTGGTTTATGAGAAACCATTATCACAATCATATTTTTTGGGAGCGATCTAACGGTTTCCAATATAAACTCCTCACTAATTGGATCAACATTCGACAGTGGCTCATCAAGCAAGAGCAGTTGAGGCTTCCTAATTATTGCTCTTGCCAGCGCAATTCTCTGCTTTTGTCCCATTGACAATTTATTGCCATTATGTCCCACAACACGTTGAAGCCCATCGGGACTTTTTAGTGCGAATTCTGATACATTTGACATCCATACTGCGGCATCTAAGTCCTCTTCCGTGATGTTTCCGGCTACCAACTTTACATTGTTGCTTATTGTGTCATTAACGAGGTAGGGTTCTTGTTCAACAAATCCTATCTTTGTGCGAAAGTCGCAAAAATCTTTGTTGACGGCAACCTTTCCGTTTATTCGTATGAATCCGTCTTTGCATTCAACTATCCCAATAATTGTTCTTAATATCGTGGTCTTACCTGCCCCTGAAGATCCGGTAATCAGAACCCGATCTCCTGAAACGATGTTCATGGAAATGGATTGGAGAATGTCTATCTCATTCAGCATTACCGACACATTTTCTAGTGCAATGTCATAGATATCAAATTTACCAATACTGCCCAGATCAGGTATTTCCTGAGGTAATGCGAATATCTCGGATATTCTTTCAAATGATACAGTTGCTTTCTTTATCTGAAAAATCATCCTAACAAGTGATTCTATTGGATTGGTCACATATGCAAAGAATGAGTTAAATGCTATCAAGGTCCCTAATGACATCAATCCACTAATAACTTTCAACCCACCAAAAACGAAAATTGTTACAGTTATAAATCCACCAATTATTGTTATGGTAAAATCACTCCAGACTTGAACATGAAAGTATCGCGTGAGATGTTTTATATACATAGAAAGAGTGCTAGCATATCGATTCTGGGGGTATGAAAAGTCACTTGAAATTTTACAGATAGTTGCAGTATGCAGAGACTCATTTAATTGCTCAGTATGTTCAGCTTTTTTTTCAAATAATTCTTCAAGTGTCATCGTAATTTTCCTATTGTAGTGTACGGACGCAAGGCAATATAGGGGAATAAATGGCAAAAGAAATGCTGTAAGTTTACTGTACATTATGGCACAAGCAGTTACGCCAACAATTAACGTTATTACTTGAGATGCTACGTTTAATAGATTATCTATAAAAAACTCACTGATTCTTTCCGTATCATCTTCAACTCTTGACATATAATAACCCCATCCTCTTTCATTAATAATGCGCCATGGGGCGTTGAATATTTTAGACAATACATCTTGCTTGATATTGCGAATTATTTGTTGATTAATATTATAAAAGTACTTTTGCTGCAACATCCCAATTGCATTGAGTATAATTGTAGACAATATGATAATAACGCCTATATAAATTATTTCTGATGAGTCTTTAGACTTGATGCTATAGTCTATAAACCTTTTGGTCAATAGGGGTAATGGTAATATAGATAGCGATGTAATCATTGTCAGTATTGAAGCAAGTATCAATTTAGATGTGTGTTTCCTAATATATGGGAACAGGATTCTGTAGTGAGAATAGTATTTGTTAATCATGCCGACCATTTAGAATTGATATTCCATTTTTAGATACACATTTTGGTCATCTACCAGCAATTGCCGCATATTTCCCATGCGCAATCTGTTCTCTTTGGACTTGTAGCCTGCTATGATGCCTATATTATTGTTTAGCTTCCAATCCAGATTCACGTAATAGCCAATATAGCCATTATTGAGCATTGCCGGGCTTTCCTCAGAAGCCGGAACGATGGTATTTGTATAGTCATTTAGCCGGATGCCCTGAGTAATGGATATTTTGTCCACAAAGCGGGTTTGCAGATTTAGGTTGAAAAGAAAATACTCATTATCAAAGTTATCTGTTTGCGGCATATAATACTTGATATAATATGCCCCAAGCCCCAAGTTTGTATTTTGGTTTACCTCCAGCCAAATTCTGGGAGTGAAACTAAGGTAGTTTGCAGTTCGGTTTTGGCTATAAATGATGCTTTTGCCATAAGCAAGGTTTAGTGAAGGCACCATATACCGGTATTTGGAGAGCGAGAGATCCCAAGAGTGCGAAAATATGCCGTATTGGGATAAACTGTAGAGCTCCTCGGAAAAGCTGCTGTTGTAGTTCAAAGACAAGGCGTTTTCAAACCCCGCGGCACTCATGGATAAGTTAAGATAACGATATTGGTTTTGAGTAAAATCCTGATCGTATATATCGGACACCGCTATCTCAGCCGAAATCGAATTCAGGATGGACTGGTAATATCTTTGATACCTAAGCTGCGCCATAAGCCTGGATTGATCTGTTTCATTTACCGCTCCCATGCGTGCGGAGAAATCTTTATCGATATATTCATAACCGCATATAAACGAAAGATGCTCTCCTTGCCAGGCGGTGGCAAGCTTTCCATGAGTTCCGATCTGCTTAGTATCCGATAGATTATCATAGCTTAAGCAAAACTCTGGATTTATCACAATTTTATGCCAGGGTCGGATGCCCAATATCAGATAACCTAATAAGTTTTGATCTCCCAAATCTTCAGATGTACGGGCGTAGGCATTGAAAATCACCTGTTGCACTCCGATGTTTTTTGCATAACCTGAAGCCAACCAATAATCTCCCGATTCCGCTTCGTTATCATATTTCTTGTCCTTCAAAGCCAAGATAGCCAAAGCACTATTATTCTCTGTACGGTTATATTTTATTGCTGCCAATGGGCTTATAATTTGCCGGGTGTACCAAAAATCTGATCTTGCTGCCAGAAGATCGTAATCCTCTATAAAAAACCCGCGGTTTTCCTCAATCATTGGCGGATATTTACTATTGTATATACTGGTTTCAGAATCAAGCGCGGTATCGGAAAAATCTGGTTGTATGGTGATTCTGGCAGTGCTATTTTGATCCGGTTTCAGGCTGAAATTCAAGCCCATATTGTCTCTAAGCTTGTTTCCCCGCTCATGTTGTAGATCATATACTGAGGCAGAGTGTAGCTTCAGTTTTGGCATCCAGGCATGAGCTATTCTGCTTTCAATTCTTATGGGAAAATAGCTTTTAAAGTACTCTAATCCAATTCTTGAGTCAATACAAGGATACCTGAAGAACGACGCTGATTTGTGATGTATCCTTCGAAACATCACTGAAAAATTGTAGGGTGGATTTCCCGAGTATCGAAGATCGTTAAAAGGAATTGTTGCTTCAATTAGCCATAAATTACCGTGGAGTTCCGATCTGTATTGATAGTTGCTATTCCAATTAAGGTTTGTTTTAAAGCTAAAATCAAAGGCATAATCCATTTTACTCTCGAGCGGAGAAAAACAATAAACATATGCCATGTGTGACTCTGGTTGCGTAATAAGACATAAATAGAATGCATCACTAACTGTGCTTCCGTCTCTTACAGCTTCAATTCCTTTACTGAAACTGCTATCGATTTCTGCGATAACGGTATAGTAAAGATTATGAGAATCATAAAACAAGTAATGCTTTTCATTGAAGGGTGATGGCGAGTAGTAATCCTTATCATTACCCATACGAATATCACCTATATCAACTCTCTTATGTGAGCTATGATTGTTTTCGATTCGCTCGGTCAAGCTCATATATTCGCTTGAAGTATTCCAAGTATCAGCAGCGTTCAATACGTTGAGTGTAAGGGTAAGAACAATAAACAACAGCATATTGCGCCACTTAATAGCTTCTTTAATCTTTTGGTTTGTTTTCATTTTATTCTCCAATTTAAAATGATAAATATTCACCCCGCACGATGAATACTATTGATTTGGTCCTTCTGAAGGGCAGCTAGGAGGTGTTACTTCTACAAGACATGATCCTGAGTGACATGCACATTTTGTGCCACCAGAATCGCATACGCAATGAGACATGCATATATTTATGATGATGCATCTGCCATTAATGGGACTATGTGGTGCCATATGATTGATCGGATTTACGATTATTCTCATTTTTGGTTCTCCTTGGTTTGTTTTTGTTCGTGCGGGGTGATTCTAGTCAATACACACTTCATGATAATGTTTTTAATCTCTTCACATGTTATGTTCTCTTTGTCAATAGGAGTATCGCCTGCAAGAATTGCTGGGCATTCAGATCTGCAAATGGGTAAAACGCTACAAGCTTTACATTCCAAGTTAATATAAGGATTATACCCAAGGGTTCTGATATACTCAGGAGAACTGAATAAGGCAGGCATATTTCGGATGTTCCCTAGATTACTACGATCAAAACCGATAGTATCCCAACACTTATAACAGTCACCTCTCGGATCAACAACAAAGCCATTTTGTGAACTGTAAACGCAACCCAATGAACATCGTGGGTAAACATTTACACGAAATCCATACTTTTTTGCAATTGATGATAATTGAATACTTGTTTCCATAAAATGGAATCTATCGATACATCTATTGTTGTCAATTTTAACATTATCATTGTACTTCCTGATATTAGCGAAATATATCGATGTTCTGTTAGAAACAGATGCTAAGAAACTAATATCATTAAGCAGCTCTTCAATCGTGATGAGATTAGTGTAGTCAACGTTAATTCTTATCGACACAGGAGCATATTTACTTAATAATGGGATATTGGCAATAATGGTATCATAAGTGCCTGAACCGGATCTGTACTTTCTAACTTTATCGTGGTGATGCTTTACGCCATCTAGTGTAACCTGTATCATCTCAATTGTGCTCTGAGCAGAGATGCTGTCCAGTAATTCCTTGTTAAATATTGTCCCATTTGTAATAAAACTTTGCTTAAGCATATTGCTCCCAGCTATGTGTGTTATCTTGTCTGTAAATTCCTTGATCTCTTTGAGGCAAAGAAATGGCTCGCCACCGTACCAAGTAATAACGAAAGGAAATCTGGTCCTAAATATTTCTTTCAATACAATTTCTGCTAAAACGTCATAGGTCTCCGAACTCATGGCTATCTGTGATTTATCTTGAAAACAATAATCACAAGCACAGTTACACAGTAGCGTAGGGATGACAGTGAATGCCATATTGGGTGTATACTTATTCGCATCATAAATAACTTGCAGTGCTTTCACTTCATCAAGTTCATCTTTAACTAAAAAGCCAGTATCAACCCAGCTTTGGAGATCGATCAAATTTTGATACTCTCTTCCGCAAAAAAGGCTATACTGTTCAGGTTCAATTTCGGCTAAAGCTAATGTGTAGGAATTGAACATATATTGCTTCCCTTCATGGGTAATCCCAATGTTAAATATTGATTCTTTCATAAAGCAAACCTATCATGCTAACAAAACATTATATAATAAATATTATAGATATGGCGCACTGGACATACTATAGCAAAGCTTCGATCAAAGATAGAACACATACAACACACCTTCTAATTCTATGATCACATAAATTCCATAGGGGTCATCATAGACAATTTTAACAATTGGATCACTCAATGAACCCGAATAGACAGGAAGAGTTTGGTGATTTATCGCTGTATAATCAATAACAGCACAAATCACATTTAGGCTGACAGCAGCCATGATCAGGAAAAGAATGATTCTTTTCATTTTTGACACTCCTTGAAATTAGTTTCCATATATATAAGAGTCAAAAACAGCAAAATGGAGACGCTAGAATTGAAGATTTATGCGTTTATGAGAAAAATAATTTCTTCATAAGTCCACAGAGACTTGCCCATTTCCTTGGGAATATGTATGTTAGCAGGGATCTTGTGCGATCCAATGAATTCATTCTTTTTGCAGCTCTCAACATAGATATGGTTTCTCTCATTCAAGAAGATTAAGAAGGTGGCGCTAATTGGTTGCTTATCTTGGGCTAAATGAAATATATGGAGTCTGAATCTGTGGTTATCTACCATTGTAATCCCCCAATCATCAATCCTATCTATGCCATTCATAACTTGCACCAAGCTTGGATATATTTTGTTTCTCTGTTTGATATCCTTGTCGCTGCGACCTATTTTCAAAAGCTCACGGATGAACTTCTGAATTGCATCATACTGTTTGTAGTTCAAAATCTCTGGGCTTGCTCGCCAGCCTATTGCAAGCAGTATTTTTGATCTTAGATTACGGATGACTCTATTTTTTCTCTTTTGCGCTCCCTTCCTGCTTACATTCAGTGAAACTGCATAATCGTGTAAATTATCAAACGAAAGTGCTGCTTCATAATCACTATATTCCTTACTGGAAAGCAGTTCTTTTTTTAGAATAGGACTCAATCCCTCAATATCTATAGTATTGCCAGATGCCATCACATTCTGAATATAGGCTGCTTCTATACAGAGCAAGTTGTACATCTCTTTCTCTTTAGTTTTAGACTCATAGTGCTTGCGGAGCAGATTGTAGGTCACCTGCCTTAACCAGGCATAAACGTCATTAATGCGATGCTTTGACGATAAAAGCTGTTTAATAGCCTCTTGTGATATATCTTCGGATAGATTGGGGTCCTGAGTTTTTGAAAAGCAGAATTGGAAGGACAGCTTGTGATAACTATTAAACACATCTTCAACCGCTTTGGGGAATAGGGATGTGATGAAGTCCGTTGAAACTTCTTGAGTTTCGGAGAAAGCAGAGCTTTTCATAAGCTTTACTAAAATAGCTTTGGTGATATCATCAGTAAGATTCAGATAGCAGAATCTCTGCGAAGTGATCTCTCTTATGTATCCGATTACCTTGTCGTATTGCTTTTTGTTCATGGACATATGGTCAATTTCATTCATTTTACTATCCTGAATAAATACTATTATCAAGATGCAATATCCAGGCTCCTGATTTTTTGTCAACCTCAAATTCTGTTACATCCTAATACATCCTTATTTGTCAACATACAGGGTAGTGCTTTCGTGGCTCTGGATCATTGATCACAGCACGAGCAAGGAGACAATATGACAGATGCACTGATGAATCGAATCAAAGCACAGTTGGTAAGACACGAAGGTTTACGGCTGAAGCCATATCGCTGCACTGCGGGCAAATTGACCATCGGAATTGGGCGCAATTTGGAAGACCGAGGTATCACTCAGAAAGAAGCTTACGCCATGTTGGAGCGAGATATTTTGAACTGCGAGCAGTTGCTGATTGACGAGATACCGGATATCTACAACAATCTGGACGAGGTGCGGCAATCTGTTCTGCTCAACATGTGTAAAAGCATCCCACAAAGCCGCTTCGCTCCTTTGCGGGAACCCTGCTATCTGGGCATCAAGGGCCTGTTATGCTTCAACAACACCTTGTCTTTTATCGCAGCCGGAGACTGGGAAAGGGCTGCGAACGGCATGCTTGCTTCTAAGTGGGCAAAGCAGGTGGGACGCAGAGCGATTGAACTTGCCGAGATGATGAGGAAAGGTCAATGATCGCAATCCCGGTTGAGATCGATAGCATGCTGTCCATTCTAAACTTACCGAGGGAGATGGCTGGTAATGGCGTTTTTTGTGAACATCAGGGCTTCGTCATGGAGATGCTGCGGTCGGTGGTCTTGAAAGATGATTACTATCTGGCAACACACGAAAACCTTCCGGAGAATGAACCGCTTGTAGTTGCTTTTCGTTTTGGCTACAGTTTTCTGATGTTGTATTCCACAGCCGAATTCCTCAATTTGAAGACTTTGGGCGAGGGAATAGTCAAGACCGTAGGATTAGACCAGTCTGCCACCGAACTGCTCACAGGTGGCGAGATAGAGGCGTTAAAGCCAATCTTGAGCTAAGGGCACTGAGCATTCTGCAAGACTACCTCAATCCCAAGGGACTTGAACGCCTGCAGGAGCTTAAGCCCAGAGTTGCAAGACCCATTCGCGTGGGAGTGATCTGATGCCCGACAGCTATACTACCCCGGATGCACTGATGATTGAAATCTACCGGGCGATTTATGGCGCGTTAGAGAGCCGCCTGTACCTGATCGGCTCCGTGGTCGATGCCGATGTCCGCATGGGCACCTTGAATACTATCCCAACCGTAAGTACCGAATTGAGAAGAAGAACGCCTATGATCCTACATAGAATGCTCTCTGAAGCGTGGAAGTGCCACCCAGTATCTCCCACGATATTTGTATTACACCCTCTTTTCTGAAATTATGCTTGCTTAATAGGTCAAATAAATTTGCAGTTTTCGTGATGGTAATTTGCAGTTTTGGTGAGTGGATTTGCAATTTTCAGTGAGGGTTTATAGCAGAGAGTAGAGAGCAAAGCGTCCAGCCCCTTGGACTTCTGCCGCTTATCCGCCTTCTATCACCGCCAAATATGAGCTTGCTTGCTATTTGGGCGCGATCACCCTGGGTGACAGGCATGTTTTGATGAAATCCTTTTTATCCCCCAGCCCCCCTTGTAATTAACGGCACAAAACACGAGGTGTTTTGTGCCGTTAATTACAAGGGGGGCTGGGGTTTTATTTCCTTATTTAAACGCGTTTCTTTACCCAGGGTGATCTTGCCTAAAACTCGCAAGCTCGTTTTTGGCAAACACACCCTGGGCTAGCTAAACCACTGTCCCTGACGGGACAAGACAGCCAGGATGCCATCATTTCGGGAAATAATCGCATCCAATATATTCGATGGCTACCCACTAAGTTTGAAAGTGAGCCTAAAATTACATCCCACATTCATATTATGCAGTATTGATGCCCTCGTGATGCCCTCACGCCTCCGCCGAAAATCGGGGGAGAGAGGACGGCATTGCAAGGGCAGCTATACAGCATTATTTCTAAATACTCCCTTTTACCGCTCTCAAAGACAGAAGAAATAGACAGCCACCAAAGGATAATTAGGATTTAATAAGAATCTTGGAATGGCTCGAACAAATAAATCTTGACACTAATACCTGTAATAATTATCTGGTTTTTAAATAACAATTGAAATATGGTGTTTTATGATAGGGTGCAAGCACTTAAGTATTTGGATAGGAGATATTACGATGAGAAAGCGATGTTTTAATGTTTTATTGGTTTTATCCGTTTTATCAGGGCTATTCTGTCAGAATCCCCTGAAACAACTAATGGCAATTGATTCCCCCATCTCTGTTCCTGTTTCGCAAAGCAGTTATTTCTTTTACCTGCGCAAGCAACAGATTATCGGAAATGGAGACCTGAATGGGGATGGTTATAATGACATTGTCATTTGCGGTCAACCGAACAGCGGAGATACTTCTCAATACAAGCTTTTTATCTATCTGGGAGCTCCGCAGATGGATTCTCTGCCGGATTACATCCTTGAATCACCAGAACCGGAAGATCCTTATTTGACTTATGGAGCAATAATTGACTACAGTAATGATATCAACGGAGATGGGATTGATGATCTGGTGGTGTCCTCACCTAAATCCGGATGGTGGTGGTGTACGGGCAAGGTTTACATATATTTTGGCGGAAACACGATAAACAATCAACCGGATGTAGTGCTGGATGGAGCAGATTATTACCCTGAATATGATCAATTGGAGTTTGGGCAAGCCATCTGTACCGCAGGAGACTTTAATGGAGATGGGTATCAGGATCTTGTTGTCAGTTCTCTGGCTTGGGGTTGGGGTCAGGTAAATGTATTCTTTGGAGGTCCCCAGTTTGATTCTACAAGCGATTGGGTAAAATCAGGCAATATGAATGATTTTTTGGGGATACATATAGCTGCCGGAGATTTCAACGGAGATGGGTATGACGATCTGCTAATCGTATCTGCAATTGATGGGGGCGTTTTATACAATCTGAAAATATATTACGGAGCTGCGGATTTCGACACAATAGAGGATTGGGAAGCCAATTTCACGAATGAACATCTCAAATATACCTTTTTAGATCAAGATCTGAATAGGGACAGCTTCAATGACCTTGCAATATACAGTGGAGCAGCAGGATTGCGTTTTTGCTGGGGAGGGCAGGAACCTTCCTGTGTTTTTGAGTCTGTACCAAGTTTAGAATTCAATTTCACAAAGTTGTATTTCTCAGCATTCTCCGACGAGTTGTGTCTTACAACGGACGCCTATCAGTTAAATCATTTGTATTGCTACCGTTATAGCCCGGTTTCTGGTTTGGTAACAGAATACTATGTAAATGAAGCTTATAATCCGAATGGTGTTTTTCACATATCGTATTATCTCGGTGACATCAATGGAGATAAAAACGCTGAGATACTTCTGGGAAGCCTGGCTCAGAATCAGGCTCAATTGAAGGCATTTACCACCCAATGTACTGCCGTTGAGGATCTTGTGATCCCTCATGTTCCGGAGACTGAGCTATTTTGCTATCCTAATCCCTTTAAGAATATGGTCAATGTAGATTTTAAGACGTCACGGAATAATGATCTTGCCCTTGAAGTATATAACATCAAAGGGCAATTAGTTGCCGATCTGGATCTTGGGCATAAAGGAAGCGGACAACACTCTGCCCTCTGGGATGGCAGGGATCATGCCGGTCGCAAGCTGCCCTCAGGAGTCTATTTGCTCAGGCTGAAGCTGGGAGAGGAGTGTATCAGTTCTAAAAAAGTAACGCTGTGTTACTAAATATCAGGAAAAATAAATGTCTATCCGCGTTTTATCCTCTTTTACGCATCCTTATTGCCCTTAGTTTGCGTTCAAAAATACAAACATTGCCCTTAGTTTGACTCAGAAAATGCTGAATTTTGCCCTTAGTTTGGCTCGGAAAGTGCCATAATTTGCCTTGACAGATTATCATCCCTTTATTTTATATCCTCATTAGAGAATCAGATAGGAGTCCTAAATGATTAAAAGAACGATTGAGCTTGAATTGCGGCGCTGGAAGAGTGAAAAAAGGCACAAGCCTTTGGTGCTAAGAGGTGCCAGACAAGTGGGAAAGACCACCGTGGTGAAGGAATTTGCCAAGTCTTTTCCAGTTTTCTTGTATGTGAATCTTGATCTGGAGGCAGATAGACAGCTTTTTGCCCGTGAGCTCAAGGTGCGTGAGCTGTTTCAATTGATCTGTTTACGTTTTTCACAGCCCATAAAACCTGAAGAGACCCTGCTTTTTATCGATGAAATTCAGTTCAGTGCTTTGGCAATGAAGATGTTGCGATATTTTTACGAAGAAATGCCGGAGCTATGCGTGATAGCCGCAGGTTCTCTCTTGGAAGTAGTGGCGGGCGATAAACACCAGAGTTTTCCGGTGGGCAGAATTGAGAATCTTTGGGTGCAGCCGCTCAGTTTTGCAGAATATCTGGGAGCCTTGGGCAGGGATGATCTTCTTTTGGCTTACCACCAAGTGCCTGCTTCAACGCCCTTCATCGAAGAACTCAAACGCCAATTTAAAATCTATTCCCTGTTAGGTGGCATGCCGGAAGCGGTTGCCAAATATCTGGAGCACAAGGATATGATGCTTGTAAACCGCGTCTATGAATCGCTCGTAAGCGCCTATCTTGAAGATGTGGATAAATATGCAGACGACGCTCCAATGGCAAAAGCTTTGGTTCATATCCTCAAAACAGCACCTGCTGAAGCAGGGAAACGCATCACTTTGGAAGGCTTTGGTGCCTCGGATTACAAAGCGCTCACCATCCGTCAGGCTTTTGATAAGTTGCAGAAAGCGCAGCTCCTAAAGCTCAGCTTTCCCGTTACTTCAGTAGCGCTGCCCATGGTTCCCCAATATCGGCGCAAGCCCAGGCTGCAGCTACTTGATACAGGATTACTCAATTACCAGCTTGGCATCCAGGAGGAATATTTCCTTACAGATTCCCTGGAATCCATCCATAAAGGCCTGATAATTCAGCACATTGTAGGGCAGGAATTGCAAAGTCTTTCGGCTTCATCAGCTCCCAAGCTCAGCTTTTGGGTGAGAGAAAAACACCAATCCTCGGCTGAGGTGGATTTCGTGATCCCACACCGTGGAAAACTGCTCCCCATCGAAGTAAAATCTGGAAGCACTGGTTCTCTGCGCTCACTAATACAATTTATGCTGATTTCAGAACACGACATGGCCATCCGCATCCATGAAGGCGGTCTGAGCCTTGATGAACTCCAGCTTCCGGACGGACGGACTTTTAGGCTCCTGAACCTACCCTTGTGTCTCAGCGCAAAGGTTCTTCAGTATGCAGATCATTATTTTGCCATGAAAGAGGTGACTCAATCATAAACACAATAATGGTGTATTTTTGCACACACTCGGTCTTTTTTGCTTGAAATCGGGCTATGGGAAAAACTTGGGAAACATCAGTCAATACTCCCATGCAACGCAGATCATACTATGATTTCAATTTCTTATATTGCTCTATAGCAATAAAGTACATAGAACTAATATCATTATTTGCCAAAACATCGAGATTCTGGTAGATACTTTCAAAAACCGAATCCTCGTAATATTCCTCCCCAAGTTCATACTGATACTCGTTGGCTAATATCTTCATGTTGAAGTGTTTTGCCAGGTTCTCAAATGCAATATAATAAACGCGATGATTCTCTTCTGATACCGGAGCTTTATCCAAAGTGTGGGGTTTTAGGATATGTGTACCAATTTCATGCGAGATAAAATGGTCAAAGTAATGTTTGGTACAGTGCTTTGTAAGGGCAGGGAAGATATTAACGCCATAATTTAGCGAATTTGCACAAGGTCCAAACTGCAAAGATGGGACTATAATCAACTGATAGTGATCTGATAATAACTCAAATCCTGTTAGCTTTTCCCATTTTCCGATAATGTCACCCTTGGCGAAGATATCGCTGATATAATCGCAAGTTCTCTTTATTATTGCTTTGTCTTTGTCCCAGATAAACTGCATATATTTTGGGAAATTCTCTTTATATATAGTGCTAAGCTGCTTAATGATGCAGAGCACATCATCGCGTTCCAAAGAAGCTCGATTTGCTAAAAGACTGGGAATGAACTCTTGTAAGCGATTGATGTGGTCTTGATACATCTCGAATAGCCTGGACAAAGTCTGAGATTCATAGCATTGTTCCAAACAGCCAAAATATTCTAAAAAGCTTTTGCTATTTTCACGAAACATATATGCCGGAAGGAAATATAACAGCTCGGTTAAGGAAGCAGCCGATCCGTCTCCGAAGCTCAAATCTACAGCACACGCCTGCATAAAGTTTCGCTCTTCTTCAGATAAAAACAGTCCCTGCAAATGCTCTGTGTCATAAATCTCCCAATTTATGCCACAATAGGCTTGAATGTAGGTAAGATAGTTTACTACAGGGCTTGCAATGGGGACAACATTCTTGATCACTAAATCGCTTCCTTCTTGCATTATTCAGCCTTTGTTTCTACTTCGATTGTTGAATCTCATACTTGTTTTCTTTCTCCTCATTTCAGGGTCAGTTTCGTCGTTGTACAGTTGAGTCCCAAACGTTGGTGTAAATTCCAATTCTTTGTTTATCAGGTTCTTTGAGGACATTATTCCTTCTTCATTTTACACTCTATCTGTATTCAATTGAACAGTTGCATTGTTTTTCAATGTCT
>JAQVIX010000028.1:20519-30667 GCA_028695495.1 Candidatus Cloacimonadota bacterium | reverse complement strand
ATACAAATATGTATGACAACTGTGAAAGCTTGCGATGAACTTTGTCGGAAAGCCGTGTGCGGGAAAACCGCATGCACGGTTTGAAGAGGGGGGCAGGATTAAACCCCTGCCTCTACTCTACTGGACAGAAAAAAAGCTAAGCGCATTGCAGTTCGTGAAGTCAATGTCGGCTGACAGTTTCGGTATCGGCATAAATTTCTTGCCGCCATTAACTCCACGGGTATTCGTAGAAAATCCAGATTGGCGCGCCTGCCAAAATGTCTATTCCAAAACAAATATCTCCGAACCGAGCGTTAGCCCTGCCGCCTGCTACCTGCAACCTGCCACCTGCCAAAATGTCTATTCCAAAACAAATATCTCCGAACCGAGCGTAAGCGCCTAACGCCTAAGCCCTATCACCTAACCCCTCGCGCAGCGCCGTACAGCGCCTTTTCATTATTGATGCCCTCGCAATACCCTCGTCTCTCCCCGCTTTTTCGGGGGAGAGAGGACGGCATCACGAGGGCGAGAATAGGGGAAGGGCGATGCTGCGAAGCGGGCGCTACTCCACCCGAACCCGAATATTCTGCGCTATCCTTCTATCTAACACATAGCGTGAATCTCCCACCGCCACTATCAGGTTTGGTTCATCTTTTTCATTGCGGAAAATGGAGATATCTGCGCCTACATAGATGCCGCGCTCGATGGTTCTAAGGTCTGTATTGCAAAATACTTTACCTTTTACGCCTTCGGTAAGATCGCTCATGGGCAGGCAATCCCCTCTTTTGCAGGGGCATTGCCGTTGTACCTGGAAAAATCTCCTGCCCCATTGTCTCATTTTACGTTGTGCGTTCATGCTTCTTTCCTATATTTCTTAAATTAAAGTAAATTACGATCAAAATGGCAGCGCCACTGGCTATCCAATACATGGAATGTGCGTTAAAATTGGCAATCTGGTAAAAGAGCATGGATACTATCCACGCCAGTATGTTCAGGTAAATGAAGGTGAAAGCCGTCCACATCCCGCCATGTTCTTTGAAGAGCATGGTGAGTGCCGCCACGCAGGGGGAATATAATACCACAAAGATGAGGAAGCTTAGCGCCGCTTTCCAATCCCCAAAACGTGCTATCAGGCTCTGCTCCAATAGCTTATTGCCCGAAGCTTCTTCTTCATCCTCCATTTCCAAACTCAGTTCTTTGCCGCTATAAAGGCTCTGCATGGTGCCCACTATTGCCTCTTTGGCAAAGATGCCGGTGATGAGCGAAACCGATGCCTGCCAGTTATCGCTCCCAATGCCAATGGGTTTTAGCACGGGGGTTACAAGCTTGCCAGATACTTCCAGGATGCTTACTTTTTCCTTCTGAGGGCTTAGGAAATTTGGCACATAGATAATCTGCAAGAGGCTGATAAGCGCAATCATAAAGAGGATGGTCTTGCCGGCGCGCAGGATGAAATCTTTGAGCCTAAACCAGGTGTGCAACATGATGCCATTGAAGGTAGGTACATGATAGGGCGGCAGTTCCATTACAAAATTGCCCGGCTCGCTTTTGAATACCGTTTTCTTTAGCAAAAGTCCGGTAAGCATCGCCATCACCACGCCAAAGAAATAAAGCCCAAAGATAACGATATCCGCACGTGCGGGGAAGAATACCATCGCCAAAAAGGTATAAACGGGCAGCTTGGCACCGCAGCTCATAAAGGGCGTAAGTAGCGAGGCAAATACACGATCGCGCGGGCTTTCCAAAGTGCGGGTAGCCATGATTGCAGGCACCGTGCAGCCAAAACCCACCAAAAGCGGGATGAATGCCTTGCCCGGCAACCCGATTTTGCGCATAAACTTATCCGCAATAAAAGCGGCGCGCGCCATATATCCGCTATCTTCCAGGATGGATAAACTTATATAAATAAAGAAGATGGGCGGGATGAAGCTGCCGATGGTAACGATACCGCCCCCAATGGCTTGGCTCAAGAAAAAGCTGATGATTTTGGGCGTATGAATTATCGCCAAAAGAGCGGGCAATTGCTCAAAGAAAATCCAGCCCAAGCCCCCTTCTACAAGCTCGATAATGGGTTCGCTGGCTCTTACGGCGATAAGAAATACCAGATACATTACAAAGAAAAAGATGGGCAGCCCCAAAAAGCCGGAGAGCAGCACCTTATCGATGGCATCTGAAAAAGTCCAGTGGTCGGGGCGTTTGCGTTTTACCACGTCCTTTTCCAAACCGCGAATAAAGCCATAACGGTCATCTGCTATTACATTTATCGCCACCTGCCCGCGGTGTTTTTCTATTGCCTTAATCTCCTTATCCACCATTTCGCGCTCTTCGGGGCTTAATTTACCAGCATATTCCTGGTCGCCTTCGATTATCTTCAATGCCTGCCAGCGCGTCTTTTGTATCTGCCAATAGATGTCCGTAGCTTTGAGGTCGGGGTCAATCTCCGGCAAGGCTTCTTTTTTCACCACGTTTTGCCAGATATTATCCAAATGCTCTTCTACCACCATGTCGTAGCGGATTTGGGCGGGGATGGGGCGTAGCTCGATATTATCCTCAATCGCCTGCATCAGTTTATTGGTATCAAAGCGTTTATTAAGCACTACGGGCATTACAGAGAAGTTCAGGTGTTCGCTAAGGTGCTCCAATTCGATATCCAATCCGTTTTTCTCGGCAATATCCATCATGCTGAGGCACATCAGGATGGGGGCACCCAGCTCCATAAGCTGCACGGTGAGGTAAAGATTGCGCTCCAGATTCGAGGCATCGGCTATATTGATAATCAAATCCGGATTTTCATCTAAGATATAGCTGCGGGCAACCAGTTCATCCGGTGTGCCGCCAGAAAGGCTATAGATGCCGGGCAGATCAATTACCTCGTAATCTATGCCCTTAAAAGAGTAAGTGCCGCTTTTGTGTTCCACCGTTACGCCGGGCCAATTGCCCACAGTTTGGCGTGAACCGGTTAAGGCGTTGAACAAAGTAGTTTTACCCACGTTTGGGTTGCCGGCTAAGGCGATAGTATATTTCTTATTGCGAATCATTTTCATTTTTCCTACATTTCCAGCAGATACCGCTGATATGGATGTTTATGGTGTTTATTGTAAATCTCTGGGATTTGGCTTTGTTTTCCAAGATGGGAATTAGCTCTTCCAGTTCGGTTTCATACACGCGCTGGCAGCTTTCGCAAAGCCAGTGCAAGTGTTTAGGATGCCCTAAAATGTGTTCAAAAAAGTCCCGCCCGTCTTTGCGCAAAGCGAGCTGTACCAAGCCTGCTTCCTGCAAAAGGGGGAGGGTGCGATACACCGTTGCCAAAGATACATTTAGCCCCTTGATGCGTTCGTGCAGGCTTTCGGCATCGAAGTGTTCATGCAAAGAAAAGGCTGCTTCCAGCACCAATTTGCGGCTGCGGGTAAGCTTAAGCCTTTGACTTTGCAGATATTCCTGAAATTTGCTGAGTTGTTCGCTCATTATCCTTCCTTGTTATTGAGAATCATTTGCAACAACATATTCGGATCTGCCTTTTTGTCAAGCTATTTCTTGGGCTAAAATTGCTTGTTGATGCGTAAGTACCGGGAAAGGCGGGGAATAGGGCTCAGCCCTTTACCCACGAATGAACACGAATAAAAAACGAATTAACACGAATGCCGCCACTGGATCGTAGGGGCAGACCAATGTGTCTGCCCTCAACCCCCCCCGATCTGTAGTTTATTCACCCACCATGCTTTTAGCCTGAGCTTAAACAAGAGACCATTTATAGATTTATCTCGTACTGATCTTGATAGGTTTTAATCCTTTTGTTGCATAAATCAAGGTAATCTGGATCAATCTCATAACCAATGAAATTTCTTTTCAATTTTGCGGCTGCCACAGCCGTTGTACCGCTTCCCATAAATGGATCAAGAATAATATCATCCTTGAATGAATACAGGTTGATCAATCTATGAGGCAATTCTATTGGGAAGGGGGCAGGATGCCCAATGCGTTTTGCCGATTCAGCTTTCATCGTCCACACCGATTTGGTCCAAGCCATAAAATCTTCTTTATTAATAGTGCTTTCTTTATTGTTTCGTTTACGTGAAAAATCCCCTTTTGAAAAAATCAAAATATATTCATGAACATCCCTAAGAATTGGATTGGCTGCACTTAGCCAGCTACCCCACGCGGTTGAAGGGCTTGCGCTGGAAGCCTTATCCCAAATAATCTCACCACGCATGTTAAATCCCATATCTATCATCATGTTTGATATATAATCTGAAAGTGGAATATAGGGTTTTCTGCCAAGGTTTGCTACGTTGATACATGCTCTGCCTCCGTTTACCAGAACTCTATATGTTTCCTTAAAAGCATTCTCTAATAACTGAAGGTATTCTTTCAAAGACAAATCTTTGTCGTATTCTTTGCTTACATTGTATGGAGGTGAAGTAATCATTAAATGCACGGAATTATCGGGAACTTCAACCATGTTTTCAGCAGATCCCAGGATTATACTATTTATATACTGGCTTGGTATAGCGTTTTCAAAATAATCCTCAATTTTGGTGATTTCTAATTCTGAATACAGTTTTGAATCGTAGAATTTGGTCGAGTCATGGTTTACTCTGCCAGATGTTCCGAAGGAACTCGTTGATGTACCTAATGCTTTATTCATGGATGTCCTCGTTTAGTAAACTCAAAAACTTCTCTGCTTTGGATTCGTTTGTTTTTTCCAAATTTGCAATGCTAATTATCTTTCCGATAGTCTGCTTAGAAAGCATTGCAGAGAAATAGCTTAAGTCGTTATTAATCATGTTTAAACATAGTGCATATATTTCATTCGTATTATTAATAGTCAAAAACCCTTTTTTGTCCGTACATTTTATGTGCTCCTGTTCGGTTGGATTGGGATGCAATGACCAAAATCCCTGCACCACGCCGGATTGCTTTAGCATATCTACTTTTGCTGCATAGGATTCTTGTATGGGGCTATTTCCTAATATAACAATTGGTATTTTTCTTGCATCTTTGCTTGATACCCTAAGGTTTATTGATTTCCCTATCGCCTTCAACATAGAATCTGAACGCAACAAAGAAGGCGTTCCTCTGTGTGTTTTGTAATCACCAACGTATAAAACACTATCTTTCCCCAAGTATTTATAGTTTGATACGATGCTCATTTTTACCTCAAAAATCAGTTTTACATCATCAGGCTTTTGGCATATACTATTCTTTTTACAAAATGCAATATCTGCTGGCGACCTTGGAGGCAAATCAAGTTCTTCGCAAACAACACCTCTTATTGCGTACAACCCCAGTTTGTTAGCAATCGGAGAAAGCAAAGCATTGCACCAATTTTCCGTGTACTGTCCAATAAATGAATTTCTACCTTGAAGCGTTTTACCTTCTGAACGCATTGATTTGGGAACGTATGCATAATAATCGTCCTTCACTTTGTAAAATAGTTAGTCGATGGAAAGGAAATCATTAAACGATTTAATGAAAAACTCTTTCTCAGTTTGAATGTTCCATAATTCGTTATTCATAAATAGACACTCCAACGTTATTAAAAGATAATGCTATTTCTTAGATGCCATGATATTCTTTACGATTATTTCGTCAAGGTTTTAATAAAGCGATTTATATGACAGCGCTGCCACCTTCCCTAACACCTAAAAAAAAGCCCCACCGAAGCGGGGCATTTTTTAGGTCTCTACTTTTCGTATCACCTTCTCCACCATGTCCATTAGCGCCTGGGCGGCGGGGAGTTTGTTGTAAAAGTAGATAAATGGTTTTCCCTGATCTGAAGAGATTACGATATTGGGGTCCATCTCCAGCTGGGCGAGCAGATCGAGCTGTTGTTCAAAGATCAGTTTTTCCAGTTCTTGTCCTGGGAAAATAGTGGTAGCCTTGCCGCAATCCGGGCAGCGGAAATACTTCATGTTTTCCACGATGCCCAGCACCTTAAGGTTCAATTGCCGCGCAAAATCCAGCGATTTCTTGAGATCAAGGATCGCTACATCCTGCGGGGTGGTTACTACCACTGCGCCATCCGTATTACCCAAAGTTTGCACGATGGAGAGCGGTTCATCGCCGGTTCCGGGAGGGCAATCCACGATGAGGTAATCCAATTGAGGCCATTCAAAATCGCTAAAGAATTGCTTAATCAGCGCCATTTTGAGCGGTCCGCGCCAGATGAGGGCACTGCTTTCGGAAGTGATAAGCGATGCCACAGTAAGCACATAGAGATTGGAAAGTGCGGCGATGGGGGCGGGGCGTCCGGTGGCTTCGTCCATGGGGATTTCCACTCCTTCAATGCCGGTAAGTTTGGCTATGGAGGGACCATGCACGTCTATATCCAGTAAGCCCACGGTTTTGCCTTGCATTGCCAAGCCGTAAGCCAAGTTCACTGCCACGAAGCTTTTACCCACTCCGCCTTTGCCGCTCATTACCAGCACGCGGTGCTTTATTTTCGCCAGGTTGTGCGCTACTTGAGTATCTTTTTCGTCCGCCATTATTGTTCTAATTCCTTATTTATCCATTCTAATTGTGCTTCCAGCTCTTTCTTTTGAGCTTCCAGGTTTTCCTTGGAATATTGATATACGCTATCCATATTCTGGGGAGCTACAAATCCACGACCAAAGAATCCGCGACCACCAAAGCCGCGTCCACCCATGCGTCTGCCGCGTCCGCCAAAGGCAGCGCCACGTCCGCAGGGTCCCATTCCACGTCCCGGGCGTCCATCGCCCCAGGGACCAGTTCCATCATAATAAGGCATTCTTAAACTCCTTTTTGTAATTCATTATTTTTAAATGCGTTGTAAGCTTCACGGATGCTCATTCCACCCGCACCGACGTATATTTTCATCTTCATTTTGGTTAAGATGCTCGCGGCGTTTCCGCCGGGACCATTACCAGTAATTAGTACATCCGGAGCCAGCTCAAAGATCTTCTCTGCGCTTTTGGGTCCGGCACCATGTTCTACCGAGCGGATTTCGGTATTATCTACCAAGGTGAAAGCTTCGGTGGCGTCATCATAGATTAGGAAATAATCCGTGCGACCAAAGCGGGGATCTACCTTGGCGTCCCATCCGTCTCCGGTGGAAGTAAAGGCTATTTTCATTTTGTCTCCTTCAGGGCTTGCCAGATTTTTTCAAATACCGGCTGCCACTTTGTGTAATTATATTCTAAAACGCTGTTGCCGTTTACGATGGCGGCTTGAAAATCCTCATCATAAGGAAGCTCTGCCAGCATGCGGATGCCTTCCTTTTTTAGCCATTTCTTGATCTCGTGGCTTATATTGGGATTGATATC
Organism: Candidatus Cloacimonadota bacterium; assembly: GCA_028695495.1. GTDB lineage: Bacteria > Cloacimonadota > Cloacimonadia > Cloacimonadales > Cloacimonadaceae > UBA5456. Next base: position 23,405 of record JAQVIX010000028.1, on the reverse strand, counting down.
CGCCTTATTGATAATACAGGCGGCGGGAATCTGAAACTTCTGAATTAGCTTCCAGAGGCGCTCTAAATCGCTTTGCGCGCTTAGGCTGGGTTCGGTAACCAAAAGCGCCAGATTGGCACCGGAAAGCGAGGAGATTACCGGACACCCGATGCCCGGCGAGCCATCTACTAAGATATATTCCTTTTCGAGGGCTGCGGCAAGCTGTTTGGCTTCGTTCTTTACCTTTGCCACCAGTTTGCCAGAATTATCCGCGCCAATCTTCAGCTTGGCATGCACCAGCTTGCAGCCAAAGCGCGTATTACTGGTAAAACAATGTCCTACCATTTGCTCCGGTAGAGAAATGGCATTTTGCGGGCATACGTGGAAGCAATAGCCGCAACCTTCGCAATCCAAAGGCTTTACCTGATACACATTGCCCACCGGGTGGATGGCATCAAAACGGCATTTGGCAGCGCAGATACCGCAGGCAATGCAGCGGGAGGGGTCGATTTCGGCTTTGATGCCGCTATAGAACTCCTCAGATTTCTCTGGTTCAGGTGCAAATATCAAGTGCAAATCCGCTGCATCCACATCGCAATCTGCTACCAATATCTCATCTTTGGCAATCCAACTAAGTGCGGCTACCACAGAGCTTTTGCCCGTTCCGCCCTTGCCCGAAATACATACTATTTCTTTCATTTAAGCGCCTCCAAATGCGAGATAATGGCTTCCAGCGCCGTATTTACAGTGGGGAAATCCCGGTACAGGATTTTGCCTTGGCTGTAGAAACTGGCGATTTCGCGCTGGTGATCGATCTTGGCAATCAGCGGAATATTCTCTTTTTCCAGATATTTTATTACCTCGTTATTACCGATGCCCCAGCGATTTACCACCACCCCAAAAGGCTGCGAAAGATGTCTTAAGGTTTCCACCGCCAGCGTGAGATCGTAAAGCCCAAAGGGGGTAGGCTCGGTTACCAAAATGCTATAATCCGCCGTTTGCACCGCGGCTATCATCGAGCAAGAGGTGCCTGGGGGGCTATCCAGTATCTGATATTCGTGCGTGGCAAAATGTTTATCCGTATATGCCAAAGCCTGATTTATCAAGGGGCTTGCCATTTCCAAACCGATATTCAGGCGGCTTTCCAAAAAGTCCAGCTTGTTTTCCTGAAAGTGGTTAATCGTTCCCAAAGGCGAGGCTTGCATGGGCAGGGCATCTGCTGGGCATAGCTCGCTGCAAGCGTGGCAGGAATGGCAAAGCTCGGGCATTACCAGGATGTAATCGCCCAGGCGGATAACGGCGTTGTACAGGCAATGGGCGGGGCATTTGCCGCAAAGATTGCATTTCTTTTGCTCCCATACCGGCACCATGCGCTGGGCATCCAAGCTATTTATCAGCTTTCCTTTCAGGAAGATGCTGCCATTTGGCTCTTCCACGTCCAGGTCGATCAGCGCCGTGCTTTTGCTTTCGGCAAGCTTCAAGGCAAGATTTACGGATAAAGTGGTTTTTCCGGTACCACCCTTACCACTGGCAATGGCTATTCTCATTAGTGATCACAGCGATTTTCGCCAGCCTCCAGCTTTCCTTCCAGATACAAAGCAACTATTTCTTTAAGCGGCTGCGGACACACGCCGATGATTACCTCAATGCCGTTTTGCTGCATCAGCTGTTGCGCTCTCATGCCCATGCCGCCGGCGATTACCACTTTTACGCCCTGTTCGTGTAAAAAACGGGGGTGGGAACCGGGTTCGTGCACGGGGGGATCCAGGATTTCCTCTTTTACAATCTGCTTGTTTTCAATGCTATAGACGGCAAAAACCTCGCAGTGACCAAAGTGTGAGCTAAGCTCGTTTGCTGTTAAAGGGATGGCGATTTTCATGTTTTCTCCTTGCTATGCTGTATTTTTTGCTATTTACAACGGCTGCATCTCTGGCAACCGCGTACAAAACAATCGTTTAAGTTTACCAGCCGTTCCGTTCCGCAGGCGGGGCAAAGGGCAGGGGTTTCGGCATCCAAAGGCAAACTCAGGCGGTGCTGACACTCTTCGCAAAGATAATGCGTTTGAGATACACTTACATCTCCGCCTTCTATCAGGAAGCTGCGCCCTTCCACCAGCGCGGCCCCTAACTTTTTGCGGGCAGATTCGTAAATGCGCGTAACCGTGGGGCGGGATACCTTCATTAGCTCGGCGGCTTCCTCATGAGTTTGTCCCTCATAATCCACCAAGCGTAATACCTCATATTCTTCTAAATGTAAGGTGATGGCACGTCCATAGCGCGGGCGTAGCCACAAGGGACGGAATCCCTTGATAATGGGCAGTTCTTGCAATTCTCTGAGTGTCTTTTGGCGTGCCATAAAGCTTCCTTCTTTTCTTTTTTCGGTTCGTTTGAATGAACTTATGTTCAATTCTATGGGGCTGCGTTTTTCGTCAAGTCTTTTGTTTGAAGGGAATCGTGTGTTTGGGCGTAAATGTCAAGATTTGTATGAGTTGGAGTGCATGGAATTCAAGGTTGCAGGCGATGCGAGCAAGCTCGCAAATGAATAATGAATGATGAATAATGAATAATGGCGGCTGCGCAAGCGCAGGTTAATCGTAGATGACGCTCGTGGCAAATCTTAGGTGTTAGGTGATAGGGGTTAGGTGTTAGGCGCTTACGCTCGGTTCGGAGATATTTGTTTTGGAATAAGCATTATTTACAGGTAGCAGGGCTGCGCACGCACTGGAATTGTAGGGGCAGACCAATGTGTCTGCCCAATCGTTACACAGATTGAACGGATATTTTATCGTGGAAACGGCATCTTGCCGTTTGATTGTAAAAGCGACATCTTGTCGCTATTGTTACGCCAGGCGTGGAGTTAATGCTGGCAAGAAATTTATACCGATACCGAAACTATCAGCCGACATTG
>JAQVIX010000028.1:0-20419 GCA_028695495.1 Candidatus Cloacimonadota bacterium | reverse complement strand
TTTATCGTGGAAACGGCATCTTGCCGTTTGATTGTAAAAGCGACATCTTGTCGCTATTGTTACGCCAGGCGTGGAGTTAATGCTGGCAAGAAATTTATACCGATACCGAAACTATCAGCCGACATTGACTTCACGAACTGCAATGCCTTGAACCCCTACATTTCAGGTGTGGTCATTTCTTGTTGTCGTGTGGTTTGCTTGTTTCTGGACAGCCTCTCCGTTCGGCAGCCAAGCATGATATTCATCGTTCAAGCTTTCAATGTTTGTATGCTTTAATAGTTTACAAGTATGGGTTTTAGGATAATTTATAACCGCAATATTTCATCGCCTATTATCAAATATAAATCCCCTCATAAGACTCCTTATTTGATCAAGCAATTTCAATACGAGACATCCTGGAGCTTTCTTTGCCTTGCCACCCCGTCTCTCTCCCTCACAATGCCGTCCTCTCTCCCCAGAAAAAGCGGGTAGAGGCGAGGGCATCATGAGGGCAAGAAGCGGGGAAGCGCCAGATTATCCTGTCCCGTACAGAAATTGATTGACCAATAATTGAGCCAAATGAGGTGATTTATACTCGGCAAACGATTAAAAAATATATCGTGTATAAATAATCTTATAATCTCAAAGCTTTTACAGGTTCAAAAGCTCATATAAGATGGAAGTTTAAACAGGGAATATCATGCTTGGCTGCCGAGTGGAACCCCTTTAGGGGTGGCATTTTAGATAGCAATCGCGTTATGTAGCAATATGATAAATAAAACCCCAGCCTCCCCTTAGATTTACTCCCCAAAACGCGTTTTTGGGGAGTAAATCTAAGGGGAGGGCTAGCGGATAAAAAGACAACCATCAAAATGCATCAATTACCCAGGGTTTATCTTGCCAAAAACTCGCAAGCTCATTTTGGGGCAAGAACACCCTGGGCTACCTAAACTGTTAGCCCTGACGGGCTAAGCTCGTTTATTGATCTCAAATAGCATGAGTCCAGCACATCATTTTGGCAATGCCTAAGAAAACCCTCAATATTTAACCTTAAAATCATGCCGAATTCATGGCAAAAAAGAGTCAATCTATATCAGTACAAGACACCACGCCCGATACTGAAACGATGCGACAAATAGCGCAAAACAATGAGCCTGAATATGCCGAAGCTTATCGGACTTCATATAGCAAAAAAACCAAAAAAAAGAATCTAAGAAATGCGGGAATCGGCTGGGGGCTTTCTGTGGCAGCAACCGCATATTTATGGTTTCGCCTGATAGAGGCAAGTGAAGAGGAATCTTGGTAAGAACAAACAGACATATTTTTGAATGGGGCTGTCCCGAAATGCCAAAACCAAGCACAATATCTATCGAAACGGGAGTGTAGGGGCGCAATGCTTTGCGCCCGCTTTTAACAAAACGTGTGCGCAGCGCACACCGTAATAAATTGATACAGAATCCGTAATGATTACCTGTTGCGTGTAGATTTCGGCGAGTTCAAGGCATTGAACCCCTACATTTCAGGGATGGACATTTATTGTTGTTGTGTTGTTTGCGTATTTCTGGGCAGCCTCAAAGTGGGGATTTTGTTTATTGCATTTGCCAAATCGCCGAAACCGTTTAACTTGATATAAGTTTATGCTGATAATAATGCAGAACAAATAAAGCAAAAATAAATAAAAAACATGGAGAAACAATGAAACGCATCAGTCTTATCTTGGTACTGCTTAGCCTCTTTGCAGGCGCGCTTTTTGCACAGGCAGATATGGGTATTACCCTAGGTTTGAATATGGCAAATGTTAGCCAAAAAGACATTACGAAAAATGAATCCCGAACTGGTTTTAACGCAGGCGCCTTTGTGCAATACAAAAGTGGTGATAACTTTATCGTAGAACCGCAAATCCTCTTTACCAAAAAGGGTTTCAATGTGGATTTGCCTACAGATCCTTTTACCAGCCTGTCTTACGTACAGATTCCGATTCACCTCAAATACGATTTGGGCGTATCCGTCCTCAAGATTCAACCCTTTATCGGTCCCAATATTTCTTAATTGGTACTTGCCAAAGGCGGAAATAAACACAGCGATCATGATATCCTGGATGATTCGGAAAGACTCGAATACGGTGTAGATTTTGGCATAGACGTGGTATTCCTAAAGCAATTTATGGCAGGATTGCGCTACGATATGGGTTTGAGCAATATCGCGAAAGATATTCCCAAGAAATATGAAATTTATAACCGCACTCTGATGTTTAACCTTTCTTACATCTTGGGCAGTGCGAATTAAAAGATAGCTATTAGATTATGTAAAGCCCTGGGAAACCGGGGCTTTTTTTTATTGTGGGGCATCCCCGGCACTATTCATTTTAGGAGAAGCATCTTTTTGGTGAGAGAGAATTTGGCGGATTTGAGCCGGATGATGTAGGTGCCGCTGGGTAATCTGCGCTGTTTTTGTTGCAGGCTATCAAAATCCCAAAAATAGCGTCCCGGATTATCGTGTTTTATGCTTTGTTTTTTGATCAATTGTCCTTTAATATTGTAGATTGCGATCTCTATTTTTGCGGCTTCGCAAAGCTCATAGCCAATGCTGGTATAATAATTAAAGGGATTGGGATAGGCGCCCAGGAGCCGGTCTTTTTCTGGCTGAGGGGAATCTGGTGGGTCATCAGGAGCGAAACTAAAGCGCAAGGGACCATGCACGTAAGATTTACCGTTTAAGTCTTCTACCACAAGCCAATAGAAGGATATGGGGGTGGAGAGAGGTTCGGAATCTATATATAAATAATCCTGGTTTTCCATCTGGTTTTTGGCTTCCAGGGGGCTTGCCAGCGGCTGCGCATAGTGGAAAAAGCTCGCATTGGAACGATAAAGCTGATAGCTGGAAAGCTCTTGTTCAAAAGCGCTTTGCCAGCGAATCTGCAGCGCGTTGGTCTTGGCTTGCGAGATTTGGAAGAGATTGAGGGCATAGGGGAATCCGGCGTCTTTTCGGATGGGGCAAAATAGCTCGATTCCGTAGCGATAGCTCTCGCTATTTTGCACGTGGAAACTGAGGCTTTGCGCGGTCCAGGAATCATCCTGGCTTACTAATTGCCATTGCGGATTTTGGTTTTCGCCGTAGATCAATTCCCGGGGTTTGAAGCCTAAGGCATTGGTGAGCGTTAGTTTGCTGCCGTCCAGCCGGTAGCCTTGCAAAGAAAAATGCAGCCCTACGTTGGGAAGCAGAAGGTAATCTTTATCCATATTGAGGCTGGCAAAAAGCGCGCTGCCATTGGGCGCAATGATATTATCAAGCTGGAGCTTGCTATTTGGCAAGCGGGGGTCATCAAAGGTGCGGGGATCTGCGAATCTAAATATTGCCCGATAATCCACCACCTCTTTTGCTATTTGGGTATAGGGGTCTAAAATCTGGAGATTGTCCAAAACAAAAAGCGGTTTGGGGGTATTTTGCAAAGCTGGGATAGCAAAGGTAAATAGCAATCTTTTTTGCCCGCTTATACCTTCCAGGCTTTGTTCGTAATGCTGTTTGCCGCTATTGCTTAAAGCCAGATTGGCTAAGAGTATGCCATTTTGGGTGCTTTGTCCGGTTTCAGGCTCAAAATCCCAATCCACAAGCCGCACCTGGCAAGAGGCTCCGGTATTGGGCGGGATGCGGCTTTCCCAATCGAAACTGAGTTTATTGATGCCAGCAGTCTCGCCAAAATCGAGATCGTATAAAAGGTGGCAAGGCTGGGCGGAATCTTTATTCAAGGCAAATGCTGCCAAAGACTGCTTGCCAAAATCCCAGCTTTCTTGATTTAGCTCCCAACCGCTTGCCGGAGCAGGGTTTAGCACTATGCCTTTCATTGTATCACTTTCAAAGGCATCGATGAAGGGAATCTGGTAAATCTGGGAGCCTAAGCCTGTAAGATTTAGAGATAGTGCCTGCGCACTGCCTGCCTGGAAAATCTTTAGTTCGGCATGGTGGGTGCCGCGGGTTTGGGGCGCAAAATACAGATCAAAAGTGGCGCTGCTATAGGGCGCAAAGTGGTATTCAAGCTGCTCTTTGGCATATATAAAAGGGCTATCCTCCAGAGCTATCAAAAAGCCTTCAGGCGCTGCCAAGCGCGCAGTGCACCCTGTATCGGAATCATTTTGAATAGTAAAGCTCTGCTTTTTGTTATCGCCAAGACGGCAAATGCCATAATCCAAACGAGTTTCACTCAATATCAACCTGGGTGCGATGGCGGTGCCAAACAAGCTAAGATTGTCAAAACGGTTGTTGCCGGCGCTATTGGCAGCGGCGTCTCCGGTAAAAAGGATTTTAAAGTAAAGCTCTGCATTGTTATTTAGCTCGCTAATTTCGCTGAGGTCAAAGCTTTGCAATTCCCAATCCGGCAGCTCATAAACGGGGTAAGAGCGAAGCAATTCCCAGCTTTCGCCAGCATTTGCCGAGTAATAAAGCACTTGGTTTTGTGCGCCATTTCCGGTGCGACAGGTGGCAAAGGCGAGGCTGAGATTTTCAAAGGCAGTACTGGGGCATTGGATGATTAAAGCTCTGGTATCGGCGGGATTGCGCACTCTCAAAACAGCACCTTGATCCGGCAAAACGTCCATCTGCAGGTTCAAGTTTGATACGGGGTCTTGGGGGCGGTGGCTACGGCTATCCATATAGCCGGCTCCGCTGCCGGGATAGCTGATGCTGCCTTTTTCGCCCACCGAAAAATCGCTTTCAATAGATTCTAAGGCACTGGAAGGCAGCTGGTTAAAATGCCAGTAGTGGATTAACTGCGCGGGGGGCTGGCTTTGGGGCAGATACACCGCTTTCAGATAGATATCCTGGCAGGGGTAGAGCGTGATTTCAGGAGAATCTGAGGAATAATCGCCCTCCCAATGGCTAAAGCTATAGCCGGCTTTGGGGCTGGCTTTGAGCTGGAGGGGAAGCCCCTGTAAGTATTTGGCATCCAGAGGATAGCGGAGATAAGGATCAGTTTGAGCATCCAGCGCAAGGCTATTTAGCACAATGATAGCCGCATCCGCCTGGTTTACATCCAGCGTAAGGGTAAAAACCTCTCCCAAACTGCAGAAATCCCGAAGTTGATTCATGGCAAAATCTGGGCGGTTCATGGCAAAATCCCGCATGCTGTTTATATAATAGCTCCAATCGCTCAAAGACAAGGGGAGTTTCCATCTGATAGAATGCTCAGGGATAAGGCTCTCAATTTCCCTGGCCTTGGAGTTTATAATATCCAGCATCCGCGCTTTGCCAAAATGGATTTGCATAAGGTCTAAATAGCGGCGGGCAAAGCTTTCTCTAAAAGCCGGTGCGGCAAAAAGCGACCGAAACAGCGTGCCGCAATAGCTGAGTGAATCGTAGAGATTTTGCAGGCTATTCAGGGCTACATTATCAAAGCTGAGATCTACATCGTGCATCATCCAGCGCCATCTGCCGTCCAGATATTCAGGTGCATCCGGAAGGTAAGAATCGGTCTTTGCGCGCCAATATCTGATGTTTTTATCTGGCCAATCCCTATTTGCAGTAAAAACCTGGGCAATTATATAGTCTATAAAGTTTTCCATATCCATCAGGTTTTGCATTTGTTGGTAATTCTCAGCTATGCTTAAGTCGTTGAAAGTAGCGGTTTTGATCATGTTTTGGAAATGGAGGGCGTCGCCTTCACTTACTTCAGCTTCATCTTCCAGAAAATCTATACAATCGGGATTTGCCGCAAAGACCCTTTCTATGAGGTACTTATCGTATCGCTCTCGGATATTGTGGATGCCCCAATACTCGGAATTGATAAATATTACAGCCGGTTGATAGGCTTGGGTATGAAACTTTAGTCCCTTACAGATGGTTTGCACTACGCCATCGTGTATAATATCCCTATTCCAGGCTTGCCCACCATTTCTAAGGAGGAGCCTTTTGAAGCTGGAAAAATCCTCATCTGGAAAGAACTGATGGTCAAAGGAGTAGTTATCAGTATCGCCTTTGGCATAGAGCCTTAGAGTTTTGGCAGAATAGGAGCGGGAAGCTCCACCATTCAGGCGGAAACGGATGTTTTGTCTGAGGCTGGCGTTATCCTGATTTGTAGCAAAATATTCAAAGCTGGCGGGATATTCCCATTCTGAACCGCTGCGATGCCAGTTTGCAGGATCAAATTGATTGTAATCCTCATCCGGATGCTGCGCGCGGTATTCATCATAATCCACTCCCGCGGTGTAAATACCATTGTAATAATCGAAGAGATGGTCTTCATTGGTGCAAAAGCTGATAAGCGGCAAGGGGTAGCTCTGCCTGCCGGAGGGAAAGATAAAGTAGCTGTGGCAAACGCTATTGCTAATACTGCCATCTGCCTTGTAAGCCCGGGCTTTTACCACAGTGGCTTTTCTTACGGGCAGTGCCGGCAAATAGTCTGGCTGCTGCGCCACGGTGCTGGAGATCATGCTCAGGTAATTTGCTGCGCTGCTGCGGTCTTCTATCTGTATCGCGCCCGTGTAATGCAGGCTTTGGTAAGTGTTCGTTAAAAAATCGCCAAAAGCTTCACCAGGCAGCGCCGGGTATGAGTTTTTGTATAAATAGCTTTTGCCGCCGAGGTTTAAGAGATTTGGTTCGGAGCCATCCAGGGTGTAGATAATGCCGGCTTCGGGATCGGGATGGGAAAGCATGAGTTCAAACGCCTGGGAGTAAAATCCGCCGGCATGCGAAAACTCGGGCAGGCTTAGCAGGCTTTGGTTTTGCGGCTGGGGGTTTGGCAATCCCGGGCTGCTGCTTTCGTAAGAAAACCAAGGTCCAATGCCGTTTGGGTATCTGCCAAAGGAGCTATCCGCAGCCATGGGGCGGGGCGGGAAATAGTCTATTTGCGTGCCCGAGGGGTGGGTAAGCAGCACTTCTTCTCCCTCTGCTTTGATGCTGAAATTCGTATGCAAGGGGGCAGCGGGGTCTCTCCTGTCTTTACCGGAAGCCCAGATAATCAGGTATTGATCTGGCAAAAGGCTGATGGCGGGAAATATCCAGCGAAAGGGTTGCGAAGCTTTGTCCGAAAGCCCGTATCCCGCCAGATTTACCGATACATCACCGTAATTTACAAGCTCTATCCAATCCGAATAATCTCCATCAGCATCGGCAATGGCAGAGCTATTTGAAGCCATTAGTTCATTGATGGATATATTGATGCTGTCGTCTTGTGTAAAGGGGGATGCAGAAGCCTTTGAGCTTAAAAAGCTCGGCGTGAAAAACAAGAAAAGGCTGGCGATAATACTGGCTAAGAGCCTTTGGCTATTCATTAGTTTCATTCCCGATCTATTTTGGTATTGAAGCTTTGGTTTATGCGAAAAGCGTATTTAATCCGTTCGCATTCTAATACTATATGGGCTTTTTTATCTTCCATGTTGACTACGCTTATTCCCCGCCAATATTTGTCAATGTATTTTTAAGTTTTAGAGAAGGGCGGAGCTTGGCTAATGTATAGCGCCCTATACTTTTATGGATTATAATCCTATCAAGCTCGATTTTAGTAAGATTCTGATTGACAGATTTGCGGTTCCTGGCATTATTGCAACCGTTATTACAGTAATGGTGGTTGCAATATGCGTTTTTATGATCGGCAAAGCGAGCTAAAAGCTTTGGAAAGAGTGCACAAGCTTGCAGAAGACATTTCCCGCCTCTCGGTAATTACCGGGCGCCGGAGAATAGGTAAAACCCGTTTGATCCGCACTTTCAGCGAGGATAAAAAAAGCCTGTATTTCTTTATTTCCCGCAAAAGTGAAGAGCTTTTGTGCGATGAATTTATGCTGTATATTCAAGAAGCCTTGGGGCAGGCGCCTTATGGAAGGATCAGCCGTTTGATTGATATATTGCGCTGGCTTTTTGATTTTGCCAGCCGGGAAAGATTAGTATTGGTATTGGATGAATTTCAGGAGCTTTTACAGATAAACCCTGCTTTCTTCTCTGATTTTCAAAACCTTTGGGATAGCCAAAAAGCGAACAGCAAATTGCACATAATCGTTTCCGGCTCGGTGTATTCCATGATGCACACGCTATTTATGGATTACCGGCAACCCCTGTATGGCAGGGCAGATTTGGTGCTAAATCTCAAGGCATTCCCCATCCTTACTTTGCACGAGATTTTGAGTGAAGAAGCGCAGTACAGTGCTGGGAACCTGCTTGCTTGTTATATTTTAACGGGTGGCATCCCGCGCTATCTCGAGCTTCTTTGGGATAATGGCGCGTTGGAAAAGGATAAGGCAATCGAATATATCTTTTCCCCGCACAGTGTATTTGCCGAAGAGGGCAGACACCTTTTAATCGAGGAATTTGCTAAGGATTATGGGGTATATTTCTCCATCTTGGAGCTAATCGCGGTGGGAAAGACTTCGCGTCCGGAGATAGAATCCATCCTAAAAGGCAGTGTGGGAGGTTATTTGGAACGCTTGGAACGGGATTATGATATCATCTCGCCTTTCCGTAGCCTGGACGCCAAGCCGGGCAGCAGGTCTGTAAAATACAAGATCAATGAACCCTTTCTCGCCTTTTGGTTTGCGTACTTTCATCGCTATCGGGCAGCGACGGAGATCATGAATGTAGAGTATGTAAAACGGCGCTTTATAGAGAGTTACCCCCAATTTGCCGGTTATTGGCTGGAGCGGCTTTTTGCCGATATTTACCGGCAAAGCGGAACTTACCACAAAATAGGCACCTATTGGGAATCCGGCTTTCAAAACGAGATTGATTTGGTGGCTTTTAATGAGGAAGAAAAGACCCTAATTCTGGCGGAAATCAAGCTGCAAAAGAAGAATATACGAAAAACAGAGCTGTTGGAAAAGTCTGTGAAATTAAAGCGCCTGTACCCAGATTACAAGGTGGAATACCGGTATCATAGCCTGGAGGATTTGGATGAAGGAATAGATACACTTTGCAATGAATAATGAAGGCTGAGCGATCATAGCTGACGCTTGTGTAGCCGTGGGAGTTCATGACGGCAAAATATGTAAGGCATTATCTGGAATTACAGCCGCCATAGACTTCACGAACTTAGGGTTAAGCCTGGTTTCCGCCACTTGAAGTCAATGTCGCTGGCATAAGGCGTTGATCGGGTGACAGGCGGATAAGCGCCATTAACTCCAAGGGCTGGCACATTTGGCAGCCCTGCTTCCCTTTCTACTCAACCCTTTTACAAATACTTATTGATTTTCCCTTCGATCAGCGCTTGAATCTCCAGCATACGCGCCTGGGTGGTGGCTTCATAGCGCGTTACCAATACCGGCGTGGTATTACTTGCGCGAATCAGTCCCCAGCCGTCATCAAAGGTAATGCGGGCGCCATCGATATCGTTCACATCGTAGCCCTCATCTTGGAACTCTTTGCATACCTTGGCTACGAGCTCAAACTTGCGGTCATCGGCGCATTTGGTATGTAGCTCTGGCGTGTTGTACATCTTGGGTTGGTCTGCCAGATATTGGCTTACGGGCATGGCGGTTTTTGCCACTATTTCCACAAAGCGGCAGCTTACATAGATGGCGTCGTCAAAGCCCAGATAGCGGTCTCCCAAAAATACATGTCCGCTCATCTCGCCGGCAAAATCCACCCCCGCTTCCTTCATATACATCTTGATATTGGCGTGGCCGGTTTTGTACATAATGGGCTTGCCGCCGTAGGCTTTGATATCGTCAAAGAGGTTTTTGGAGCATTTAACGTCCGCAATCACGCTCTTGCCGGGATTTAACTTCAGATAATCCCGCGCCAGGATGTTCAGGATTTGGTCGCCAAAGAGCATCTTGCCTTTTTCATCTACCACGCCTACCCGATCCGCATCGCCATCTAAGCCAATGCCCAATTCATACTCGGCTTCCACCACATCTCGCGAAAGGTCTTGCATATTCTTTTCCACGGTGGGGTCGGGGTGATGGTTCGGGAAATCCCCATCCGGCTCGCAATACATTTCGATAACCTCGCAGCCTTTGCGGCGCAGGATTTCCGGTAAATATGGTCCGCCCATGCCGTTGCCGCCATCCACGATGAGCTTTACCGGACGCTCAATCTGGATATTTTCCACAATGTAAGAGATGTAATCTTCTTCGATATCCGTATTGTGGAGTAGCTTACCTTCGCCTGCCTCAAAATCCTCTGCCTGGATGAGTTTCAGTAAGTTCTGCAATTCCTGAGCATATACGCTGCCCAAGCCCAGATTTAGCTTGCAGCCGTTATATTGCGAGGGGTTGTGGCTGGCGGTAATCATGGCACCGCCGTCTTGTTTTAGCTTCCAGATGGAGTAATACAGGATGGGCGTGGCTACAATGCCGATATCGGTAATTTCGCAGCCGGTTTCCAGTGCGCCACGGATAAAGGCATCCATAAAGCCGCGGGTGCTATGTCGGGCGTCGCCGCCGATTACCAGGCTCTTTAGCCCGCGCTTTCTTAGGTAAGAACCAAAACCTTTGCCGATCAGGTAATAACTTTCGCTATTCAGCTCGCTATCCACGATGCCGCGGATGTCGTATTGTCTAAAAACTTCAGGTTTAATCATAATATCCTCAGAATCTATATTTTTTAGTAGTTTTTTAGCAGAAGGGGGAGTATCTCCTCGATTGCCAAAGCGCGGTGGGAGATGAGGTTTTTTTGATAGTCGGGCATTTCGGCATAAGTTTTGTGCGTGCCTTCCACGATGAAGATGCTATCGTAGCCAAAGCCGCCTTCGCCGCGCTCGCTTTCGGCAATCTCGCCGCGAACAATGCCGGAAACCACTCCGATGATGCCGCTTTTATCCGCCAAAGCCACAGCGGTTTCAAAATAGGCTTTGCGGTTTGAAATGCCTTGCATTTGGCTTAGTAGCTTGCGCACGTTATCTTTGTATGAACAGCCGGCGCCGGCATAGCGGGCGGAGAGTACTCCGGGGATTCCTGCCAGGGCTTCTACAAAAAGGCCGGTATCATCTGCCAAAGCGCGCATCCCGCTATATTGGGCGCCTTCGATGGCTTTTTTCATGGCGTTGCCAAAGATGGAATCCCTATCTTCCAGGGTCTCTTGCATCTCGGGAAAATCCAGCATGCTGTGCAGGGCTATCCGGTGAGATTCCAGGATGCTGCGCAGCTCGGCAATTTTGTCTTTATTCTTACTCGCCAAAAAGAGGGCTTTCCGCATATTAAGCGTTCCTTAGCCAGCGTTTGATGCGGCGCAAAATGCCTCTATTCATGAACTTCTCGGCTGCCGCAGTAATCTTTTGCAATTGCATGAGTATTTCGCCTTCCCCGCTCCAATTATCCTGCAAAACCTTGGGATCTACATCGTTCAAAATGAGATTTAGCCCCAAAACCACCATTACCAGATCGTCCATATAGCCGATAACGGGGATGAAATCCGGGATGATATCGATGGGCAATATCAGGTAGGCAATGATGCCGCCAATCTTGAGTTTGTGCTTTGCGGGAACGCGGTTATCCACCGCCAGGCGGCTAAGCAAGATAAAGAAATCTGGTAGCAAAAAGAGATATTCGGTGAGTTTACCGCCCCATTTTCCGGTTTTTTGATTTGCCCAGCCCTTGGCTTTTTTGCGCAAATCCTCGTAAAACTTCAGCTTCGGTGGGTCTAAATCCACGATGCGATCTTTAATCTTATCCTGCTCTTGGGCAGGGATTTCCTGAGCTTCATAAATCTCGTCTGTCATGATAAACTCCTTTAGAGCATTTATTCAGGAAGTGATATGCAAGTCAAGTTCTTTTTTTGAGCTACCGGTATTTATTGATAAAAAAGGCGCCTGACCAAACATGGTGGGGTACGCCTTTGCGCAATATGGGATGCTGGTATATTCCTGAAATTATTGAGATACAAACAGTCTTGAGGCTATCCAGAAATGCCAAAAGCAAGCACGATATCTAAGGAAACGAGAGTGTAGGGGCTTGAGTGCTTTGCGTCCGCTTTTTGACAAAGCCTGCTTGAGAACGCACACCCTAATAAATTGATGCACAATCCGTAATGATTACTTGTTGCGTGTAAATTTCGGCGGGTTCAAGGCATTGAACCCCTACATTTAAGGGGTGGACATTTCTTGTTGTTGTGTTGTTTGTGTATTACTGGACAGCCTCTAATACGGCAGGCATGTTGAAAGCATTTCCGGAAAGCCTTGAACTTGGCTGCAAACCCACAATTTCGGAAAAATGTATGCACCACAAATCGTTAAGGGATTACCCACCACGAATGAACAAGTGCCAAAAAAAGGGTGGGAAGCAATATCCCACCCTTATCTATCCATTATTTTGTCTTAACGAATTGCCGCCATGGCTGCTGCCAAGCGGGCAATGGGCACGCGGTAAGGGGAGCAGCTTACGTAATTCATACCAACGCGGTGGCAGAATTCAACGCTGCTGGGCTCGCCGCCGTGTTCGCCACAGATGCCCACTTTGAGGTCGGGGCGTCCTTGTCTGCCGCGGCTGGTGCCCAGCTCTACCAATTGCCCCACTCCTTCCTGATCCAATATCTGGAAGGGATCGGCTTTCAGGATGTTTTTATTGATATAGATGGGCAAAAATACGCCGGCGTCGTCTCGGCTATAGCAAAGGTCATTTGCGTAAGGTCGTTGGTACCAAAGCTAAAGAACTCCGCATGTTTGGCGATCTTATCTGCTATCAGGGTCGCACGGGGGATTTCGATCATGGTGCCTACCATATATTCCACCTTGGCGCCATTTTCGGCAAATACCTTTTCCGCAATGCTGCGGATGATTTTATCCTGCAATTGGAATTCCGCTTCGGTGCCAATCAAAGGAACCATTATTTCGGGAAATACCTTGATGCCTTTCTTTTGCACGTTGATGGCGGCTTCCAGGATGGCGCGCGCCTGCATCTCGGTAATTTCTGGATAGGTATTGCCCAGGCGGCAGCCGCGGTGCCCCAGCATGGGGTTCATCTCGTGCAGGGAGTTTACGCGCTCTTTTACTTTGGAAAGCTCCATGCCCAGCTCTTTGGCAATCTCGGCTTGTTGCGCTTCTTCATGCGGCACAAATTCATGCAGGGGCGGATCGAGCAAACGCACGGTAACGGGCAAGCCGTCCATGGCGGTAAAGATGCCTTCAAAATCGCTGCGCTGCATGGGGAGCAGCTTGTCCAGCGCTTTGCGGCGACCAGCTTCGTCGTCGGAAAGTATCATTTCGCGCATGGCTTTGATGCGGTCGCCTTCAAAGAACATGTGTTCGGTGCGGGTAAGCCCGATGCCTTTGGCGCCAAAATTGCGCGCGATGGTGGCATCTTTGGGGGTGTCCGCATTGGTGCGCACCTGCATGCGGGTATATTTATCGGCAAGCTCCATCAGGGCGGCAAAGTCTCCGCTCAGCTCGGCTTCCTGGGTTTCCACCTTGCCTTCCAATACCTGCCCTGTGCTGCCATTTAGCGAAATCCAATCCCCTTCTTTGAAGAGCTTGCCATTGATGCTCATGGTGCGCGTTTTGTAATCTATTACCAGGTTTGCTGCGGCGGATACACAGCATTTGCCCATGCCGCGGGCTACCACTGCTGCATGCGAGGTCATGCCGCCACGTGCGGTAAGGATGCCTTGCGCTACCGTCATGCCGCGCAGGTCTTCCGGGGAAGTTTCGATGCGGCTAAGGATTACCTTTTGCCCCTTGGCTGCCCAGGCTTCGGCATCTTCGGCAAAGAATACGATCTGTCCGCTGGCGGCACCCGGCGAGGCGGGAAGCCCCTGCGAAAGCACTTTTGCCTGTGTCAGCGCGCTGGGGGAAAATACGGGGTGCAAAAGCTCGTCCAGCTTGGCGGGTTCCATGCGCAAAAGTAGCGTCTTTTCATCGATCAAGCCTTCGCACAGCATATCCATGCCAATCTTTACCATGGCGGCGCCGGTGCGCTTGCCACTTCTGGTTTGCAGCATCCACAGCTTGCCTTCCTGCACGGTAAATTCCATATCTTGCATATCTTTGGAGTGAAGCTCCAGCTTTCGTTGAATCTCAAAAAGTTCTTTATAGGTTTCAGGCATTCTCTCTTCGAGGGAGGGGAAGCTCTGGGCGCGCTCGGCTTCGGATACTCCGGTAAGCTTTGCCCAGCGGCGGGAACCTTCCAGCGTAATCTCCTGCGGGGTGCGGATGCCGGCTACCACGTCTTCGCCTTGGGCGTTTACCAGATATTCGCCATTGAAGATATTCTCTCCGCTGGCGGCATCGCGGCTAAAACACACTCCGGTGGCGCTGCTTTCACCCATATTGCCAAATACCATGGCTTGCACGTTTACGGCGGTGCCCCATTCGTGCGGGATATTATTTAGCTGACGATAATAAACCGCACGGTCATTATTCCAGCTATCAAATACGGCAAAAATCGAACCCCAAAGCTGTTGCCAGGGGTCGGCAGGGAAATCATGACCAGTCACGTCTTTCACCGCTTTTTTGAAGCGCGCTACCAGCTCTTTCAGGTCAGCAGCGCTCAGCTCGGTATCGTCGCTAACGCCTTTTTCCGCTTTCATCTCGTCGATAATCACTTCAAAGGGGTCTTGCTCTTCTTTGCTCTGCGGCTTCATGCCCAATACCACGTCGCCATACATCTGTACAAAGCGGCGATAGCTATCCCAGGCAAAACGTTCGTTATTGGTCTTTTTGATAATGCCCTCTACGGCGTTGTCATTCATACCCAGATTCAAAATGGTATCCATCATACCCGGCATGGAAGCCCTGCCGCCACTGCGTACAGAAACCAAAAGCGGGTTTTCATTGGAGCCAAATTGCATGCCCATCAGCTTTTCCACATACGCCACGGCGTCTTGCACATCTTTGGTGAGCAGCGCTTGCAGTTTTTCGCCGCCCAGCTCGTTATATTCCGTGCAGCTATCCGTTGTAATCGTAAATCCAGGGGGAACCGGCACGCCGATGAGATTCATCTCGGCGAGGTTTGCACCTTTGCCTCCCAAGAGGTTCCGCATATCTGCCTTGCCTTCCGCCTTTCCGTCTCCGAAAAGGTAAACACGTTTAATTTCAGTCATTTATCCTCCACTTTTGATAATATTTTGTATTTATAAAGTGATTTACACATTCCAAAAAGGGCTTTATTTTGTCAATGAGTTTATTTTTGGCTTCGCTGCGCAGGTGTAGCCGTGGAGTTTATGGCGGCAAGAAAAGTATGCCCTTATCTGGAATTACAGCCGCCATAGACTTCACGAAAATGTAGGGGCTGGCTCGTGTGTTGCCCTCACAATGCCCTCGTCTCTACCGGCAAAATACGGGTAGAGGCGAGGGCATTGTGAGGGCGGGAATCGGGGAAGAGAACTTGCACCGTGGAGTTTATGGCGGCAAATCATGTATGCCATTATTGGAATTTATGGCCGCCATGGACTTCACGAATACACATGCCCTCCTTATTAGTTCCGGAGGAACGAAAGTTTAGGTAGCATTGCGTGTTTCATATAAAGAACATAGAATAAAGCCCCAGCCCCCTCCACCTTTTTAATGATTATTTTCATTGGTGGGTAAAAAAAACACAATGGGCTTTTGCAGAGAAAATGCAGCCTAAGATGGTATTAAATTCAAGCAGAACAAAGGTCTTGTCCCGTCAGGGACAGTGGTTTAGATAGCCCAGGGTGTGCTTGCCAAAAACGAGCTTGCGAGTTTTGGGCAAGATCACCCTGGGTAAAGAAACGCGTTTAAATAAGGAAATAAACCCCCGCCCCCCTTGTAATTAACGGCACAAAACCCGCGGGTTTTGTGCCGTTAATTACAAGGGGGGCGGGGGGACAAAAAGGATTTCATCAAAACATGCCTATCACCCAGGGTGATCGTGGCCCAATAGCAAGCAAGCTCATATTGGGGCACTAAGGCCCTGGGCTATCTGAACTGCTGTCCCTGACGGGACAAGACAGGTAGGATGCCATCATTTCGGGAAATAATCGCATCCAATATATTCGATGGCTACCCACCAAGCTTGAAAGTGAGCCAAACAAAACATGCGGCAAGATGCCACATCTACTATCTTTGGAAAGTCGCTTGAACTCCTGCTCGCTTGTATAAGGCGTTGGCGGGATTCGAGGGCGGATAAGCGGCAGAAGTCCAAGAGGCTTGTCGCTGCGCTCGCTTTTAGAGCAAAGCAAAAATCAACAAGGCAATTTATCCACGCGCGTCAGCGCCTGCCACCTGCCACCTGCGACCTGGCGAAACGCAGCCCTGCCACCTGTAAATAATGCCTATTCCAAAACAAATATCTCCGAACCGAGCGTAAGCGCCTAACACCTAACCCCTATCACCTAACACCTCACGCACAGCCCTGCCACCTGCTCCCTGCAACCTGCGAAGCGAAACCGTGCCACGAGCGTCAGCGCCCTAACACCTAACACCTTACAAAAAAAGCCCGACCTTAAAAAAAGCCGGGCTTTGATATTATGCGTTATTTCTTTATTTTAAGAGAACTATCTTTTTGCTGGCGTGGTATTTACCGGCATCCATTCTAATGATATAACTTCCGGAGGCTACCTTTTTGCCGTTATTATCTTTGCCATCCCAGGAGAGCCTGTGGGATTTGGGCATTTCTTCCCTATCCACCAGGGTCTTTACCAATTGACCTTTGGTATTGTAAATCGCAATTCTTACCAAGCCTTTCTCGGCGAGATCGAAGGGGATGCTTACGCTGGGATTGAAGGGATTGGGAAATGGGCTATTGAGCGCGGTGATCAAAGGCACCTGGTAATTCTCTTCATCGGTAGTAAGCTCCAGGGGGATGGGGCCAAAATGCTGGATGCTGCCATCCAGGTCGCTGCTCTGAAGCCAGTAATAATAAACGCCGTTGCCGGGGATTTCTTTATCCAGATAGCTGTAATGCGCCAGGTTTGAAGTATTTGTAGCTTCAATAAGCGGGCTGATGATGAGGCTTTCTGCCATATCCGCGCTGGTGCCACGGAGCACGTGATAACCCAATACGCCAGATTCGGACTGAGTAGTCCAGCTCAAGCGTACTCTGCCCTGCGCTATCGCTTGCGCGGTAAAGGAAGAGAGCACTACGGGGAGGGTTTCATCTTTTTCGTCGTTGCACTTGATATCCAATACAACGGCTCCCTTTGCGCCGCCCGTCCAGGTAAAGCTAATGGTTTTATTTGCAGGGGTCACGGCGCCGGCTATTTGGCTAAAATCGCTGCCATTTACGCTTAGCCAGGCTTCGGTGGGGTCGTAATTCAAACCAGCGTAATGAAGCACAAAGGTGCCACCAGTGGTTACCGAGCCATCAAAACTAATGCTGTATCGCATGCCAACGGGGTATTCGCCATAGCTAAGAGATACGTTTACGTTGTTATCGCTTCCGGCGCTAAAGCTGGCAGGAGTAAATACCATCTGAGGGGTAATAAGGCCTTGAGTAATAGTATCCAGATTGCCCATATTGATGGTAGTAGCTTCTGTGCCATTTAGCTCGGTAGAGCCTTGACCGTTGCTGGCGGCTTCGGTGCTTACAGTACCCGTATTTGAATAGGCGCTATTCAAAGATTCATCAACAGCTTTTGTTTTTACACGGAAATAGTAAGGGGTATCTGCGGGGAGGTTGTTGATAACCACGCGGCTAATATTTGCATCGATATCTTTATTTTGATAGCCAGGCAGATAATTGATGAAATTGCTATCTGTAGCTACGTCCAGGATGTAGCCTGCATGTTGGTCAGCTTCGCTCCACGCCACGTTTATGCTGGAAGTGGTGGGGTTTAAGCCTTCGGTATATGCAGTGGGGGCAGCCATCGCCGTTTCGGTGGTGACGGTGTAATATACAGTAGAGCCATCGGTTGCTATTATCTTGTAGGTAAGGGGGCTGCTAAAATCATTGGTTGTGCTGCCGCTGTTTTGCTCTTGATCATCTATTCTCACATGCTGGAAACCGGGTGCTGTGAAATTCGCTATCAGGTTACTGGCATTGGTATCCGGGGGCAAAACCAAGGAGACGGTTTTGCTTTCATGATTTATGATGCCATTTACGGCAGGATTTACGATGCTGAAAGCAGTAAAGCCCATAGGGGTAGCTTGCACATTCGCCGTTGCGAAAGGGAGTCCACCATGATCGTAGATCGCTTGGATTTTATATATTCCCGGGGTGCCGGTAACGAGATTCTTATCAACGTATTGGTGGGAAGATTTGTTATCCCTAAATGGGGTGGTGCCGATTTGAATATCACCTTTGTACACCTGGAAATAGGATAATCCGGAGCCTGATTGTTTGAGACCAATAGGAGTATCCCACGTGATTTGCACGGAGTTGTAAGTGATATCTCCTCTATCAGGGTTTTCAACTGGATTATTTTTGAACTCTATCTGGAAACCAACCTCGCTTTGAAGGGGATTTGATACTCCATTCATATTGTGGGCAGGGATATTGAAGTTTATGCAATTTGGCGTTAAAATCGAGGCATCATATTCATGCACGGCAGTCGATCCGGCTATTTTAATCTGCAACACATTATTGCTTGTCCTTGTAATGTTGCCAATGCTAAGACCATCTGGTGCGCCTACCAGGGTAATGCCACTAAGGTTTGCTTGCGCTACGAATGTGGCATTATTGAGGGTAACAATGGCGTATTCGGTTTGCGTAATGCTGCCATTATTGCTGGATGCTTCGGTAAGAGGTGTAACGCTTGAGGAAATCGACAAGCTGGGTGCTTCGGTAACTATACTTGAAGCTTCGCTTAATACCGCAATTCCGGGGCTGGTGCCTTCGGACGCCTTGGGAGTTACTTCAAACTTCAGGTAATAACCAACATCATCACCGGCAACCGTGTAAGACGTGGATGTAGCATCTAAAATTGGTAAATAAGTTCCGTTTACAGTGGCAGATCTCAGCCACCGGAAAGTGGTGCCGTCTTGTGGATCGCTATCTGCATCAGAATAGTTGTATTCGCCGGTAAGAATTTGCCCTACTTTGGCATAAGTGGGGTTTGTAATCCTAACGTTATTGGCAACGGGAGCTTGGTTTGTGTTGAGAGACAAGAATTGACTATAGTCATTCCAATCTGATGAGTATTCTTCGCCGGAGTAAACATAGACACTGCTTTTTTCGCCATAAGCCCGAAACCCTATTTCAAAAGATCCTGCACCAACAGGAGCCTCAGGGAGTGTAAACGTAACATTTTCAATATATGTGCCATCTACGGTAATAACGCGATTAATTTCCGGTACTGTTATCAATTCGTAAGTGATTGTATTATCTGGATCGGGAATCCAGCCATGATCTCCTGTGTACCAGAAAAGGTATATTTTATTATGACTAGCAGCAGTACTGCCAGATGAGGCACCCAATAGTTTTGATGATCTACTAGCAAAATCAGAAACAGTTACTTGGAATCCAGCCTCAATCGTGTCTCCCGCCATAACACTGTCATTTCCATTTACGCTTTTTATACCCAATGAATTTAGTGTAATACTCTGCGCCACCAGAGTTGACGCCATTGCTAACATCAGTATCGTAAAAATGAGAACTCTTCGCATTTTTTCCTCCTAAAACGTATCGTTCTTTATTTTTTAAAACATCGAAAGTGCTTTTATTACAAAGCCTTATTCTTAATTCTCACTATAGTGAAATACTACTGCAAAAAAGCTTTCCTGCATAGCATCTCTCTATATTACACAATTTAATGGCAAGGGATTCTTTGTCAAGGACAATCTTTTTGATTTTTTGCGGTATTGAATAATTGCAATTTAAAACAGTTTTTTATCACATAATACTTTTGCCCAGAAATAAATAGCATTAGCAAAGCTTTGCGCTGTTTGCTAAAATGCAACTCACAGTATATTATGCTCTTAGCTGAAATCATATAAGCTAATAATCGATACCAAATAATAACATTTTAGCGAACTATAGCCCTTGGTTTTGGCAATAAGTGTGGAAATCCATCCACAAATCACGCAATACAATAATTCCGGTTCTTTCATTTTTGAAACACACTGTAAGCTGGCGAAAGCTTCCCTCCTCCTTTTTGCCCTGTTTTGTGCAAAGGCATGAGACCCCAAAAACAGCTCAAAAAGCGCCTTTGGCAAAAAAAATCTTTACAGATAATCCGCTTCCAAATAAGATGTGTTCTGATGCAAGTGGGCGGAGAGTTCTGCCCCTAAGATAGTGATAAACAGCATAATAGCATATAAGGAAACGCAATGAAAAAGCTTTATTTGATGCTCTTGGCTTTGCTCTTGATTGCCGGATTGGGCGCCAAGCTGGATCTGAATACTGCCTCTTTGGCGGAGCTGCGGCAATTGCCCATTTCGGAGGCGCAGGCGCGGGATATATATCATTACCGCCTGTATGTAAGCAAGTACAGCAGTATATACGATCTACGGCAGATTAGCTCCATAGACCAGCGCACGCTGGATACCTTGAAGCCATTGGTCTTGGTATCTTTGGTAACAGAAACCGATGATATTGCGGCGCGGCGGGATGAGATACGCGAGCTTTTGGAGCGCCTGGATAGCAGCGAGGGTTCTGCCGAAGGTATGGGCGATGTATGGGAAGATTTT
>JAQVIX010000027.1 GCA_028695495.1 Candidatus Cloacimonadota bacterium | reverse complement strand
AACGCTTTTGCACTCCCAATGCCCTGCTTACCTTTAGCGAATATCTCTATGATTATTCTTCGGATAGAACCCTGAAAGCAGGCTTGGCGCTCATTGACCAAGAAGTAGCCAAAATTACCGACCCAAACATGAAGAAAGCGGTAGTAGATAAGCTGGCAGAGATGAAAGCCGGTACCCGCGACCTCTTCTTTTAAAGCCCTTGTTTCTCTCCCCAGCCCAGAGTTCCGGTTTCGGAGCTTTGGGCTTTTTTAGGCTCACATTCAAACAAGTTGGGTGAAATTGTCAGTTTTACGGTTGTCCACAAATGCCAAACATGCCTTCTGTTCTTGAGGCTGTCCCGAAATGCCAAAACCAAACACGATGTCTGTGTCACTGGGAATGTAGGGGCGCAAGGCGCCAAAGCCCGCTTTTAACAAAGCGTGCGCGCAGCGCACACCGTAATAAATTGATACTGAGTCCGTAATGATTACCTGTTGCGTGCTAATTTCGGCGGGTTCAATGCCTTGAACCCCTACATTTCAGGGGCGAACATTTCTTAATTGTGTGTTATTTGCACATTTCGGGACAGCCTCACCGTAATAAATTGAAACACAATCCGTAATGATTACCTGTTGCTTGTAAATTTCGGCGGGTTCAAGGCATTGAACCCCTACATTTCAGGTGTGTACATTTCTTGATGTTATATTGTTTTTCGTATTTCTGGACAGCTTCAAGATAGGTAGAATGCACTCATTTCGGTGAAATAATTGCATCCAATATCATCGGGGACTACCCACCATGTTTGAAAGTGAGCCTTTTTTATTTAAGATGTGTGGCGGTAATGGTATTGGTTTTTTTAGCGTAAAATAATAATTATCATGTAGTTAGCATATAAAACGAGACTATTTTGGTTTGTGTTTGTAACTGCTTATATTCCCGTTCGTTACCCGTTCGCTTAACGGGGAAGGGACGGGATGCTATCCGGAACTAAGCGGAAACCCTGTATTCTTATGCACTTACAAGGCGGTAAAGCCTATCAAAGCTTAAAATCCCTGATAATGGCAAATACCTTTTCCCACTGGTGCAATATCTCTTCGTGCAGGCTTTGGATTTCGTTTACTCCCAGGGTTTCATATTTTAGCTCCAGCTCGCGTAAAACCGAGGCGAGCCGGTCGAAGTGCATATTTTGGGCGGTTCCCCTTATCGAATGCAGAATGCTCTTGATATCTTTGCTATTTTTACTATCCAGCGCCACCTGCAATTGCGCCAGCTTTTCGGGATAAGTAGCATTCACTATTTCCAATAAGCTATACAGAGTTTCCGTATCTTGCGAGATATTGTCCAGCAGCACATCATAATTAAAATACAGGAGTCTATGTTCATCATCTTGAAGGGCTTTGCCATTCAATTCCACCTGCCCCAGCAGATATTTCTTCAGCGTTTGCATTAGCTCTTTTAGCAAAAGCGGTTTGCTGAGGAAATCGTTCATCTTGGCGGCAAGGCATTTATCTCGCTCTTCTTTGAGGGCACCCGCAGTAACGGCAATGATGGGCACCTTTGAGCTTTCACGAATCTTTTTACTAGCGCTAATGCCATCCATTTCCGGCATTTGCACATCCATCAGGATAAGGTCTGGCGTTTCCTCTTCAAATAGTTTAATTGCCTCGATGCCGTTTTCTGCTTCGCGCAAGATAGCATTGGGTATCAGCTTGAGCAACATATCTTTGAGCAGGGTGCGATTGAGGAAATTATCCTCGGCAATGAGGATGTGTGGGGGACGCTGTAGATTCAGGCGTTCCGTTTCCGCTTTCTTTGGCGCGGTTTCTTCCGGCTCTTGGGGTGGCGTTTCATTATCTACCTTGCTAAGCACCTCCAGCAGGGAACGCCTTTTTACCGGTTTCAAAAGGCGGTAACAGGCTTGGTACTCGCGACAGCCATCCATTATCAGAGTGTCGTTTGAGGCGTCTGTAAGCAGGATTACGGGGATTTGATTATGGGGTCTGGCAAATTGCGTGCGAATCATCTTTATGGCATTGATTCCATTTAGATAGGGCAAGTTTGCGTTGATCAGGAGCGCATCTGAGTGCCTGGAATCCTTTAGATAATGCACTGCTTCCATTGCCCCGTTGAAGATAATGGTTTCCAGCTTCCAATATTCCAATTGAGATTTCAGGATTTCCAGGTTGCGCTGGTTATTATCTACCAAAACTATCTTTTTGAGTTTTTGATATTTGGGCAGCCACTGGGATTCATCTGGATATACCTGGGTATTGAAGCTAAAGCTAAAAGTGCTGCCCTTGCCTGCTTCGCTTTCCAGCTTGATACTGCTATCCATCATATTGGCAAGGCGTTCGGAGATGGAAAGCCCCAAACCGGTGCCGCCATAACGCCGCGTATTGGAAGAATCCACCTGCGAAAAGGCTTTGAATAGCTCGCTCTGTTTCGCTTTTTCTATGCCAATACCGGTATCCAGGATGCTTACGGTGATATCTGCCTTATCTGCGCTGGTCATCTTGTATTGCAGCGAAATCTCTATCTCGCCCTCTTTGGTAAACTTTGCCGCATTGCTAAGCAGGTTTGTAAGAATCTGGTTCAAACGCAGCGGGTCGATAAGGGCATAACGCGGCATATCCAGCGCTATATTCAGCAGCAGTTCCACCCCTATCTGCGAGGTCTTGATCTTGATAATATCGGCAGCGCGCTCCACCAGCTCGATGATATCGGTTTTTACCAAATCCAGCTCCATTTTCCCCGCCTCGATCTTGGAAAAATCCAGAATGTCGTTGATGATGGTGAGCAGGTTGTAGCTGGAGCTGATGATGTTTTGCACATAACTGTGTTGGGTTTGATTTAGCTGTGAACTCATGAGTAGCTCGGTAAAGCCGATTACGCCGTGTAGCGGTGAGCGGATTTCGTGGCTCATATTTGCCAAAAATTCGTCCTT
This sequence comes from Candidatus Cloacimonadota bacterium, assembly GCA_028695495.1. Lineage (GTDB taxonomy): Bacteria > Cloacimonadota > Cloacimonadia > Cloacimonadales > Cloacimonadaceae > UBA5456. The sequence continues at coordinate 27,987 of JAQVIX010000027.1, read as the reverse complement.
TGCCAGGTTTGCCGCTTCTGCCTTCTCTTTGGCTCTGCGCAGGCTTATTTCCAATTCCACCTTGCTCTGCGCATTTACCAAAAGCTTGGAAAAGAGCTGCAAAAGCGGGATTTCTCTATCCGAAAGCGGTTCGCTGCCGGTAAACCAATCGAAGCCCACAAAACCGAGGCACTTTTTATCTGCCATCAGAGGCAGGGAGATATTGCTTTTGATATTCTGCTGCACCAGGAGATAGCGGATGGTATCATCGGCTTCATAAAGGTTTGAATCCTTTATAAATACGTATTCCCCGCGGCGGTGCTTTTCCACCCAGGTGGGTAGCTCGTTTAGAGGGATAGACCTCAGTGGCAATACCAGAGGGGGCATGGTGGCTTTGCTCCAGTCATAGGAGAGAACGGTTCTTTTTTGCTCCCAATCGTAGCGAAAAAGATAGCAGCGGTCTGCCTTGGTAAAAGTAGCCATCTCTTCCAGGGAAAGCTTGATGGCTGCATCCAGCATATTGGAAGGCAGATTGATGTAATAAGTAGCCATGCGGCTGAGCAGGTTTTGCATCTCCATCAGCTGCTTTACTTCATTCTCTATTTCTTTCTTATGAAATGCCTCCGCCAAAATACCCGCCACCACTTTGAGATTCTCGATCATACTATCAGATACTTCCAGAGATCGGTGAAAGCCATCAAAGCTAAGCACGCCAATCACTTTGCTGCCGCTAAAGATGGGGATGGAGATAAATGAGCGGCTACCGCCCTGGCGAAACATTTCCTTTTCAGCCTGGGCAATCTCTGGCAGCTCCTCAATATCCGGGCAATATACCACCTCACGGTTTAGGATTTGCTTATTTAACCAGGGATTTAGAGTAACCGGAATCTTTTGCCCTTTTTGAAACAGCTCCTTTACTCCGGGTTCGGCGTAGCCATTGCTTTTGTGCAGGTATTTGCTTTCAGCGTCAAAGAGGAATACATACACCTTTTGAGCGTGGAAAAAGTGGGCAATATCCACCAAAAGCTCGTCGATGATTTGCTCCAATTCCTGCGAGCTGGCTTTCACGATAGCTGCCGAAAGCTTTGCCATCATGTTTTGAAAAAGGTTTTGCTGGCGCAGAGCTTCCAGTGCGTTGGCTTCACGGCTGGTATTGCGGATCATTATGATGAGCTTATCCCCTTCATGAAGCGAGTATCTGCCTTCATAGCTGATAATTGCGCCAGCTTTGTGCAGAGTGTAATTCACGAAAGCGACTTCACCGGTGGAAAGTACTTTATCTATGGCTGCCTTGATGTCTTTTGCCAAATCCGGCGAACTGATAGCATATATACTTTTGGCTTGCAGCTTTTCTATATAAAGGCTGGTGAGATTATGCTTCCCCATCGGGCTATCCAAAATATTCCCCTCAGCATCCACGATTAGCATCAAATCCGGAATGGAATCCAAAATGGATTCGATATAGCTATTCTTTTGCCTTAATTCTCTTGCCATGATGTAAGTATCATTGATATCCACAATTACGCCCAAAAACCCTTTCAAGCGGTTTTGGGAATCGCGCAGAAAGCTGATATTGGTTTCAATCTCTATTTCTTGCCCATCTTGCCTTTGATAGCAGCTTTGCATTTGTACCTGGCTGCGTTCTGGCTCGCCGGCGTAAGGTGTAGTATTTTGCTCATTTTGCAGGATGCTTTTGATATATTCATAGATGGGGTTGCTCTTTTGGGTGGAATAAAAACCTGCGATAAAATCATCAGCAGTCTCGCCCAAAACGCTTTGAACGGAAGGGCTTACGTAGCTTATTTTGCCATTGGTATCGGTAATAAAGATTACGTCTGTAATATTACGGGCAATGAGATCCAGCTTTTCCAGGTTTTCATCCAAAGCATGAGATGCGGCTTTCAAGGGGGTGGAATCGAAGATGAAAGAGCCAAGAGTACGCTCGTCCAAAGGGACACAATGAATCTGATACCATTTATTCTGGCTTTGGGAATATTGGTCTAAAGTAATGGGTTTCTGGCTTTTACACACATTGGCAAAATGGGCTATATAATTAAAACCCTTGCGCTGCACTCCGATCAGGATTTCAGAGGCTAATTTGCCGATTACCTCATCCGTGATGCCAAAATACTCTTTATAGCTCTTGTTTACGAAGCGATATATAGCATCCACAGGCTTTTCCTGCTCATCGAATGTCACCTCCGTGCTTACGAAAGCAAAGGGCGCATCCTCAATTATCTTATATAATTGCGTAATCTCCATTTAAACCTCACTGTAGTGGCTATGAACCTTAAGGGTGCACAGCAGTTTTAACGCGATATTTTGTCAAGTATTGCCCGCCTGAAAACTAAAATAAACGGAAGCTTTGCCGGTGCAGAGGGCTGGCGCCATGCTGTGCCAAAGCCCGGTAATGCGCTTGGGTGCCATAACCCTTGTGCCTGGCAAAGCCGTACATCGGGTATTCATCATGCCAATTTCGCATCAGGCGATCCCGGTAAACCTTTGCCAGGATGGAAGCTGCCGCCACCACTGCATAGCGCGCATCGCCTTTGATAACCGCATCCCCCTTGCCTTCCATTTGGTAAGGCAAATCCCTGCCATCCACCAAAAAGTGCTCAGCCTTGCCTGTCAGAGCCAGATAGGCACGTTCAAAGCCTAAGATAGTAGCGGCGCGGATATTGCTATTATCTATCTCTATCGCCGAAATCTCGATGATGGCATGCGCTTTGCTGCGCAGGATAATCTCTTCATAGAGCGCTTCCCGCCGTTTCTCGGTAATTTGCTTGGAATCGTTTAGGAGAAGTTCTTTAGTATCATAATCCAATATTACGGCGGCGATTACCACGGGACCTGCCAAAGCGCCGCGTCCTGCTTCATCCATTCCTGCCAGACTGCTAAAGGCATTTAACTGCATAAAGTTCCGGTCTTGCTGGTACAATTCGCTACTATTCATGCATCCTTTCTAAGGATAAAGAAGAGTCGGGGATAGCTTTCATCCAGGCTGCTTAGGCGTTTATTTAGAAGGTTTTGCTTGCCGTTGCTGGTGCGGATGGCGATCAGGCGCAACTGCGTGCGGGAAATAATATCCACCAGCTCGGCGCTAAAATACACTCGTTGTTGATGGTTTTCGCGCATCAACAAATAGCCGCAGCCGCGCTTTTCAAAGCAGCTAAGGCGCGAGATTTGGCGATGCTTAAAGTGCTCATAATATGCCTCATGTACCAAATGGCTTTTATTATCGAACTGGTAATTGCACATCTCAGAAAAGTATTCCTGGCTATTCATCAAGGTGGAGATATCAAAGATAAACAGCCCGCCCACTGCCAGCGCTTTGTGCACTTCATTCAGGCAGGTGATGATATCTATCTTATTATCCAGATAGTTGATGCTATCAAAGAGGCAGAGGATGAGGTCGTAATCCCGTCCGGGAATCTCGTCTGTAAGCGCAGCCTGATAGAGATTTGGCTTAAGCTCCTTCTTATCTGCAATACTCAGCATTTGCAGGGAGATATCGCAGGCATCCACCGTGTAGCCTTCTGCTACCAAATAATTACTGATGTTGGCAGTTCCGCAAGCAAGCTCAAGCGCCTTTTTCCCCTTGCGCTTGGCATATTGTTTTTGCCAAGTATGCACGCTATTTACCCAGTTTTCATAAGATACATGCGACATATAGCTATCGTAATGTTCGGCAAAGAAGGAGTATGAAGGATTCTCTAAGCTGCGTAAATTGTGCGGCAAATCTGCCAGATCCAGTTCATCTCCCTCAGCACAAAGCTGGCAGAGAAAGCTGAGATTTCTGCCAATCCAAAGCGAACGGTAGCCAAAATGCTCTGCCGCAAGAGAGTAATAATGCCCCTTTTCGCCAAAGATAAGATGGATAAAGGCAGCGGGATCGATGGCAAAGATCAGTTCTGCAGCCAGGCGCGAACCCAGTACCAGCAGCTTCTGAGGGTGGTAGATTGCCCAAAAATCGTGCATTTGCCCCACTGCCACAGAAGGCAGGGATTGTAGCACTTCAGAAGCTTTATTGTCATCCGCTAAACGGTATAATTGATAATGCTTTGCCAGCTTTGAAAGAGTTTTCGGAGCATCCCCCCAAAAGAGTCCAAAATCCCGGCAAATATGCAGTCCGGCGCGCGCATCCGTCTGCTCCACCGCCCCTTTGAGGCTAAGATACACCGGGCATGCCTTTTCCCCCTCTTTTTCCGCCTGTAAAAGAATCTGTTCCTTTTCGGGAAAGAACTTCAGGCTTTTCTCTACTATCTCTGCTTCGCGGGCAAAATCAAAGAATAGCCTTAGCTTCATAGAGGCTTATCGCTACTGCCGGGGCGGGTAAGCGGGATGCCTTCGCGGCAAAGATTGCAGGAATCCGGCTCCCAAAGCGGCACTTCAATGGAAAGCAGGGCTTCAATGGGAATGCCAAAATCCAGCTTGCCGCCGCTGCGATCTACCAAAAGCCCGATTGCTACAGTTTCTATCCTCTCATCCTGCAAGCTCTTCAACACCTCAGAGATGCTACCGCCGGTGGAAAGGATATCCTCGATCAAGACCGCCTTTTGCACCTTGCGCAAGTCGAAGCCGCTGCGAAAGCTCATCTGCCCATCCTTTCTTTGGCAGAAGATGAAGTTTTTGCCCAAAATGGAAGCCACCTCATACGCCAATACAATGCCTCCGTAAGCGGGACCAATTACGGTATCAAAATCGAACTTTGCCAGCCGTTTTGACAAAAGCGCGCACAGGGCATGCGTGGCTTTGGGGTTTTGCAATACTCTTATCTTCTCGATGTATCTATCGCTATGTTTGCCGCTGGTAAGCAGGAAATGCCCTTCCAAAAGCGCAGCTTCTGCTTGCAGGATGGCATTCGTGGCATTAGCATCGTCCAAGGCGGTAAGTAGCGCTTTGGCAGCCTCTTCTGACTCTTTGGGCACCTTTAGCTCCATTTGGTACATGCTGCCTGCCATGGAAGGGAAATTGCTGGAAAAGCGCTCATTTACCAGATACACGGCAAAGCCCGCTTCTTCCAAATAGCTCTTGCTGCGTTCTGCTTCGATGCTATCGCTATATTTGGCAATGGTTACCAGATTCATATCCATAATGTGGCTCCTTCGTAAAAAAGTGGGGGTAGCATTATCCGCCACCCCCGCTTATATTCATCAGTAAGATCAGCCTTTGCCGATCTCGATTCCTTTTTTGATTGCTTTTAAGTTCATTTCCAATAGCTCGGGACGTCTGCCTCCCATATACTGGGTAAGGTCTTTTTCCATTGCGGCGTAGGAAACGATTTCCGTTTTGCCAATGATAATGCCGATGGCGAGCATATTTAGCACCATTTGGTCGCCTATTTCTTTGGCGATATCCACCATGGGAGCGCTGATGATATCGATATCATCGCGTTTGCAGCCATGCGGGCACATATTGGTATTGTATATCAGGATGCCGCCGGGGCGGATGGAGGGGGCAAACTTCTCGATGGAGGGCTGGTTTAGCGCCACCAGGATGTCTGGATAGCTTACGATGGGAGAGGCAATGGCTTCGTCCGAAATAACGGTAGATACATTTGCCGTGCCGCCACGCATTTCAGGACCATAAGAAGGCAGCCAGGAAACGTTTTTCCCTTCTGCCATACCGGCTTGAGCCAGGAATCTACCAATGGTGAGCACGCCTTGCCCGCCAAAACCTGCGCAGATAAGTTCTTTCGTCATCTTATACTCCTTCGCCTTTATCTCTAAATAGCCCGGGTTTGAAGAAGGGCAGCATGTTTTCTTTTGCCCAATCGCGGGATTTTACCGGATCCACACCCCAGTTTGTGGGGCAGGTAGATACGAATTCAATGAAGGTAAAACCGCGACCTTCTTTATTGTATTTAATCGCTTTGGATACAGCTTTTTTGGCTTTGATGATTTCCGCCGGTGAGAGCAGGGATACGCGCTCGATATAGTAAGGCGCTACCAGGGTATCCAATAGCTCGCATACGCGGATGGGAAAGCCGATATCATCGGTATTTCTGCCATAAGGGCTGGTGGTGGTCTTCATATCCGGCAGGGTGGTGGGCGCCATCTGACCGCCTGTCATGCCGTAAATAGCGTTATTTACAAAGAATACGCTTATCTTTTCGCCACGGTTTGCGGCATGCACTATTTCCGCAGTGCCGATGGCTGCGAGATCGCCATCTCCCTGATAGGTAAATACGTGCATTTCCGGACGGGCACGCTTCATGCCAGTGGCTACCGCCGGAGCGCGACCATGCGCTGCTTCTGCCATATCAAAATTGAAGAATTTATAGGCAAACACGCTGCAGCCAACGGGGGCTACGCCGCACATGGAATTGATGAGTCCCTCTTCCTGAATGGCTTCGGCGATGAGGCGATGCGCCACACCGTGTAAACAGCCGGGGCAATAGGTAAAGGGCGTCTTGGTGAGGGTTTCAGGTCTGGTTGCGATAATTTCCATGATGTTCCTCCTTAAAAACACTCTTCGAGCTTGGCTTGGATTTCGGCAGGGGTAAATACCACACCGCCCACTTTGCCCCAGAACTTTACGGGCACTTTACCGTTTACGCCGATCTTTACATCGTCCAGCATCTGACCGGTATTGAGTTCAAATACATACACTTGCTTTACTTTGGGACCAATTGCCTTAGCTACCGCTTCGTAAGGATATGGCCATACATTTATCGGGCGAATAAGCCCAATGCTCTTGCCGGCTTTCTTCAGCTCGTTAATGGCGGATTTTACGATACGGGAGGCAGTTCCCCAAGCCACGCAGAGAATCTCATTATCGTCGCTAATATTATATTCTTCATAGCGAATCTCATTTTTCTCGATCTCGGCATATTTGGCATAAATCTTATTTACATGCTTTTCCAGCATGAGGGGGTCTATTTCTAGGGAATTGATTTCATGATGGTGTTTGGCATCGCCATCTTCATTTGGCTGGATGCACCAATCTTTGTGCTGTTTCCAAAGTTCTGCAATCTCTTCATCCGTCTTGGGGGCTTTAAATTCCACCGGCTCCATCATCTGCCCCAACATGCCGTCTGCCAAAATCATTACGGGATTGCGGTATTTATCTGCCAATTCGAAAGCTTCGGAAGCCATATCGGCAAATTCCTGCACAGAGGCGGGAGCAAGCACGATAAGGCGATAGTCTCCATGTCCGCCGCCCTTGGTGGCTTGGAAATAGTCGCCCTGCGCCGGTTGGATATCGCCCAAACCGGGACCACCACGCTGCACGTTTATGATTACCGCAGGCAATTGCGCACCGGCAATATAGGATATTCCTTCCATTTTTAGGGAAACACCAGGGGAAGAGGAGGAGGTCATTACCCGTTTGCCACAACCGGCTGCACCATATACCATATTGATGGCGGAAACTTCACTTTCGGCTTGCAGGAAGGTGCCATTTACCTTCGGCATCATGCGCGCCATATACTCTATCAATTCACTTTGAGGAGTGATGGGGTATGCGAAATACAATCTGCAACCGGCGCGAATCGCGGCTTCGGCTACAGCTTCATTACCTTTCATTAGTATCTTTGCCATGTTTGCCTCACTTCTCAACCGTTATTGCCACGTCTGGGCATGTAATGTAGCACATCTTGCAGGCGATGCACTTATCCTGATCGAAACACTCTGCATAGTGATAACCTTTGGCATTGATGTTATCCGAGAACCTGATGATCTTTCTCGGACACGCGTCAATGCATAAGCCACAACCTTTGCAATAGGTTGGGTCAACCGTCATTCTTGGCATGGTTGTTCTCCTTAGTGTTATTTTCTACTATGGTGATAAAGATGATATGGCTTAGAATCTGTCAATAAGAAAATTGCCGGCAGGGAGATTTGGGCCTTCAATAGTCGCGATATATGGCTTTGAGAAGCGCATTCTGATAGGCGAGTATTGCTTTTGGATTATTGGGTTTTCTGGTAAATACAGTCATTAACCGCCTGAAGGTCTCTGGAAATATATCATTGAAGGGTCAGTTGCTAAATCCTTAGCCACCTCGAATGAACCAGTGCCCTATTTACTCTGATAATAATACAGCTTTTCATCCTCGTTTTTCCAGCTGTGTTTTACTTCGCCGATGAAGATCGTGTGGTCACCGCTTCTAATCTGGCTTACTATCTCGCATTCAAAGCAGGCTACGGCATCGCTCAACACAGGCAATTTATGCAATTTACCGGCGAAATACTTTACCCCGCCGGCGGTGAATTTATCCATCTCCCTGCCGCTATTGCTGCCCGCCAGGCTCAGGAGCTCCTTTTGCTTTTCAGAAGGGAATACCAGGTTGAAATAGCGCACATCTTGCATGCAGTCATAAGAATAGCGGCTGTGTCCAATGGAAATGGCAAACATGGGCGGGTGGATGGAAGTGCGCATAAACCATTCTATGGTAATCAGGTTGTAAGAGCCATCTGGCTTTTCGCTTACAGCCAGCGCCACTTTCGAGGGCAAATGCGCTTTGCTGTAAGCTTCGGGCAAAGAAGATTGCTTCATCATAATATTCATGCTCCTTTGTGTCTTTCTTGGCTAAAAACTAATGCGTTTAGGGCTTTTTACCAATTCTTTGTAGTGAAGGATTGCCTTGCGGGCACAGCAGGTTCTTTTGTGCACTTTACGATTGGTCTTGCAGGTTCAGGCGCCGGCTTTTGAAGCCATAGCCCAAAACGTCGTTTACATCGGTAAGGATCATAAAGGCATCTGGGTCTATCTCTTTTACCAGGTCTGTAAGTAGCGGCACTTGGCGCCGGTTCAATACACAGAAAAGCACTTTGATATCGCGCTGGTGAAAGCCGCTTTGTCCGTTCAGGAAGGTAACGCCCCTTTCCAGCTTGTCATAAATCTCATCGCGGATTTTGCTTTCTTCATTGGAGATAATATACACTCCTTTGATATAGGGCATTCCTTCCGAGGCGAGGTCTGTAATCTTCGTAGTTACAAAGAGATTGATATAGCCCCAGATCATTAGTTTTGGGTCTTTCAAGAGGATCGTCACCGCCAGAATAATGCCGGTTTCTACCAGATAATAGCCGGTACCAATGGAGATATTTGCCTTTTGCTTGATAAGCGCTACGGGGATATCCGTACCACCGGTGGAGCCGCGAAAGCGGAAGATAAGCCCCAAACCCAGTCCCAAAAGCACGGAACCGGCAACCGAAGAGAGAAACATATCTTCTGGCGGCAGCATGGCATACACGGTGCGTCCATCTACAAAATGAGTAAAGTGCGAGAGGTCTGCCACAATGCCCAGTTTGTGCAGGGTGGGAAAGCTGAGGATATCCGTCATCGAAGAGGTGATAAGCATGCAATAGATACTCTTGCTGCAAAATGATTTGCCAATGAATACGAAGCTTACAATAAAGAGCGGGATATTGATCAGCATCATGGAAAGTCCATTGGGCATACCAAAGAAGGCATGCAAGATTTGCGAAATACCCGCCACTCCGCCGGGCGCCATGTGGTAGGGCAATAAAAACCAGGAATAGCCTGCCGCAAAGAAGAGCGAGGCGAAGATAATCCCGATATAATTTCTGATGTCGCGTTGGATGCGTTGAGTGCGGCTAAGCTTTTTGCTCACGATATTCTCCTATTCTGCTTGACGAATTATCTCTTTATTTTTATTTTGTTTTTTAGGCTTGTGGCTTGTGCGTTTTAGCTGGCGCAGCCACGGGCTAAATATTACATAATATAAGGATTTAGCATGAGAATACATATCAGAAAAGATTATCAAAAATATGCGTCTCTGCGTCTGGATGAAGCTCGCCCGATATCCCAGATCATCAAGATGGTGGGCATAGACCGTGATGAGGTTCTGAGCTATAAAATAAACCATCGGAAATATGTCAATGAAGATTATGTGCCCAATGGCGAGACGCTAATCCGCTGCATTACGGCGCGTCACCCCGAAGGCTTCCGAATCTATCAAAACACAGGCATTTACATCCTCAGCAAGGCGCTTTATACCCTTTTGGGAGAAAAGCATAGCTTGGTGGTGGAGCATTCTATTGGTGATGGACTCTTTTGCGAGGTCTTTAATTCCGAACGCTTTACCATGGAGGATTGCCAGCGCCTGAAGGCAGAGATGATTTCCATTATCGAAAGCGATATACCCATCGAGCGCATCGAAGTAAAAAGCTCCGAAGCGCTGGATATCTTTAGCAGTATGAACCGCAACGATGTAATGAAAAACCTCAAAGCGCACTATCTGGATACCGTGCCTATCTATCGCTGTGGCAAGTATTACGATTTCTTTATCGGTCCTTTGGCAGACCGCAGTTCTTTCTTCAAAGAGTTTGATCTCGAATATCAGGAACCGGGGTTTATTCTACGCTTTCCCGAAGGTGAGGATTTCAAGCTTGCTGCGCCTTACAGCCTGCCCAAAAAGCTCTTTCAACTGCATCAGGAACACGATAAATGGCTGGATATTCTGGGCGTGCATAGCATCGATGATATCAATCAGTTAATCGAATCTTACGAGATTTCTCAATTCATCCTGGTGGAAGAAGCTTTGCACGAGAAGAAGATAGCGGAGATCGCCGCAGATATCCTATTGCACAAAGATGTCCGGCTGATCCTGATTGCAGGCCCTTCCTCATCTGGTAAAACCACCTTTGCCAAGCGCCTCTCTGTGCAGTTGCAGGCAAGCAAGGCAAAGCCTATCGTACTGGGGATGGACGATTACTTTTTGGGGCGGGATAAAACGCCACGGAAGGAAAACGGGGATTACGATTTTGAATCCATCTATTCCATCGATATCGAGTTCCTGAATATGCAGCTAAAGCAGCTTTTGGAAGGGGAGCGCATCGAGCTGCCTTTCTACGATTTTACCCGCGGTATCCGCCGTATGAGTAATAACTATGTAAAGATGGAAGATGATAATATCTTGATAATAGAGGGTATCCACGGGCTGAACGACGAGCTTACCCCGCTTATCCCGCGCGCAAACAAGACCAAGATTTATATCTCGGCGCTGAATCAGCTTAATATCGATCATCATAACCGTATTCCCACCACGGATTGCCGCCTCATGCGCCGCATCGTGCGAGATCATCAATATCGCGGCTATAGTGCAGAAGAGACCCTGAAACGCTGGAGAGACGTGCGCGCTGGCGAAGAGGTAAACATCTTCCCTTATCAGGAAAATGCGGATTATATGTTCAATAGCAGCCTTACTTACGAATTGGGCGTGCTTAAGAAACACATCTGGAAAATGCTCTGGAGCGTGCCGCCCACCTCGCGCGCCTATACCGAAGCGCTGCGCCTCATCCGCATCCTCTCGCACTGCACGGATATAGCGGATTCGCTGGTGCCCTACAATTCCATTATTCGCGAGTTTACCAATGGCTCGATCTTTAGGTATTAATAGTCATGAGTAAAATCTATATTTTAGCGGAGGACGTGCGCAATAAAATCGCCGCAGGTGAGGTAATAGAACGCCCCGCCTCGGTGGTGAAAGAGCTGGTGGAAAACGCCATTGATGCTGGGAGCACGGCGATTACCGTAATCGTAGAAAACGGCGGTAAAGACCTGATTCAGGTGATTGATAACGGTCGTGGCATGGATCCGGATGATGCCATGCTGGCGCTGGAAAGCCACGCCACCAGCAAGATTCGCAATGTGGATGATATTATCCATATCGATACCATGGGTTTTCGCGGCGAAGCTTTGCCCTCCATCGCCTCAGTAGCACATTTTACCCTCATTACCCGCAGTAAAGAGCAAGATATCGCCACCCGCATTGAGATCAACGATGGCAGGCTAAGAGACGTGCAAAAGACTTCCTCAAATCCCGGCACCACCATCTGGGTAAGAGGGCTTTTTAAAAGCTTGCCCGCCCGCCGTAAGTTCTTGCGCTCCGATACTGTAGAGCTACGGCATATCCTGAAATACTTCCATTATCAGGCAATCATCTACCCCAATATCACTTTCAAGCTGATTGCGGATAGCCGGGAGCGGCTGAACTATGTAGCTACCGATGACCGGAACAAGCGCATGAGCGATATCTTTGGCGCCGGCTTCTTTCAGGATGATATCATCGGGATCAAGGCAGAGCGCGGCGCTTATGCCCTGGAAGGCTACATCTTTGGGCTGGAAGAGCGGAGGGATAAGCTGATTGACGCTCAATATGTATTTATCAATGGCAGATTCATTCAGGATAAAACCGCAAAGCATAGCATCAAAAGCGCTTATGAACCCTTTATCCTCAAAACCCGCATCTGGCAAAAAGGGCAAACCCCGCCTTATATCCTCTTCCTTACGGTGCCGCCCACGCAGATAGATTTCAATGTATCGCCCACCAAAAACGAGGTGCGCTTTCGGGAAAATAACCTGGTGCATTCCTTCATCTTTGAGACCCTTTCCAAAGCGCTACGGGATTATGAAGACCGCAAGTTCGAAAGCGCGCGGCAAAAGTTTAGCTCCCCTTTTATGGGTCAAAGCGAGAGCGCCAGCAGCTTCGAGCGCGATACCTTTTTGGCAAAAACCCGCGTCCCCCAATATGCCGAGTACAAAAAGGAATACGAAAACCTCTTTCAAGATGATCTTTTCCGCCGCGTACCGGAGCCAGAAAAGCCGCAGGATATCCCTATTGTAAACCTCGTAGTGAGAGAAGCACAGGAGCAAAACGAAATCTTTGCCGATATGCCCAATGACAGCGTGCCATATAAGCTGCTTTTGCAAAATGAGGAAGATTACGTAAACCCCTGGCAGCTTCACAATACCTATATCTTTGTGCAGATAGAAGATGGCTTGGTGATTATCGATCAGCATGCAGCGCATGAACGCATCGTATATGAACGCCTTATCCACCGCACCGCCGGCGCTCCTGCCACGCGGCAAAAGCTTATCCTGCCCTTGGTGATAGATATTCCGCCCTATATTGCTTCGGATATTAGGGAATTGGTGGATACAAACCTGGAACTCTTTCATAAGATAGGTTTTGTGCTCAAGAAGTTCAGTGGGGATTCCATTGTAATCGAAGAGATACCGGCGGAATTGGGAGATTTTCAGGGTGGTAAAATCTTTGTGGAAATCCTCAAGCAGCTGGAAGAAGAGCTGGAAATCAATACCGATTTCAGGGATTCGCTCGCCAAATCCATCGCCTGCAAAACCTCCATCAAGGCCAATACCCCTCTCTCCCGCAAAGAGATGCTAAGCCTTATCAACACCCTCTTTGCCTGCCAGGTGCCCTATTTCTGCCCGCATGGTCGCCCGCTTATCGTAAAGATGACGCTTACGGATTTTGAAAAGAAGTTCAAGCGCCTGGTATGATCATCTGTATCGAAGGACCCACCGCGGCGGGTAAAAGCGCCTGCGCCATCCAGCTTGCATTAGCACTGGATACGGAGATTATCAGTGCAGATTCGCGGCAGGTCTTTCGGCATTTGGATATTGGCACTGCGAAGGTATCTAAAGAAGAACAAGCGCAGGTAAAACACCACCTCATCGATATTATCGAACCGGAGGAAAGCTACAATGCCGGCCGCTTTGTAAAAGATGCCAGCGTCATTATTCAGGGCTTGCAGGATGCCGGCAAGATCCCCATCATCTGTGGGGGAACCGGACTTTATATCCGTAGCCTCCTGGAAGGGCTATTTGAACATCCCATTATTCCCACATCCATCCGCGAAGGGCTAAAGGAAGAGCTAAGGGAAAGAGGTTTAGCAGCGCTGTATCAGGAGCTTCAGGAGCTTGATCCGGATTTTGCAACGCGCATCAGCAATAGCGATAGCCAGCGCATCTTGCGGGGACTGGAAATCTATCGCGCTACCGGCAAAAACATCTCGGCTCACTGGGCAGAGCAATCTAAAACAAGCCGCTACCAAGCCCTGCGCATCCTGATCACCCGCGAGCGAGCTGAACTTTATAGCGCCATCAATCAAAGAATAAATACCATGCTCTCCCAGGGCTGGATGGCAGAAATTGAAGGACTTTTAGCCAAAGGATACGCTTGGGATACTCCCGGACTAAAAACCATGGGTTACAAGGAGTTCCGCCCTTATTATGAGGGCAGGGACAGCCTGGAAGATTGCGCCGCTCTCGCCGCTCAACACCATCGCAATTACGCTAAAAGACAATTTACCTGGTATCGTAAAATCAATTTTAATTTGACATATAGCCCAAAATGCTTTAAATTATCAGAAATCCTACGGTTTTTCTAAACCGAAATAGAGGATTATGAGGATAAAGAAGTGCAGATTATTGCCAAGGTATTGAATATCGAGATTTTTAAGCACGATTTGGAGCGGGAAATGTGCTGTGGCGGAGATAGCCAGCGCGCTTTACACCGCCTTATCGACCGCTGTTTATTGCTGGTAAAAGCGTTACAATTAGGCTACGAGGTATCGGACGAGGAATTTGACGTAGCCCTTTTTGAGCTATTGGACGAGCAAGAACCCTTTGGCTTGCCTTCCGGCAGCCTGCTGAAGATGAGCGCCAGGGAGATGGAAACCCTCTTACGCCGCAATATCATCATCAAGAAATACTTAAAAAGCATCTACCCCAAAACCGACATCTCGGAACAAACTTTACATACGCTGTATCAGGAACAAGAAGAAAGCTTTATGTGCGAAGAGATGGTGCGCTGCTCGCATATCTTCATTACCGGCGAAGATGCCAAAGAACGCATCCACGAAATCCGCAGCCGCATTCATAATAAAGAAGATTTCCTAAGATTTTGCAGTACTTGCAGCCAATGCCCTTCCCATAAATGCTGTGGGGATTTGGGTTATTTCCCCCGCGGTAAGCTCTTCGGAGAGATAGATGCCGTGGCGTTTTCCCTAAAGCAAGACGAAATCAGCGAACCTTTTGCCAGCCCCGAAGGCTACCATATCCTCATGCTTACAGACCGCAAGGCTCCGCAGCGCATGCCTTTTGAACAGATTAAAAGCAGCCTCATGGCGCAGCTAAAACAGATGGAGCGTGAATACTACCTCTTGCAGCATTTGGGCGAATTATATAAGGAATATAAGAATAACATTATCATCCTAAACGATGCCTACAAACAGGCTTAGCCAATTCTTTGGCATTAGTAGCTTTGGTGAATCCCATGGAGCGGCTATCGGCATCCTCATCGATAGCCCGCCGCCCAATCTGATCTTCCCATACGCCGCTTTGAAAGAAGCTTTAGCTGCCCGCAATGTGAATACCCCCTACAAAACCGCCCGTAAGGAAAGCGATGATTACGAGATACTTAGCGGTGTATTTGAGGGTAAAACCACCGGTCTCCCACTCTGCATTATCGTGCGCAATAACGATGCCCGCCCCGGGGATTATGAAGCTATCAAGGATGTATTCCGCCCCGGTCATGCGGATTTTAGCTGGTATCAGAAGTATCATATTTACGATTACCGTGGTGGCGGCAGAGCTTCCGGACGTGAGACCCTGGCGCGGGTAATGGCTTCCGCCCTCCTGCAAGAGCTTATCTCCTCTATCGAGATCGAGATTATCAGCCGGCAGATCGGGGAATTGACCTGTACTGCTACAGATGCTCCCACTCACAACCCCTTTCACTGGCAAGGTGATACTGCCAAACTATACCGCTATTTGGATGAGATAAAAGCAGCTGGTGATAGTGTTGGGGGCTTGCTGGAACTGCGCGCCCGCAAGGTTCCGGCAGGCTTGGGCGATCCCGTTTACGAAAAGCTTAGCGCAAATATCGCCAAGGCTATGCTTAGCATCCCCTCGGTAAAAGGGATCAGCTTTGGCAGCGGCATGGCTTTTGCAAGGCTCAAAGGTTCTGAAGCCAATGATCAGATTAGCGAAACGGGCTTTCTTAACAACCATGCAGGCGGCATCAATGGCGGTATATCCAACGGTAATGATATTGTGTTTCAATTGATTGTACGCGCTGTGCCCTCGGTATCCCTTCCTCAAAAGACCATCGATAAAGAGGGTAATCCGCAATCCATAGAGATAAAGGGACGCCACGATACCTGCCATATCCCGCGTATTATCCCCGTGGTAAAAGCCATGTTGCAAATCACTCTGGCAGATGCCCTTGCGCATCAGAAACTGATTCACGGCGAAGAGCAAAGCCTGGAAGACTACCGTAGCAGTCTGGATAAACTGGATGAAGAGCTAATGCTCCTTCTTTATCGCCGCCGCCAGATCGTGCAAGCGGTAAAGAAATACAAGCAAAAGCACAATCTGCCGCCCAAAGATGCTTTGCGGGAAACTGAAATTATGAAGCGCATCCGGGTAATTGCCAAAGAGCTTGAGCTTGATCCCGCTTTGGCAGAAGCGATAATGCAAGAGCTGCTAAAGCTCTCCCAATGATCATCCTTAGCCTGCCCTATCAGGATAGGAGTTCGCTGCTTCAGCATGAAAACGCAGACTATATCGAATACCGTTTGGACTATTGCTTAGACCCCGCTCACATAGATTTTAGCGTATTTACTGGGAAACATATCCTCACCTGGCGCAGCAGCTCCAAAGATAATCCCTTTTTGCCAAAAATGCTCAAAAGCAAAGCTTTGGTGGATTTGGATATTAGCGAATGTAAAGAAACGGATAATCTGGATAAGGTGATACTATCCTTACATTTAGCAGAGTTCAATGCTCAAACCATAGAAGAGTTCCTCCGCTCTCCCGTTCCGTGCTTTGCCCTCAAGATTGTGTTTGAAGCTGCATACTTTGAGGAGATATTGGCATGCAGCCGCCTGATCGCCGAGAGCGGCAAACGGGTTATTTTCAATGTAAATGGCAAATGGGCAGCCTTTCAGCGCTCGCTTTACCGCCATTTCAATTCTCTGGCAGTGTATTTGTTTCATTTTCAAAGCACTTACCCCGGGCAATTGAGTCTGAAAGATTATCGCTTGATCGCCAGCAAAAGTATCAAAGCAGATAGCGCTATCTATGGCATTATTGGCGGAGCGCAGGTAAATGCCAGCTTGAGTTTAAGGCACTACAATCAGCTATTTAGCGGAAGCGACAGCCACTACCTCCCCATTCCCGCTGCCAGCCCTGAGGAAGCCATATCCGTGCTTAAATGGCTGGAAACTAAGTTCATACTGCGCGCCTTCTCCGTTACCTCGCCGTTCAAACGCAGCTTGCCCCAGAGCCTTACGCATACAGAGGGTATCTATAACACCCTTATCTACACTAAAAACGGACAAATTATCTGGCACAATACAGACCTGATTTCTTTAGATAAGAGCTTGCAGGAATTAGAGATACAGCCTGAAGACAGCATCCTCATCTACGGTAGCGGAGATTGCGCTGAAGCCTTCATTCCACGGCTACAGTGCAAGGGCTATAAAAAGCTTTATCTTAGTGCCCGCAACCCCATTAGCTGCAAAAGACTAAAGGATATATACCACCTACCACAAAACGCCCCAAAACAAGTAAAACTCCTGATCAATGCCAGCGCCGGTTTATCCTTTGCCTTAGAACCCGGAACTAAGCTACCCTTTTTTGAATCCCTCATTGAACTCCCTTATTCCACCATCCAAGAAAGCAGTCTCTGCGCTTATGCCCAAGCTAATGCCCTGCCTTATATAGATGGAGAGGCTTTCTTCCAACGGCAATTTAGCGCCCAGATGGAGTTATTTGTAAATGGTATCTGAAATTGGTACAAGAGGTCTTGAGGCTGTCCAGTAATACGCAAACAACACAACAACAAGAAATGTCCACACCTGATATGTAGGGGTTCAATGCCTTGAACCCGCCGAAATTTATATCCAACAGCTAATCATTGCTGACTCAGTATCAATTTATTACGGTGTGCGCTTTCCGCACGCTTTGGCGCCTTCAATGGCATTATTATTTCCAAACTCTTGGAAAAATCTTGACGGATATTTGCTTTTTCTTAGACTGGTCTCTTGCTTTTAATTTGCTGGAATTGCAATACTTAGAAGCATACCACAGCTAACTCTTAACAAATAAAAAAGATAAAAAGGAGTCCAAGAGTGGAAAAACTGATGCTATTGGGCGATGAAGCCCTCGCACAGGGAGCCTTGGATGCCGGAGTATCCGGTTTCTATGGCTATCCCGGAACCCCTTCCACGGAGATCATCGAGTATGTGCAAAAATCCCGTCAAGCCATTGAAGCGGGCGTGCACAGAACCTGGTCTTCCAATGAAAAAACCGCCACCGAATCTGCCATCGGCATGAGCTATGCCGGCAAACGCGCTATCGTAACCATGAAGCACGTGGGTTTGAACGTGGCTGCCGACCCATTTATGAATTCTGCCATGACGGGTGCCAATGGTGGCTTGATTATCACCGTTGCCGACGACCCTTCCATGCACTCTTCCCAAAACGAGCAAGATTCCCGCTACTTCGGGCATTTCTCCATGATGCCGGTGCTGGAGCCTTCAAACCAACAAGAATGCTATGACATGGCTTTTTATGGCTTTGAACTCTCCGAAAAATACCAGATGCCGGTAATGATCCGCCTTACTACCCGCCTTTCGCACTCCCGCAGCGGGGTAAGCCGGCGCAATCCCTTGCCGCAGAATGAGCTAAAGCTGCCCAAAGACCCTGTGCAGTACGTTCTCTTACCCGCCATTGCCCGCCGCAAATACAAGAAGCTCATCGAGCTGCAAAAGGACTTTATGGCGGAATCCTTAGCCAGCCCCTTCAACGAATACATGCTGGAGGCGCCGGACACTTCCAAAGGTATTATCACCACCGGTTTGGGCTATAACTATCTGCGTGAAGTGTACAGAGATACGCCCATCCCGCACCCGGTAATCAAGGTATGCCAATACCCGCCGCCAATTGCCAAAATCCATGAAATGTATGACAAATGCGATAGCCTTTACATTCTGGAAGAAGGTATGCCCGTGCTGGAAGAAATGCTCAAAGGCGGAAACTTCAAAGGTACAAAGCCCATTCACGGGCGTTTGGACGGCACCCTTAGCCGGGAAGGCGAGCTGAACCCCAATAAGGTAGCCAAAGCACTCGGTTTGCCGGATAGCTATGGCAAAGACATCCCCGAAATTGTAGCCGGTCGCCCGCCTGCCCTTTGCGTGGGCTGCCCCCATGCGGATAGCTATTTGGCGCTAAATGAAGCGATGAAGGATTACGAAAAGGGTCATGTATTCAGCGATATTGGCTGCTACACTCTGGGCTTTTTGCCGCCTTATAGTGCGATCAATTCCTGCGTGGATATGGGCGCTTCCATTACCATGGCAAAGGGTGCGGCAGATAGCGGCTTGTTCCCTGCCGTAGCGGTAATAGGCGATAGCACCTTTACGCATAGCGGCATCACTGGTCTTTTGGATTGTCTTTACGACAAGAGCAACGTGGTAATCGTGATCTTGGATAACTCCACCACCGGCATGACTGGCGGGCAGGATTACACCGCTTTTGGCAAGCTGGAGAAAATCTGCGCCGGACTGGGCGTGGAACCCGAACACATCCGCACTTTTGTGCCTTTCAAAAAGAACTTTGACGAAATGGTGCAAATCTTCCGCGAAGAAATCGCCTACGAAGGCGTATCTGTAGTAATTCCCATTCGCGAGTGCGTGCAAACCCTGAAAAGAAAGCACAAACAGGAGGCAAAATGAAGAAGGATATTATCTTAGCCGGCGTGGGCGGGCAGGGGATTCTCACCATCGCCACCCTTTTGGGACACGCTGCACTGGCACGCGGCTGGCAGCTGAAACAAGCCGAAGTGCACGGCATGAGCCAGCGCGGGGGAGACGTGCAAAGCCACCTGCGCCTTTCGGATTCTCCCATTCATAGCGACCTCATCACCATGGGCAAAGCGGATATGATCCTCTCTGTGGAACCCATGGAAGCCCTACGCTATTTGCCTTATTTGGCAGCAGATGGCTGGATTATTGCCAATTCCAAGCCCTTCAAGAATATCCCGAATTATCCGGATGAAGAAGCGATTTATGCCGAGATAAAGGCGATTAAGAATCACAAACTCTTTGATGCCGATGCCATTGCCGAAGAGATCAAAGCGCGCCGTTCCATGAATATCGTGGTATTGGGTGCGGCGATAACCGAATTGGGCTTTGGCTACGAAGAAATAGCCAATAGCATTCAGGCGATTTTCAAGAGCAAAGGCGAAAGCATTGTGGAAGCCAATATCCGCGCTTTGGAAGCGGGGATGAAGATAAAGTAATTCAGGTAATTAGAGTAGATAAAGGGGCGAACAACTGTGTTTGCCCCTTTTATTTTTGGGGTTTAGAAAGTTTAGAGGGTTGAGTGCTGCGCTGTTGAGTCGAAAGGGTTTAGAAGGTTGCGGTAGTCCAATAATACGAAATGACCATTCCAAGCACGATATCTAACGAAACGAGAATGTGGGGGCTTGAGTGCTTTGCGCCCGCTTTTGACAAAGCGTGCTTGAGAGAGCACACTGTAATAAATTGATACTGAATCCGTAATGATTACCAGTTGCGTATAAATTTCGGCGGGTTCAAGGCATTGAACCCCTACATTTCAGGTGTGGACATTCCTTGTAGTGCAATTCATTTTACTGTATATTAGATAAGCCCGGAATTTGATACCCTCAAGAAATGCCAAAACGTACGAGGCTGTCCCGAAATGCCAAAACCAAGCACGATATCAAGTAAAACGAGAATGTGGGGGCTTGAGTGCTTTGCGCCCGCTTTTGACAAAGCGTGCTTGAGAGAGCACACCGTAATAAATTGATACTGAATCCGTAATGATTACCAGTTGCGTATAAATTTCGGCGGGTTCAAGGCATTGAACCCCTACATTCAGGTGTGGACATTCCTTGTAGTGCTATTCATTTTACCATTATTAGATAAGCCCGGAATTTGATACCCTCAAGAAATGCCAAAACGTACGAGGCTGTCCCGAAATGCCAAAACCAAGCACGATATCAAGTAAAACGAGAATGTAGGGGCGCAAGGCTTTGCGCCCGCTTTTGACAAAGCGTGCTTGAGAGAGCACACCGTAATAAATTGATACTGAATCCGTAATGATTAGCTGTTGCCTGTAGATTTTGGCGGGTTCAAGGCATTGAACCCCTACATTTCAGGTGTGGACATTTCATGTTGTTATGTTGTTTGTGTATTACTGGACAGCCTCGGCGGTTTAGATAGCCCGGGTGTTCTTGCCCAAAAATGAGCTTGCGAGTGTTTGGGCAAGATAATCTCTGGGTAATAGTTGCGTTTTGATGATTGTCTTTTTATCCTCCAGCCCTATTCCCTTTTATGGCAAAAAACTTAAACGAGTTTTCTGCCATAAAAGGGAATAGGGCTGGGGTTTTATTTATCATATTGCTACATAACGCGATTGCTATCTAAAATGCCACCCCTAACGGGGTTCTGCTCGGCAGCCAAGCATGATATTCTCTGTTCAAGTGGCGGCAGCTAACAACGATATTAGTTCGTGAAGTCTATGGCGGCTGTAAATCCCTTAGCAGGTGTTAGGTGATATGTTTTAGGTGTTTGGCGCTGCGCTCGTTTCGAGAATAACTTGTTAGGTTTAAGACTTATATTTGTGGCGTATTCGCGCAAATTAGCGGTGCTTTGTTTTCACTTACAGGTAACCCATAACCCAAAATCGATAACCCACAAAGGAGCGCAGCTTAATTCTACATTTTACACTTTACATTCTACATTTGCGAGCTTGCTCGCAACCCGTCTTTCTCCCTCACAATGCCCTCGCCTCTCCCCACAAAATGCCGGTAGAGGCGAGGGCATTGTGAGGGCAGCAAAGGGGTTGGTGCCGAAAAGGCAGCGGAAAATATCTGGCTAAATCCCGCTCAATATTATTCAAGCACTGATTAACCGCATGGCGGAACGCAGGGAAATAAGCCTTATCCCCATCTCTTCCACCTGTGTGATGAACTTCTTTAGTCCGTCCAATTTAGCGCGGTTATGGCAATGTGTGATAATAATGATCGGTTCGGTTCTGCCTTTATATTTGGCAAGGGAATTGATTTTTTGTACCAGGGTGGCATCGCTTACATCCGGTACATCCAGGAAAATATCGCGTTTGGCATAGCGGATGCCCAGTTCATCGGCAGCGGTAAAGGCGGCGCTCTTTGCTGTGGTGGCGCTATCCACAAAGAAAAGCCAATTATATTTCAGCGAAGAAATCACGCTATGCATGGTGTGGTAATCCGAGGTGGCTTTGCTGCCCATGTGGTTATTAATCGCAATTGCCGTGGGTACCTGCGCAATAAAATCCTGCATCAATTCGCTTATCTCATCATGCGGCATCCCCGCCTTGATGTACCGTTTGCCCGGATTTGCTTTGCTATCTTCGGCTTCCATGGGCACGTGGATTATCGCTTCATGCCCGCCCTTTTGGGCAGCCTGCACGGCGGTTTTGGTATGCGAAAGGTCTGGAATAATGGCAAATACCAGTTCCGGAGGCAGATCGGCAAAATCTTCCAAAAGCTGCCCGGCACTATTGCCAAAATCGTCTATGATGATCACCAAAGGCGGGATGCCTTCGGCTTCGTCCCAGGTATATTTGTAGTTCTTCAAGCTGGGAACTGCGGGGGGCAGCGAATCCACCGGCTCCGGCAGCTCCCCAAGTTCAGCTTCGTATCTTGCTTGTGCTTCTGCTATCCGCGGCTTTTCTGCCTCTTTTTTGCAGGCAAAAAGCAGCAAGAGCGCTAACAGGAATATAATGCCTAATCTTCTTTGTAATGCCATTTAATCTTATCCTTTACCGAAATATTATGTTTATCCGCGCTGCCGGCAACAAGCTCCAAAACGTATTTTACAGGGGCTTCGGGGCTGATGAGTTCCTCGCTGAAAGGCGGAGTATTTCGCTCTATATGAATGATTTCATCGTATTGGTCGATGAAAAGCATATCCAGGCTGAGGTAGGTATCCTGCATCCAAAAGGGATGATAATCAATGAATTCAAACACAAAGAGCATGCCGCGGTTATCCGCCATCTCTTCGCGAAACTTCAGCCCGCGGGCGTGTTCGCGCTCTCCGGTGGCTATTTCTATGTCATATTTGGCTTTGCTGCTTCCATCCGGCGCCAATATTTCTGCATAGCCGTCATGACGAAAGACGGGTTTTTCTTCCTTAACCGGTGCTTCCTTTGCCTTGCAGGCAGAAAGCAGTAGCAGGCTGAGTAAGAAGCTGAGAACAAGGTATTTCTTCATTTGCTTAAGACCATTTTGCGGGTAAGGCTGTTTTTGCCGTTTCTTAGGCGATAGTAATAAAGCCCGCTGGGGAGCTTAATGCCTTTTGTATCCAGCGCTTGCCATACAATGCGATGCTTGCCGGCGGTGTAGTTTTGCGGGGCAAAATGCGCTACTTGCTGCCCTTTGAGGTTATAGATTTCCAGGCTTATCTCCTGGTTTTCGGGCAGGCTGAACTCAATGGTGGTTTCCGGATTGAAGGGATTGGGGAAGTTTTGGCTTAGCTCCCAGCTTGGAGCGGGGGGCGTTTCTGCTTCAACTCCAGAACCTTGAATATGAAAGAGTTGCCCGTTTAGATAGAGTTTCATATTGTAAGTTTGCACGCAGCTTTGGAAAAGAAAGCTAAAGGTGGCGGGGAAGCTCTGCCCAATCATGGCAAAGCTGCCTTCAAGGGGGTTATTGTGATACAGATAGCGCGCGCTTTCGGCGATATCCAAACCTACTACAATGGGGGCATCCTGCAATTCTACCGAGAGCAAATCTTGCGGATTTGCCAAAGATAGCAAAAGGCTGGTGCCGCTCATGATGTAAGTGGTTTCGATGGCGGGAAGTTCATAAGGCTGTTGGCTTTGTATAGGGAAGCGGAAGCAGGGTTCCTGAGTGTAAAGATAGACCAATCCGGCATCCATGGCGTTTACAGTGCCGTCCAGATTTACATCCGCAGCTACCATCTCCGGTAAGGGCAGAACCTCGCCACAAGTATGTGCCAATATGGCAGTAATATCTTGTATAGAGATGTGTCCATCGCCATTTGCATCGCCGGCAATGGTGGTGTTTTGCGGCTTGCCGGAAATCTTTAGCTGGGCAATGTAGATACCATCGGCATTTACGCTGCGGTCGCTTCTAAGGCGGAAACGCAGGTGCAAATTGCCGCCGGTATAAGCGCCAAGGTCATATTGCAAAAGCGAAGACCAAATCATGGAATTGCCCGTAAAGCGATCTAAGATATCCCAGGAGCTGCCATTGGCGGAGGCTTCCAGATATGCAAAATCGTAGCCATCTTCCAAATCCCATTTGGCGTAAAAGCTCAAGACAGGCTTTGTAATGCCGCTAAGATCGAGAGGCTGGTTCAGGCGGGCGTAGGTATTGCTATTGTTGGAGTAATTTCCGCTGGGAGAATCGGTTAACACCCAGCCAAAAACGTTATCGATTACGCGGTTCCAATTCCCGCTTACATACCATTGATCCATGCTTACGGAAAAGTCGTCGCTAAAAAGTGCAGGAAGCAGCGGAACGGAAAGCGGGCTGCCCAAGGCGCTTTTGCGCAGTTTCAGCTCGGAAGCATGCAAGCCGGATGCAGCGGTTTGGGCGTTTAAGCGGTAATTTCCCTCCAGAATTTCGATATATTCAAAGCTGCCATCCGCGGCGCTTTCCGGCATCAATTCGCCATTCAATGCCAGGCTGGCGTTTGGTACGGGGTAGCCATCCTGATCGCGGATAATCCCTTGCAAATCCGTATATTCCGCAGTTTGCAGGGTAAAATCCTGCACCACGTGCCCGCTGGCGGGAACCACCACTTCTGCGCTTTCGGGAATGTAGCCCGCGGCGGAAGCGGTGATCTGGTAGTTTCCGGGCAGGATTACGCGGTGATAATCCCCAATCCCGCTGCTGGAACGGATATGTCGCCCTTCTCCGGCAATGCTGATCTCTGCTTCCAGCCCCAAACCGGATGCGGATTGCACTGTTCCTTTGATGCCGCGTTGGGAGTATTCAATGAAGCTTAGCAGGGATTCACGGTTTTGATCCCAATAGGTATCCAAGGTGGAGGCTGCCGGCCATTTGCTATTGCCAATCTCGGCGGTAAGCTCTATATTGCTGGTAAAAGCGTAGTTCCAATCTTGCATACTGCCGGTAATGGAATACCAGGCGGCGCCATTGGTAATTCCCTGATCAAATTCAGTGCTATTGTACATTGGGCTATTGTGCATGGAATAGGTGAGCGAGAG
Organism: Candidatus Cloacimonadota bacterium; assembly: GCA_028695495.1. Taxonomy (GTDB): domain Bacteria; phylum Cloacimonadota; class Cloacimonadia; order Cloacimonadales; family Cloacimonadaceae; genus UBA5456. The sequence goes on along the minus strand of JAQVIX010000027.1, from coordinate 2,970 downwards.
GTCTATCAAAAGGGCATCGTCGGGAGCCAACACCGAGGTGTAGTCCCAAGGGTAATTTATCACCAGCGCACCACCATGGTAATTTAAGCCAATGATGAAGTTATGCTGCAAGGAGTAATCCATCATAGCAAGGTTTTCCGCGGCGGTGGGATTGCCATCCGGATTTTGCACGCCTGTGGGCATGGGGAAATTGCGGTTAAGATCCACGTTATTAGCGTTATAGCGGCTATGGTTTACATAACCATCGGGGTTCATAAGGGGCGTAATCCAAAGCTCGCAGTTATTTACGATATTGGTAAGGCGGGGGTCTGTGCCGTAATTCTCGGTAAGCAGCTTGATCAAGCGAATCAGCATATCATAGCCCACCGGTTCATCACCGTGAATGGAGCCGATTAGCTTGATTTCCACTTCGTTTTCGTCCAAATTCACGTTATCCGAAATCTTGAGTGCATAAAGAGGGCGGTTTTGCACCGAACGTCCAAACTCATAAAGCTGGCAGAGATTGGGGTAAGTAGCTGCGGTGCTTTGCATAAAGGCGTTGTATTCATCCACCGTGTAGTAGGCATAGCGGCTGGGTGGCTCCTGAGCGGTGGCTTCCAAAAAGAGCTCGTATGCACTGGGCAGCCTTTGGGGGTTAAAGCCATTATCCAGTAGGGCTTGAAACTCAGCTTCATCCCGCAGATATACGGTGATATTGCCCCTGTGGTGATTCACTTTATCGATATTGATATTTAAGCTGTTTAAGGTTTTAAGGTCTTGGCTAAGGTCCCAGCTTTGCAACAACGCCTCAAAGGCAAAGAGCCTGAAGACGATAAGGCAAAGTATGCCGAGCCAGAATAGTTTTTTCATGGTTTTACATCCTTTTTTCGATTCAGCACTATTGAAAGCAAGATTCTTTCCGAATATCAAGAAAAATGCCAGGCGTCAGCACACATATCCGGAATTGCTTAATGCTGCTTCGTTCCCGATCTGACATGGTTCACAAACGGATATTGACTGGACCTGGCAAGTTCAAAAAAATATATAGGGCGATAACTGTCAACTAAAACCTCAGGCTGAGATTAACCGAGCTGCGCATTTCAATCTTTTCCAGCTCTTCGCAAACGGGGCTGATGGAGATTTCCAAATGAGATTCTTCATTTAGGTTCCAAACTACACCGCTTATCAAACTATATTCCTGCCAGGTGCCCCAAAGATATTGCGGGCGGATACTATAGCTAAAGGCGCCAATGCTTTGCTGGGCAAGCAGGCTAATCAGATAACGGCGGTTTTTGGTGTGTAAGAGATAGTAATCATGCTCTTTATCTGCATATTGATTTTCCTCGTAGCTAAAGCTGAGTTCGCTCATAAAAGAGGAACCGGGGTTTTGGCGATAGCTGAGGTAAAACCAGCGGTCGTCGCCCGAACGCGCGATGTAAGGGTAGTTATCATATATCAAAGAATAGCTGTAGCCAAGCTGGCGGTAGAGCTTGTCTTTATTCATTTTAGGAAATACATAATCCGAGTAATCGGCGCGGATTTGGTAGTTTTGTTTAAAAGACAGGCGGTCGGATATCAGCATTTCCATCTCCGGAATCAGGGCTAAACTGCGGATTTGGTGGTTGTTTGCCGAAAGCATGGCGTCAATATAGTAATCCTCTATTTCCTGATACATTATCCGGCTATTCAGGCGCATGCGTTCTTTGTAATAATGCCGCCAATTCAGGCTGGCGCTGCGGCTGCGCAGGTCGTTGTCCCATCTGTGAAAATACTTGGGAAAGCTGCTGCGGAGTAGCTCGATGCCCAGATTCACGCTAAGCGAATCGAAGGGATTGTATTCCCATGCCAAAGAATTGCTCAGGCTGCGCAATTCCTGATGCCGGATCTGGCTGAGATAGCTAAAGTCTTTTACGTTATATACATGCTGGGCTTTCAGTTTGTAACTAAAGCTATGTCCAAAGCGGTAAGCCATATTTAGCCCCAGATTGTTCGAGCTTTCGGCGCTGTTGCGCTTGGTATTGCGCTCCATCAGGCTTTGGTTTTGGCTGTAGTTTTGGCTGAGCAGGATGTCCAGGTCGTAGCTGGGATAATACAAGACTTTGCTATAGATATCAAGCTGTTGCCGGCTTTGGCTATCCAGCCATTGATAGTGGTTTTGCTGTTTTTCGCTCTGGTGCAGGAGGTTGTAAATCTCGTCTTTACGCTGGGAAAAGGAGATGCCGCTATCAATGCCGAGGTTTTCGGTATCCAGCGCCAGGTTCAGGCGGGAATACAGGCTGTGATACTCTTCCCAATCCAGATTCCGACTTTGCAGATTTGCCAGAAACTGGGTATAAAACCAGTGGATTTGCCGGGTATAGCCAATACTGCCAAGATATTCGTGACCATCGCTTTTCAGGATATTGCCGGGGCTATAGCGGTCTTGCTCGTTTCGGATCAGCGCATTCAGCTCGGCAGATATGCTCAAACTATCAATGGGATAGTAATATAGCCCATAGCCGATTTTGCCATTTTTGTTGTTGTAAGCGGTGGGGTCGAGGTCGTTTTCGTCTAAATAGGATTGGTAATCAAAGCTTAAGTTATGGCTCAGTCTTTCTCTATGATAGCCGATAACGCAGGCAACCAGAGACTTGCGGATTTCCTGATGGAAGTTTAAGCGGCTATCCCAAGAGCTTTGCCCCTGAATGCGCATATAGGTATCCTTCAGCGGCTGGCTTTGGTGTTGTATGTAGGATTCCAGGAGCCGCACCTTATCGCTGTTGTAGAGGTAAAACTCTACTTCCTGGCTTTGGGCGTGTAAGGGCAGCCTAAAGAGCAGCCACAAGCTCGCTAAGACGAATAAAATCCGCTTCATAAAGACATTCTGCCCTTTGCGAAAAGTCTATCCCGCTTTGGGCTTCCAATACTTGGGTTTTAGCTTTGCCCAGGTGGGCGATCAGGTTATTACGCAGGGTTTTGCGTTTATGGGCAAAGGAGGCTTTGATCAGAGAA
>JAQVIX010000026.1 GCA_028695495.1 Candidatus Cloacimonadota bacterium | reverse complement strand
TGCAATAAAACCCCAGCTCCCCCTTTTTTATGCACAAAATCCGCGGATTTCGTGCATAAAAAAGGGGGGAGCTGGGGGATAAAAAGATATTCATCAAAACGCAACCATCACCCAGGGTTTATCTTGCTAAATATTCGCAAGCTCATATTTAGCGGCGAACACCCTGGGCTACCTGAACCACTGTCCCTGACGGGACAAGATTGTCAGACAGGTTTTGGGATTTCTGGACAACCTCTAACACGGCAGGCATGTTTTAACATTTTTGGATAAGCTCCAGCTTGGCTGTGTCTCCACATTCTCTGGAAAATTCATACTTCCCAAATTATTAAAGGCTTACCCACCACCAAAGAACAAGCGCCTTTTATCTCACCAAACGCTTTGCGGTAGGCTCCTTTAGCCCAAATAAATCTTCAGATAATGCCTGTTTATCTAAGACCCTGGCTTTATCTTGCAAGGCACTTTTTCCTGGAAGGATCAGATGTTCATAGCCTGATGCCTCGTAAAACAGGTCCTTTTCAACCGCATCCAGTTTCTTTTTGGTGGCGGCGATAGCAGCTTCGGATTGATCGATGCCAATCCAATTACGGTTCAGGTTTTGGGCAGCAATGAGCGTAGTACCGGAGCCGCAAAAACAATCCAATACGATGCTATCTTCATTGGATGATGTCTTTACGATAAGTTCCAAGAGCTTCAGGTTCTTTTCGGTGGGATATTCCGGGTATTGGGGGTCTTTAAATTCCCAAATATCCTGCATTCGCTTGCCTTGCTGTTCGTCGGCATAGATTATTTTGCGTGGGTTTCCGGTTTTTGACCATTCTATCAGCCCCATTCTATCCCAGGCTTCAAGGGTGGCAATATCGCGCCGCCAATGCCTGCCCACTGGTGGCATAATGCCCTTAAACGCCTTGCCTGAATCCCCATTTTCGGTTTCTCCGGGCGCATGCAGGGGAACGGTGGTATAGCGCCGCCCATCTGCAGAAATCTTGGGAAAGAGGCGCAGAACGTCTTCTTTGCTATAGTCTTGATAAGGTTCATTCCAGATAGCATTTGCGCTCTTGGTATAAAAGAGAATCAGGTCTTTTACATTGCCATAACCGATCTTTTTGAAGTTTTTGGGATTACATTTGATGCGGGTGATATCGTTTCTAAAGTTCTGAAAACCAAAGACTTCATCCATCAGGACTTTTACATAATGCCCGATCTTGTAATCGATATGCAAGTAGATGGAACCCTGAGCAGAGAGCAATTCACGTAAAAGGAGCAGCCGTTCTTTCAGAAAGCTAAGGTATTCATCCCCTTTTAGCTTGTCCGAATAGGCAATATCGCCGTTTTTAGCAGCACTAATGGTGGCAGCGCGCCCGTTTAATACCGAGAAATTGATCCCCGTAGCAAAGGGCGGGTCGATATAAATCAGGTCTATCTTTCCGCGCAAAGCTTTCTCGTGAAGCAGATATTTTAGCCCTACAAGGTTATCCGATTGCAAGAGCAGGCTCTGGCTTAGCATCTTTACAAGACCCCTATGAAATCATGGAGCAAGAGGGCGCTCATGATGTTGCGGTTTTGATATTCGGTAATCATGGTTTGATGCATTCTATTATTTCCCGGAATGTAGATTATTCCGTCTAAGATGGCTATTTTGATGGCATCGGCGCTGGATTCCAATAATCTCATAGCGGCAAAGAACTGATTTGCCTGATGTCCACCAAAATCGGTAAGAAACTTCGCTTCACCAATTATCATTTGTCGGTTTATTCTTGCTACGAAATCTAAACCTCCGCCACCGTTATAATTCAAATATTCGCGGGCAAATTGCGACTTGTTTGTATCTGTTCCGCTAAGTATAGCATCTGCATCGCTATTTAAAAACTCATCCGACGGAACTGGTGTAAGCCCCAAGTTACCGCTGCCCAACCAATTGCTAAACATTGGTCCTATTTGTCTGTTTGTTTCAATGGGTCGGCTGGAGTTTTCATAGATTTTATCCAAACCCATTTCGTATAAACGTGAGCAAATCCTTGAAATGGTGGCAGGATTGCGGTATATGGCGTTATTATCGCGGCGCAAATAGGCTATATAGCTATCCTTGATAGGAAATAATTCGAGCCTTAGAAGTTGCTTGATGAGTTCAAAATCATCTCTTTTTTCAAAGGCAGATTTAATGGAATTCCAGTTATCCTCACCAATTGGGCGGATGTCCCCCGGAATAGTGGGGTAAATGGCAAACAAATCATCCAAATAGGAATCATTATTTGCATATTCCATGCTGCGTTGAATCCAGATATTCATATTAAGCTCTCAAGCTCCTTAGTTTTACTTAATTTCAATAAAACCAGTAAAACAAAATGCCTTTATTGAGTCAAGTATTTTATCCGAACCAGAAAGCGATACAATTTTATAGACTCTTGTTCAAAATCTCCCGAAATGCCAAAACCAAGCACAATATCTGTATCACTGGGAATGTAGGGGCGCAATGCTTTGCGCCCGCTTTTAACAAAGCGTGTGCGCAGCGCACACCGTAATAAATTGATACACAATCTGTAATGATTAGCTATTGCGTGTAAATTTCGGCGGGTTCAATGCCTTGAACCCCTACATTTCAGGTGTGGACATCTCTTGTTGTTGTGTTGTTTTTCGTATTACTGGCCAGCCCCTGGGTAGCGGAGTCGTGCCGAACTGCGCTTTAGCCCTTCGCAATCTTCAGCGTCAGGATTAAATCTGCGATAAATATATTCCCGGATTTTTGTTAATTGAGTGGCTTCATCCAGCATGCGAAAATCTTCAGTTTTAAATCTATCCATGATGCTATTCATATCTACGCCATAAATACCGAAATCATCGTCTCCCCACTCCCCACAAATTGCGGTAATGCCCTGGCTATTCGAGATTATCTCTTGATTGCTGGCAAGCGCGGCACGGCTCCAGCCGGCTTTGCCATACAAAAATATCCAGGCTGCATCGGCTAAATAATCTATAAGCTCTTCCTCAGAATCGAAGTTATCGCTGTGTGCCCAATAGGTGTCGTTATAAAACGATCTATACTCACCTGTTTCTACCATGTCCAGCATGGCGTCATCCAAAGCCATTGCACTCATAAGCGCAAACATAAGGCTTAGTATTGCGAAAGTCATTGTCTTTTTCATGTTTATCTCCATAATTGTAATTTTCCTAAAAGCTATCTCCATCGAGTTCCAGAAAGCTCTTGGCGGCATAGGCATCAAAATCATCATTGTAATCTGCCGCTATGAACTCCACGGTCACCAGGCTTAGATCTCAATTTTAGTTAGAACGTACATGCCACTTGCCATTCTTTTTTATATATTTCTTCAGCTCTTTAAGCTGATTTTTCCAACTCTTCTTTTTGAATTTATCGTTTGAAAATGTTTCCCAAACCTCTTTCATGTTAACGCTTAAGAGCTGGACTACTATAATTTTGGGGTCTCTTACTCCAACGCCAACATCTTTGTATTTATACTTTTCTGCCAGATCCTGACTCCTTGGAGAATCTGGATAAGCCCAACCGGATACCACATACAAGAGAATCAGGCTTCCGGAGGCAGCATATTTAATGGCTTCTTCATCAGAACTAATATTGTGATCAATAAGCATATAATCGGGATTGTCTATCGTTATATTGGAAAAGAAGTCAAAAGTTTTATTGAATTCTACTATATCAAGAGCTGCCCAAAGGTAGGCGGAGAGGCTCAAGAGGCTGATTATAAGTATCTTTTTCATGTTTATTTCCTTTAGTAATACCACGCGCCACCATTTTCCTCAATGTATTCGTACAATTCATTGAGTTGCTTTTTGCTATCAAGAGCCTTAAAGTCTGGATTATCAAACTCTTCCAGGATGCTCTGGATATCTATGCTATACATGATGTCATCGCCAAAAAACCAATCAAATCCAAACGTGGCAATGCCTTCGCTTTCTTGGATAATCTTTTGATGTGCTGTTATTTGGCTCTGTTTCCAGCCCGCTTTGCCGGCAAGCAAAATAAGGCTGCTTTCTGCCAAACGCTCCCAGGCTTCATCCTCAAATTCAAAGTAATCGTTCGCAAAAACCCAATAGTTTTTGCCTTTTACTTCTTGCGATTTGCCGAGTTTTGCCAGTTCGGCGATATCTTCATCAAAGCTTGCCGCAGCCAGAAAGGCAAAGCTGAGGCTAAGTAGTGCGAAAATCATTATCTTTTTCATCTTTCAAACTCCTTATTCGTGTTTTCTGATATTATAGTTTATAGATAGGTGATGCGCAAGAGGTTTTTTTGAAAATCATAAATAATATCGCTTTATATATTACTGCCTTCCGATATAAAAGCTGAATTATGTTCAGGATTGATGCCCGCTTGCTCGTCTCTCTCCCTCGTAATGCCCTCGCCTCGACCGGTAATTTGTGGGTCGAGCTGAGGGCATTGCGAGGGCAGCAAATGGGGAAGAATGAATAATGAATGATGAATAATGGCGGCTGGGCAACGCGTTGCGTTGCAATGAATAATGAATGATGAATGATGAATAATGAATAATGAAGGCTGCGCAAGCGCAGGTTTTATCATAGCTGGCGCATGGTGTGGTGGAATTTGGAAGGGTTCAATGCCTTGAACCCGCCGAAATTTACACGCAACAGCTAATCATTACAGATTGTGTATCAATTTATTACGGTGTGCACTTTGCGCACGCTTTGTCAAAAGCGGGCGCAAAACATTGCGCCCCTACATTCTCGTTTTGCTTGATATCGTGCTTGGTTTTGTCATTTCGGGACAGCCTCTTAAGCCAAATCGAAATTTGGCATACCGATACCAGCCCGTGCGCAGCGCCTAACGCCTAACGCCTATCACCTATCACCTAAACTTGTTTTTCTTGACCAAATAAGCCTTTATAAAAAATTGACAATGGAAATAACTGAATTATATGGAGAATAAATGCTAAAACTCGATCTTGATCAAGCATTGGTAAGCCGTGCCCGCGCCGCTGCAAAGAGCATCACGCACGGTTTTAATTGGCTTTTTGACGGCTACAGCTCCGTAAGTATTGAGCGCACGGTATTGCGGCTAATGGGCATTGATGGTGCCACCGAAGATGGCAAGCCCTACCCCAATCTCATCGTGGAAAACCTGCAAAATGAACATGCTTTGGGCAAAGGCGCCGCTTTTTGGGTGGCAAACGCCATGCTCGCCAAAGATAAGGATGCGCAGGACATAGCCGAACTGGTAGCAGCCGGGGAATTGGAACTTACCGCCCTGCCTGCCGGAGATAAAGCAGAAATCTTTGAGCTTCTGAACCGCCTGAGCGATAAGGCTTTGAGATATATAAGCTGTCAGCGCGAAAAACGCGAAGCGCTCTTTGCCAAATACGGAGCGCGCCGCAAGCCCGCTATTTACGTAATAGTAGCCACCGGAAATATTTATGAAGACGCCGTGCAAGCCAAAGCCGCCGCTTCCGAAGGTGCAGACATCATTGCCGTTATCCGCTCCACTGCGCAATCTCTTTTGGACTACGTGCCTTATGGCGCTACAACTGTAGGATTTGGCGGCACTTATGCCACGCAGGAAAACTTCCGCATCATGCGCGAAGCCTTGGACGAAGTAAGCGAAAAAGAGGGGCGATACATAAGCCTTACGAACTATGCCAGCGGGCTTTGCATGCCGGAGATTGCCGTAATGGGTGCGCTGGAACGCCTGGATCTCATGCTCAATGACGCCATGTATGGCATTTTGTTCCGCGATATCAATCCCAAACGCACGCTTTTGGATCAATACTTTTCCCGCATGATCAATGCTTTTGCGGGTATCGAGATTCAAACCGGTGAGGATAATTACCTTACCACCAGCGACGCCGTGGAAAAGGCATATACCGTTACCGCTTCGCAGCTTTTGAACGAGAGTTTTGCGCTACTTAGCGGGGTAAAGCCAGATAAGATGGGTTTGGGGCATGCCTACGAAATAGACCCGGAGATGGAAAATAGCTTTAGCTATGAGCTTGCCCATGCGCTACTTACACGTGCGCTTTTCCCCGAAGCGCCGGTGAAATATATGCCGCCCACCAAATACGCCAGCGGCAATATCTTCAAGACCCATCTGATGGATGCGATGTTCAATTTTGTGGGTCAGCTTACGGGACAGGGTGTGCAGCTTTTGGGCATGATGACCGAGGCGATTCATACCCCGCATTTGGTGGATCGTTCGCTCGCTATCGAAAACGCCAAATATCTCTTTACTGCCGTGAAGGATTTGGGCGAAAGCCTTGAGCTGGCGCCAGATAGCTTCATCCAAAAGCGGGCAATTAGCGTATTGAATGAAGCCACGCAGTATCTGGAAAAGATCGCCGCGGAAGGGCTTTTTAGTGCGATGGCAAAGGGCGATTTTGCCGAAATAAAGCGTCCGGAAAATGGCGGCAAGGGGCTGGATGGCGTTTTCAAACGCGAGGCGGATTATTACAATCCCTTCATGCAAAATATGAAAAAGGAATTGGGAATATGAGCACGATTATCAAAGCTTATGGCGATACATTAAATGACGGTAAGGTGCAGCTATCCTTTGCTTTACCTGCTCCGGCAGATGCCTTTGGCAAGGAAGCGGCGCGCATTCTGATCCTCTCGATGGGTTTTGAAGATGCGGAAATAACCTGCATGCGCGAGCTGGGCGAGGGTTTTACGCATTTCATCGCTTACGCAGTTTCGCAAGTGGGCGTGGATACCAGCAAGATCAAGGTGAAAGTGGTGGAAACGCCAGTGATGGACATGGAAGCCACGGAAAAGTATGTGGAAGAGTATATTGGGCGCCAGCTCACCATCGTGGGCGCCTGCATTGAAAGCGATGCGCATACCGTGGGCATCGACGCCATCATGAATATGAAGGGCTACAACCATCGCTACGGTTTGGAGCGCTATTCCTGCTTTAACACCATCAATATGGGTGCGCAGGTGCCCTCTGAAGAGCTTTTGGCACGAGCGCGGGAAGAAAAGGCGGATGTGATTTTAGTTTCGCAGGTAGTAACTCAGAAGAATATTCATATTCAAAATCTTACACGTTTGGTGGAGCTGGCAGAGGCGGAAGGCTTGCGCGATAAAATGCTCTTTATCTGCGGTGGACCGCGCATCTCGCACGAGCTTGCCATTGAACTGGGTTATGACGCCGGTTTTGGCACGGGTTCATATTCTACCGATGTGGCATCTTATATCGCTATCACCTTGGCGCAAAAGTAGATGTTCAATCTGGTAAATCTGCTTTTGGTGCTCATCGGCTTTGGGCTGATTATCGCCATTCACGAGCTGGGGCACTTCCTGGCAGCGCGCCTCTTTGGCGTTAGGGTATTAAAATACTCTCTGGGCTTTGGACCTGCGCTGTGGCGGCGCCAAAAAGGGGAAACGGAATATCTCATTTCGCTCATCCCCCTGGGCGGCTACGTAAAGATGCAGGGGGATAATCCCGATGGGGATGAAGACGAAGCTGGGGAGATCGATCCCAGCCGCAGTTTCTTTAATAAAGTGTGGTGGCAAAAGTCGCTAATCGTTTTCGCCGGACCTTTTGCCAATCTCATTTTGGGGCTTTTACTCTTTGTTTTTGGCATGATGCTGCCGCAAAAGCTGGAAGACCTACAGCCCGTAATTCATAGTGCTGCCGGTAAATGGGCGGAAGTTTTTGCGCCGGGGGATTCGATAATAAGCCTAAATGGTGATAAGGTAATAGGTTACCAAAGCTTCTTGTTGGATTTGTATCAGGCAGAAGCGGGGAAAGTGGTTTTGCAGCGCGAAGGCGGGCAAATCGAGCTGGAGATCGCCAAAAGCGAAGTGGATTCGCTGCTAAAGAGCCTGCAACCCCAGGCGAAAGCGATTGTGGGAGAGGTATTTACCGGACTTCCTGCCTGGCGCGCGGGGCTAACGCGCGGTATGGAGATCGTTTCCGTGGATAGCGTGGAAGTTCAGGACTGGTACGATATGCGCGAAAGGATCATGCAAGCGCCTGCCGGGCATGTAGTTCTGGGCATCCGGCAGGGCGAGGAGGTCATCCATAAGCGCATTGATTTGCAGGATAACCTGAGCGGTAAAGAGGATTCCCGCATGATCGGCATCAAGCAAGAGCTTCCCGTGCAGGAACTTAAGCGCTATCCTCTGAGCGATGCGCTAAAATATGGCACGCTCTCTACTTTCAATTTTATCAGCATGCAATACTCTGCGCTGCTAAGGCTTAGCAAAAAGCCGAAGGAGCTAAAAAACAACGTGGGCGGGCCGGTAATGCTGGTTTCCATGTCTCAGGAAATGGGGCAGCGGGGGCTAAGCAGTCTCATCCTCTTCTTGGGTTCCATCAGCCTTATCCTCATGATTATGAACCTTTTACCCATTCCGGTCTTAGATGGCGGGCACATCATGTTTTACATTATCGAGGGGCTAATCCGGCGTCCCGTACCCTATAAATTGCAGGGGATTTTGCAGCGCATTGGTTTGATTCTCTTGGTGTGGCTCATGATTTTTGCCTTCTTTGCCGATATTTCCAAAATCGCTTATCGTTTGCTATTAAAGGGATAAAAGTGGCGTTTTCGTTTGAATTGCAAGCCAAATCTGGCAAGGCGCGGGCGGCAAGGATCAGCACCAATCATGGGGAGATATTAACGCCGGTTTTCATGCCGGTGGGCACTTTGGGCACCGTAAAGGCGATGAGTCCGCATGAACTGGAAGAGACCAAGGCGCAAATAATCCTGGGCAATACCTATCACCTCTATATGCGTCCGGGGCATGAACTTATCGCCAAGGCGGGGGGCTTGCACAGCTTTATCAATTGGCAAAAACCCATGCTTACGGATAGCGGCGGATTTCAGGTAATGAGCCTGGCGGCGCTGCGTAAGATTACCCGCGATGGCGTCAAGTTCCGCTCCCATATCGATGGCAGTTTGCACTACTTTACTCCGGCTAAGGTGATGGAGATTCAAGAGGCGCTGGGTGCAGATATCATCATGAGTTTCGATGAATGCCCGCCTTATCCTGCCACGCGGGACTATGTGGAGAAATCGCTAAGCACCACTCTGCGCTGGGCGGAAGAGGGTTTGCATGCCTTTGATAATCATGCAAATCAAGCGCTTTTTGGCATCGTTCAGGGCGGGATATATGAGGATTTGCGCGAGCGTTCGGCACGGGCACTAATGGATTTGGACTTTGTGGGCTATTCCATCGGCGGTCTCGCAGTGGGCGAAGAAAAGGCGGATATGTTTAGAATAACGGAGTTTCTGCACAACATCCTGCCGGAAGCTAAGCCGCGCTATCTAATGGGAGTGGGCACGCCCTCTGACCTACTCAATAACATTGCCCGCGGGGTGGATATGTTCGATTGTGTAATGCCTACCCGCAATGCGCGCAAGGGGTCGATATTTACCCGTTATGGCAAGATGATTATCAAAGCGGCGCGCTACAAAGAGGATTTTCGCCCCATCGATGAAGCCTGCGAATGCTATACTTGCCAGCACTTTAGCCGTGCCTATATCCGGCATTGGATTACCATGAACGAGATCTTGGGCATGCGACTGGCTACCATCCACAGCCTGCACTTTTATCAGGAACTGATGAGTCTGGCGCGGCAGGCGATCTTCGAGAATCGCTATCAGGATTTTCTGGCGGAGATGCTGCCGGTTTTGGATAGGATAATCGAGTGATGCTTCTCAAAACCTGGGTAAGTGCTTTATGAAAAAGGAGATAGCTGTGCTCAAGCGAATTGGCGTTTTAGTAATACTATTTATCGTGCTCTTTATCGCCTATCTGATGGCGACCACGCTGCAAAAATACCCTTTGGCTACGGATGAACTAAAGGAAGCCTCCGGTTTGGCGAGTAGCATCGTAAATGCCGGCATCCTGTATTCGCATAACGATTCTGGCGGAGAGAATATCGTTTATGCGCTGGATAATAAGGGACATCTGAGGGCAAAGCTCATCATCAAAGGGCGCAAGAATAAGGATTGGGAAGAGATTGCCACCAGCCGCGACCCCCAAAGCCGTAAACCCTATATTTATATAGGTGATATCGGGGATAACAAGGCAAAGCGGGAAAAAGTAAAGATCATCCGCGTGGCGGAACCCCTCTTGAACCCGCGGGATAGCCTTTATACCCTTGGTAATAGTGAGGTTTACAACATCCAATATGAAGATGGCGCGCGGGATGCCGAAGCCTTCTTTGTTGACCCCCAAAAGGGCGATATCTATATCATCAGCAAGCGTGAGGAGCAGGTGGGTATTTACCGGGTAAGCTATCCGCAATCCACTTCGGGCATCAATATCGCCAAAAAGCTGGGGCAAATGAAGTTAAGCTGGGTAACCGCGGCGGATATTTCGCCCAATGGCAAATACATCCTGGTAAAGAACTATTTGGGCATCAAGCGCTATAAAGTGTGCCGCAAAGGGGGGATAGCGCAGGCGCTTGAGAAAGAGGGCAAGCAGATGAGCTATCAGATAGAGCCGCAAGGGGAAGCGGTATGTTGGGATGCCAAAGGTAAAGGCTATTATACCCTCAGCGAGGCGGCAAAAGACCAGCCGCAGATACTTTATTACTACAAATAAAAAAGCTGGCTCGGATATTCTCCAAACCAGCTTCCTGTATATAGTTTAAGCGCAAGCCTTAGTGGCGGGCGCAAAGCCTATCTGCCAGCTTCTTTAATTCCAGATTCTTGTCCATCTTGGTAGGCTGCTCTTCGCCATAATGTTGGGCATTGGTATGCACGGCGAGGAAGGCGCTTTTGCCGCTCTTGAGGAAGCTATATTGCACCACGCCCATTACATATCTGGTATCAGGGCCAAAGCTTTTCACGGCATTGGCAGGGAAGCTATAGCTACGGATGGCAGGATCCAGATTCTTGGTATATTCGTCTTCATCTTCATAGCCTTCGCCATCGGAGCTTAAGCTAATACTTTGATACTGGTTGTCTGCATCCAAAGTCCAGGATACCTTTGCCTGCTGATGCGGGTCATAGCTGGTGGGGAAGCTGCCCTGCGCGCGATATGGCGTATTTAGCGAGCCGCTGCTAATAAGCTTGTCGTTCTTGTAAAAGGCTACATTGTAAGTGGTTCCCGGGTTCAAATTGGCAGAACCAAAGATCATGCGTATTATGCCAAGATTGAAGTTTTCCAATTCGTACACCACGCCATCGAACTTGATGCTAAATTCGTCATCATCCGTAATGGCGCTGGCGCTCCCCAGCCAATAGCAATTAATGCCATAAGTGGCTTTTTCCATATACTGACCGGCATCCACGATCATAATCTGCCAATCATATTTGCCGGGCACAATATCTGGAATGCCGGTAAGCGTATCGTTATCCTCACCGCCACAAGCGCTAAAGAATAAGGCGAGCGCGCTGAGCAGCACGAGGCTGCCAATTATAAGAAAGGTTCTTTTCATGATTTACTCCCAAGTATTGATTACTTTTATGTTATTTTGTTTCAGTGTGTTCTGCCCAGTTAAACGAACGGATAAGAGTTTTGTATTTACCCCAATTCCCAGTAAGGTGCTGGTATCTACCTGCTACTATGCCCGGAGAAATATCAAGCATATCAGCAATTTTAATTATATCTCCAGACGTTGTAGCAAGTATTATCTTTTTGTTATATTTAGATGGAATTAACATCTCTGCTGCTTTTTTATCAGCTTCCCCTTCACAAGGAGCTGAACAAAACTTATCAGTAATGTAAAGCTCTTTTTTTCTATGATGCAATATATGCATTGCTTCATGAAAGAGAGAAAACCAGAATCTATCTTCTGCTTTTCCTCTGATATTCATAATTATCATAGCGTTATTGCTCGATATCCATTTACAAACAGCACTAATATGAAGTCCCTTAAAGGGTTTAACAAATACCAATGCTACCCCAGATTTAGCAAAACTTTGTTGCAAGATTTCCCCAAAATTAGCAGGAGGCTTCTTTGTAATGAGTCGTACATCTTCGAGTGTTTGTCTAAATAAAACATCATCATAATCGTTAAGTGATAAAGACTTGGCGGTGTATAATCCCATGTAAATATAGGTGAGAATATGTGAGGGACTTGTGTGAAAGGCTTGAGAACTTCTGGCGGCTGCCATAGTGCGTTTTTCAAGATTATTATATGCATCAATAGAGCTTACCCTAAAGAATCGAAGTATTTGCATGCTTTGTTGTAATGGGTCTGGGTCAGATTGGATAAAACCTTGTTCTGCCAATTCTTTAACGGGGAATTTCTTGTTAAACAACTCAAAGTCCTGTCTCTGCTTTTTCAGAGCAATTAACTGCAACTGTTCCTGATACCTTGCTTCCAGGTTGTTCCAATATTCGCAACTAATGCCCGTAACCAGCTCCAGCTTGCGGGCAGTATCATAGGTAATTGGTTGTTCGCCCTTGAGGATACGATTCAGGCTTTGCACCGTAATGTCTAATCTCTGTGCAAACTCCACTTGGCTCATACCCAGGTATTCAATTTCTTCACGCAAGGATTCACCTGGAACTACAGCATAATCTGGCGTAAACTCATATATTCTCTTTTTCGACATCATATCCTCCCTCTCTCAATGATAGTCTCTTATATCAACTATTTCTATTGCACTTACTTTGCTTAGATCCACGCTTCCATCTTCCCTTCGCAGCAATTCATCGTCCGAATATGGCTTGAAAAGAAGTCTGAATGGGTGGGCAAGGTCTATTGCATAAACACCTTTCAGATTTCCAGTTAGCGGATGACATCTGAGGCGCTGCGGAATCTGATCCATTGTGGGCGCTGCATCCAATTCAAATAAACTATGTTGCAACTTTTTTGCGCAAATAGAACCAAAAGCTAATACCATTTCTTTCTCAAAAGAGCATTGCTTTTGTAGCTTATTGGTAGTAAAGATAATTCGCATTAGTTTTTTGTCAAGATAAATCTATTAACATGTTATGTTAATGCTAATCTGATATAACGTGACGTCTATAAGACTCTTTTAACTATCACCTACAGTTCTAATCTATCCTAAAGCCGTGCACTTCCCAGCAGCCGGCGTTATCCAGCCAGATAGAGCCTTCTTCAAAGGGCGGGATATGCACAAAGATGCGTCCAAAGCGCACTCCCGGACGCAGGAAGCCCGCACTGAGGTGCAGGTCTTGCCACTCATCATTCAGTATATACTTCTCTTTGAAGCGGTTAGTGATTTTCCCTTGTTCTTTGAAGGTGATCATACGGAATTGGATTTTAGGCGGATTGGGGCTATCGCTTTTGGCAGAGATTTTGGCAAAATAGCCCCCGTAGCGGCGCACGTCAAAGGGTTCGGAGATGATGAGCACATCCTTATCCGAAGCCGATATTTTGAGCGAATTGCCGCCATCGCTGGAGGTTTGGGCATCTATTACCACCTTGTCGTAATCCGCATTATGCGGCTCGATCTTGAGAGTCCAGCCAGGTAGGCTTTCTGTGCCGCGTATCAGGTGGGGGTCGAAGCTGTGGTTTCGAATCAGGTTGTGTGCACCATCGATGTCTGCTTCGCTAAAATGCAAAGACGAGCTTACAAAGCAAGAACTTAGCAACACTAAAAGCCCCAGTAGAGCCAAAGATAATCTCATTTCATGAATCCTCGTTCATTTAAATACTTCAAAACAACCGCCACCGACACGCTATTGATCAGCAGATTTGAGCCGCCATAGCTGATGAATGGCAAAGGAATCCCGGTGGCAGGAACCAAGCCAATATTCATACCAATATTTATAAAGCTTTGAAACATAAGATAAGCCATAATGCCCGATGCCGCAACCTTTCTTTCGCGCACCTTGAGCTGCCCGATGCCAAAGATAAGCCTGCCAAAGAATAGCGCAAAGACAAGCAGGATCAGGCTGCTGCCCAAGAAGCCAAACTCCTCGCCTATTACGGAAAAGATGAAATCCGTATGATGCTCCGGTAGGAAGTTCATATTCTTTTGTGTGCCCAGTAGCCAGCCTTTTCCGTTGAGGTAGCCGCTGCCGATGGCGATTTTTGCCTGTATAATCTGATAGCCGGCGCCCAGGGGATCGCGGGTGGGATCGATAAAGGTAAGGATGCGGTTTTGCTGATAGTCCTTCAGCCCCACCCAAAATACGGGCATGATTAGCGAGATAAATACGTTTACGATGCTTGCCACGGTGATGGTTACCCAGGAGAGCCGCGAGCGGATTAGCAGATAGATGAGCAGCAGATTCCAAACGAGAATGACGAGCCAATGCACGGAGGCTACTACCGAGATTACTGGCGAGATGAGTAAAAGCACCAGAAAGAGCGGCAGATCGGCTGCTACGAGCATCGTAATCAGCGCCGCCCAAAAGAGCAAGGTGCTGCCAAAATCCGGCTCCATCATGATGAGCGCAATGGGCACCAGCATGATAAAGAAGCCATAAAACATCTGTTTATACTCGTTTAACCCTTCTTTGGAGATGTAGCGGGCTACCACCAGAATACTTAAGAGTTTGGCGCTTTCCGAGGGTTGCAGGTGGATGCCTCCCAGATTGAACCAGCGATGTGCGCCATTTACCGCCGGTGTAAAGAGCACCGCCACCAGCGCAAGGATATTCAGGATAAAAGCAGGCAGGATAAAGAGTTCAAATACCGGCATGGGCAGATATAATACTCCCACTACTGCCGCTATCGCCAATACAGAGAAGATAATCTGCTTCCACCAGTAGTTTTGGGTGCTCATTTGCCCGCCGATAAGCGTGGAAGAAGCGGTATAGATAGCTACGCAGCCCAGGATGATGAGCAGGAGCATCAGCGCCAGCAGGAGAAAATCAAATTTCTTGCGATTGATCATGTCTGTCTCCTGTATCTGTATCGCTGGCGTCGTGGGCATCTCCGCCTTCGGCATCGCCATTTAATCCTTCCAAATCGTCTTCGGCAGTGCGGAACTGCGCGGGGATGCTGGCAGGACGGCGGATATCCTCGATATTGCCCATATAATAATCAAAGATTTGCCGGGCAACGGGGGCAGCCATTGCGCCTCCACCTCCAGCATTTTCCATAAAGACCGTTACCGCAATCTCCGGCTTTTGGGTAACGATATACCCGCAGAACCAGGCGTGAGTGGTTTTACCCATGGAGTTTTCTGCCGAGCCAGTTTTGCCGTAGGTAGTGGCGCCGGGAACCTGAACGCTGCGAGCTGTGCCGCCGGGAGCATTGCACACTGCCCAAAGTCCATCCTGTATTATCTTTAAGTTCGTGTCCGTAAGCGGCAGGCGCTTCTTTTGCACCTTTTGCACCTCGTCTCGGGTTAGTTTGCCGCGCCCCACAGTTTGCATTAGCAAATGCGGTTGAATCCAAAGCCCGCCATTTGCCAGTGCGGCAAAATAGGCATTCATCTGGATGGGCGAGCAGAGGGTTTCCCCCTGTCCGATAGCGAGATTTACCTTGTGCCCGATGATACCCACGTTTTTGCCAAAGGTCTTGCGATACCAGGCGGTATCCGGGAAAAAGCCGATTCGTTCATTAGGCAAATCTATCCCAGTGGGAGAAGCTAACTGAGATTCCAGCACATAGTTATGAAAGTTTTCCAAGCCCAGCTTGAGCGAGAGATCGTAAAAGAAGGTATCGCAGGACATTTTGAGCGCATCCACCACGCTGGTGCGTCCGTGCCCGGAATGGTCCCAACACTTGAAGAAGCGATTACCCACCTTCATTCCGCCCACGCAGGAGCTGAGCAGGGTATAGCGGTCTATCTGTTTACCTTCCAGTCCCAAACCAGCAGTGACGGGTTTAAACACCGAACCGGGAGGGTAGCTGGCGTGTATCACTCTATCCAGCATGGGTTTACTGGCTGCGTTCAGGCTTTCCCAAATCTCTGGGCTAATGCGCTGCATAAAAAGCGAGGGGTCGTAATCCGGTTTGCTTACATAAGCCAATATACCGCCGGTCTTTACGTCCGACACCACCAACGCACCCTTGATGCCCGCAGGAAAGGCGCGCATGGCAAAATCCTGCAAGTCGTTATCGATGGAAAGCACCAGTGAAAGCCCGTTTTGCGGCTTCACCAAGCTCTCGCCCTTAAAGAGTTCCAAGCTTCTGCCCTGAGCATCCACCTGCACGATCTCGCGCCCGTCCTTTCCGCGCAAAAGCACTTCATAATAGCGCTCCAACCCGGTTTTGCCAATGTAGCTATTTATCGAATAGTCTTCCAGCTTGTAAAGCTCATATTCGCTTTCGTTTATACGCCCCACATAGCCGGTAAAATGGTTCGGATACAGATAGTCGCGCGTGGAGCCGATACGAAAGACAAGCTCCGGAAAGTAGTTCAGATATTCACTTAGCGCCAGCACCTGTTTGTAATCCAAATTATCCGCTAAAAGTATCTCCTCGTATGTTTTAAAGCGCTGCTTCATTACCAGCTCTTCCAGCTCTTCCGGGGAAATCTGGAAATGGCGTTGCAAGAAATTGCTAAGTGCGGGCAGATTGCGGATTTTGCCGCTAATGAGAAAGAGGTTATGAGAAGGAACGTTTTGCACGATGGGGCGGTATTTATGGTCGTAAATCTCGCCGCGGGTAGCCACAATGCGGCGGATGCGCACGAAATTGCTTTGTGCCACCCTTTGGTAATGCTGTCCGCGCAAGACCTGTAGCCGAAATAGCGAGCCTAAAAGCAGCAGCAAAAGCAGCGCCGCCACGATGCTGAAGATGCGGGTAGCTTTAATCATGCCCGATACTTAGGCGCAGCCGGCTGATAAGCTGCATTAGCGCAAAGACAAGCGCACTAAAGAGGATATTGTAGAAAAAGGCGATGAGGCTAAGACGATATAGCGAGGTTTCAAAGCCCCAGCTAAGCCCCATCCCCAAAAAATTGAAGATGCTAAAAACGAAATTGCAGCTTAGGATAGCGATGCCTTTTGCCACCAGACTGTCATGCTCGAAAGGGATACGCAGGATGTCGATAAGAATAGCCAGCAGGATGAAGCTAAAGGCATACATACCAAAGGTGTTGGGGTTTAGGGTATCATACAAAAGCCCCACCAAAAAGGCTACCGGCAGGGCAATCACCTCTTCGCGGTTCCACACCATAAAAATGAGCCAGGGCAAGAGGATGAGCGGGCTTACGCCCCAGATGCCAAAAAGCGGCATTATCAGCACTTGCAGGTAGATAAATAGCACCCCCCTGAGGAAACTCCAAAACCCTTTTAGGAACAACCCTTTAGTCCTCTTTACGTACTATGCAGAAAGGGGTAAGCTCGTCTCCCTGCCCTTGCGGATTATCTTTCATAGCCGCTTCGATAAAGGCTTTTTCCACCCCGCGGCTGCCGCCTATCATCCAGCTTCCGCCGATGTCGTTAATATCCATGATTGCCACAGGATGCCCAATCTCTTCGGCAATGCTCTGCGCTTCCCCGGCAGGGTTTAAGGGTCCCTTGATTACCGTTTCGGTATAAGGCTCCACCGGCGAAGTGGATGCGGCATCGATAAGCGCCGCCTGCATCCCCGCCACGCGGTAAAAATCTCCCTTGCGCCCCAAAAGCTTGCCAATAGCACCGATAGTGGCGGCAAAGAGGATGCGGCACACTCCGGTTTCCTCGATGGCGCACTGCATGCTGGTAGGCGCTCCCAAACCAATGCCATAAGGCACTTTAGCTACATAGCGGGAGAGCAGTTTTGCCAGCCAGCTTACCTTTATTTCGCTTACCGGAATGGCGCGCCCCTGCATAATTGCCAAAGGGCTTTCGCTTATCGTAAGGATATCTCCCTCTTGCATTTGCGCAGCGGCATAGCGCTTTACTACTTCCCGGATGTCGTCTTCTGCGCTCAGGATATGCGTTTTTACTGGTATGCGCAAAAAGCGCTGGTTAAATACCGTGATAATGGGATTATACTCTTTGTGGCTCATGCTCTAATTCGTTCCTTTCAAGATAAATACGTGTTCCAGATTCTCTACCAGGGTAAAGGGGCTTAATTCCGCACTGATAAAGAGGTTATCGGTAGATTCGCGCAGGCGTTTTACACTGCCCACCGGGAAGCCTTTGGGATACAGCCGCGAGAGATTGGAAGTAACTATGGTATCGCCGGCGGCTAATTCCGAACCGAGTTTAATGATATTCATAGAGATTACGCCTGCGATGTCGGATTGCAAAATGCCCTGCACCCCAGTGCGTTGCGCCATTACCGGCACCTGAAAGCGGGGATTGGAATAGGGTAAAATGATGCTATAGGTATCCGAAATGCTGATTACTTTGCCCACGATTCCGGCTCCGGAGATTACCGCCGAACCCGGTTTGATACCATGGATACTGCCTTTATTTACAATGAGATTGCGCTCTTGAAACTGCCCCGTATAGCCGATTACCTCCGAGAGGATAAAATCCCGCCCCGCCGTATCAAAAGAGATCGCCTGCACATCGCGATATTCTTTGAGTTCATTCTGAAGTTGCAGCTTTTGCAGGGTGCTTTCGGTAAGTTGGCTGCGCAGGCTAAAGTTTTCCTGCCTTAATGCCTGATTGTTTTCGATGGCTTTTAGCGAATACACCAGCGGGAAAAAGATGGTTCTGCCAAAGAAAGAGGCTTTGGCAGTGCGGCTTTCGGTGCTGCCAATGAGCATGATGAGCGCAAGCACAATCAGCGAAATATGCAGAAGATACTTCTTGATTAGCATGGTGCTATTGCCCCCAAACCTTGCACCTTGCATTGCCCAAAACTGCCGGTTCTAAAGGGAAGCATCAAGGGTTCCTGACCGCTTAGTCTTCGATTCTCTTGATCAGCACCTGGCGATAGCGCTCCACATCGTCTAACACCATACCGGCGCCTTTTACCACACACTCCATGGAATCTGGCACTACGTGCACGGGCAAATCCACGGTTTTACGGATCTTTTCATCCAAGCCTTTTAGCAAGGCGCCGCCACCGGTAAGGAAAATACCGCGCTCGGCGATATCTGCCGAAAGTTCCGGTGCCGTGCGTTCAAAAAGCCGTTTGATGGCGTCGATCATGGTGGAAATGGTTTCCGAGATGGCTTCGCGGATTTCTTCGGAAGAGATTTTGATGGTAACCGGATAGCCGGAAACGATATCGCGCCCGCGTACATCCATGCTTAGCTCTTGCTTTAGCGGATATGCGCTGCCAATGGTTTGCTTGATCTTCTCGGCGGTTTGCAAGCCTACGTGCAGGTTGTTTTTCTTGCGCAGATAGCTGATGATATCGGTATCTATTTTATCTCCACCCACGCGAATGCTATTATGTACCACGATGTGGGAGAGGGAGATAACGGCGATCTCGCTGGTGCCGCCGCCGATATCCATTACCATATTTCCGCAAGCTTCATCGATGGGGAGGTCTGCCCCAATGGCTGCGGCTACGGGTTCGGAAATAAGGTAAACTTCGCGCGCTCCGGCATGCAAAGCGCTATCTCGAACGGCGCGCTTTTCCACTTCGGTAATGCCGCTGGGCACGCATACTATCACCCGCGGACGCACCAAAAGACGCTTTCTCTGCGCTCGCATTATCAGATTGCGCAGCATCAGCTCGGTCACCTTAAAATCTGCTATCACGCCATCTTTCAATGGTTTAATTACCCGAACTTCATCGGGGTTTTTGCCCAGCATCACCTTCGCCTGCTGCCCGATGGCGATTATCTTGTTGCTATCTGTAGAAACTGCCACCACTGAGGGCTCGTCTATTACCACCCCGCTGTTCTTTTTGTAAACCAAGGTGTTAGCAGTTCCCAAATCAATAGCAATATCATTTGTCATCATGCCGAAAAAATCAAATATGGACATCGGAACCTCTTTTCGCTAATTCAGGGACTATTTATTTTGCAATCAATATTTTAATCCTATTGTGCATGAATTCTGAAAGCCCCTTAGATGTCAAGGGAAAAGCTGAAATCAATGCTGGAAATCCCGTAAATAAATGAAGCTCACTTTCAAACTTTGTGGGTAGCCATCGAATATATTGGCTGCGATTATTTCCCGAAATGAGGTTATTATGCCTGTCCTGTCCCGTCAGGGACAGTGGTTTAGCTAGCCCAGGGTGATCGTGCCCCAATTTTCGCAAGCTCATATTGGAGCACTAAGGCCTGGGCTAGCTAAACCACTGAGGCTGTCCCGAAATGCGCAAATAACACAAAATTAAGAAATGTCCGCCCCTGAAATGTAGGGGTTCAAGGCATTGAACCCGCCGAAATTTACACGAAACAGGTAATCATTACGGATTGAGTATCAATTTAATACGGTGTGCGCTCTCAAGCACGCTTTGTCAAAAGCGGGCGCAAAGCACTCAAACCCCTACATTCTCGTTTCCTTAGATATCGTGCTTGCTTTTGGCATTTCTGGTCGGGCTCAAGTTTGGTTCTGGGGGTTTGAATAAGCAGTTCCGCTTCGCTACACTGCTTGTGCCAAATCGGAGGCAAGGCACCCCATTTGTTCGTGAAGTCTATGGCGGCTGTAATTTCAGATAAGGGCATTCTTTTCTTGCCGCCATAAACTCCACGGTTGCTAACGCCTTGATAATTATACATATTACGTTATACATTCTACACTCCCCCGTCCCTTCCCCGTCCACTGAACGGGTAAGCAACGGGTAAATAGCGAGTTACAAGGATATTCGGAAACGCCAAAAGCAGCTCAAACAAAAAGGGCGATCATTCGACCGCCCGATATGCTATTGTGAATCGGCTGAGTATTTAGAACAAACCAGAGATATTGCCGTCGTGTTCCACATCGATGCTATTTGCGCTGGGGGTTTTGGGCAAGCCCGGCATGCGCATTATCTCACCGGTAATGGGAATCAGGAAGCCCGCACCGCTGGCGATGAGAATCTCTCTTACTGTTACCAGGAAATCCTTGGGACGCCCGATGAGATCCGGGTTGTCGGATAGTGATTTCTGGGTTTTGGCGATGCAGATGGGCAATTTATCGAAGCCGTATTTATTGATGCGTTTGAGGTCGGTTTTGGCAACTGGACCGTAATCTACCTTTTGTGCGCCGTAAATCTCGCTGGCGATGGTATAGATTTTATCTTCCACGGGGCTTTCCCAATCGTAAAGACCGCGGGATTGGCAGGTATCGCCATCTACCATTTGCACTACCTTTTCGGCGAGTTCGATGCCGCCTTCGCTACCTTTGGTAAAGTATTCCACGATGCTTACCTCCGAGCCGAAGTCGATTACAAAGTCTTTTACGATATTTAGTTCCTCCACGGTGTCCGAAGGGAAGCGGTTTATCGCCACGATGGATTTCATGCCAAACTTGTGGATATTCTCCATGTGTTTGGCGAGATTATCCAAGCCCTTGCGAACCGCATCAGGATTGGACAGATTCAGGTCTTTCACCTTTACGCCGCCATGAATCTTCAGGGCGCGCACGGTAGCTACCAAAACCACGGCATTGGTGCAAAATCCGCCGTATTTGCATACCAGATCAAAGAACTTTTCGGCACCCAGATCGAAGCCAAAGCCCGCTTCGGTAACCACATAGTCGCTCAGGCGCAATGCGGTTTTGGTGGCGATTACGCTATTAGCGCCTTGGGCGATATTGGCAAAAGGACCGCCATGCACAAAGGCAGGGGTATTTTCGGTGGTTTGCACGATGTTTGGCTTCAGCGCATCCTTGAGCAGCGCGGCAATGGCGCCTTCTATGCCCAGTTGGTGCACCTTTACCGGTTCGCCGTTATGTGTAAAGCCCACGGTAATATTGCCGATACGTGTTTTTAGCTCGTCCATATTGTTTGAGAGGCAGAGAATTGCCATAATCTCGCTGGCGGGGGTAATATCAAAGCCGTTTTCGCGCGGGAAACCCTGTTTGCTGCCGCCCAAACCGATTACCACGTTGCGCAGCATACGGTCGTTTACATCCACCACGCGTTTCCAGGTAATGCGGCGGGGGTCCAGTTTCAGCTCGTTATCGTAATAGATATGGTTATCAATCAGGGCTGCAAGGGTGTTATTAGCGGCTGTAACGGCATGGAAATCTCCGGTAAAATGCAGGTTAATATCTTCCATGGGAAGCACCTGACTCCAGCCTCCGCCGGCGGCACCGCCTTTTACGCCAAATACGGGACCCAGTGAGGGTTCGCGAACGGCTACGATAGATTTTTTACCGATTTTGTTCAAAGCTTGCGAAAGTCCAATGGATACAGTAGTTTTGCCTTCTCCGGCGGGGGTGGGGGTGATGGCAGAAACCAAAATCAATTTTCCTACAGGATTGTGTTCGTGGGCAAATAAGGCAGAATAGCGTATCTTTGCCTTGTATTCGCCGTAATGATCAATATCTTGGGGGGTAAGCCCAATCTTGGCGGCTATTTCGTCGATATGTTTTAGCTTGGTAAGGCGACCAATCTCCAAATCTGTAAGCATGGCATCTCCTTTTAGGATATATTGTTGTTATCAAAATGATAAGGCATTTTTGCTTTTTTGCAAACTTGCTGCAAAGAGAGCCAATGCGTCCACTTTATTGAGCTGAAATAAAACAATTGCCAAAAAACCCTATCGCCATGAAATGCAAGCAGAAAGCTTCACTTATTGGCAATAGAATAAAAGAAACTATTCGTCATGGCGCATAATTTGCGTATTATATGTTCAAGCATTTACGATTTAACTAATAAATACTGAATGCGATTTCAATAATTTTAAAGCGATTAGGAAGGAAAACGAATGGAACAAATAATACAGGTCTTTGTAAGCTTAGTCTATAACGCCGCTTTGCTTTTGGCTTTGGTATTGCTCTTTGATAGTCTTGCCCAAACCGAAGTATTTTCAGGGAGTATCTCTAAGATGAAAGTAGGCTTAGTTTTAGGCGCAATCGCATTGGGTATCATGCTAAACCCGATGAAGCTTCACACCGGCGTTGTTTTCGATAGCCGCACGGTGTTTTTCAGCGTTGCTTCTATGTTTTTCGATCCCCTATCTGTAGTGATTGCTGCGCTGATGGCGGCTGGTTTTAGGCTAAGCTTGGGGGGTGCAGGCATCTATACCGGCGTAAGCACCATCATCAGTTCCATGGGCTTCGGCTTCCTCTTTCGCCGCTTACATCACCGCTGGAAAAAGCCTTACGGTTTTTGGGAGTTTTATTCGCTGGGCATTGTTGTACATATCTCTATGGTTTTGCTTATGAATCTTACACCGCCGGATATGCGTAGCGAGATTATCAGGGTTATAATGCTTCCGGCGCTCTTGCTATTCCCCTTGGGCACAGTGCTTTTGGGGCATTTGGTGCATCGCCGGTTAAAGAGATATGAAGAGTGTAAAAAAATGGAGCGCAGCGAAGCGCAATATCGGCTGCTTGCCGAAACCTCCAATGACATCATCTTTATCCGCGATACAGATGATTACATTATCTATGCAAATAAAAGGGCGCAAGAGCTTATGGGAATAAGCCCTGAAGATTATCACAAAGTAAAAACGTTGAAGTTTGTAGCTCCCGCTTATCTGGAAGAAACCGTGCGGCGCCAGCGGATAAATAGCACGCTGGCGGGGGAAAAAGAGCTTTTTATTCTGGAAGTAATAGATAAATATGGCGAACATCGCATGATGGAATCCAATTATGGTGCAATCTGGGAAGATGGCGTTTTCAAAGGCGTAATGGTGGCTGCCCGCGATGTAACAGATCGTATAAAGACAGAAGAAGCGCGAGCTCGCTATGCTGCGAGATTGGAAATCCTGAAAGAATTGGATAAAATGGTGTTGGATGTAAATAGCTTTGAAAACTCTCTGGAAAAAGCCAGCAAGATGCTGCAAAAGCTGATTCCCTTTGATATCTTAAGTGTAAATAAGTTTCAGGGTGAAAAGCTGGAAATAGTGGAATTGCTCAAACCTGCGGAGCGCTTCGCCTTTTTGCATAAGAATCAAAAGCATGCATTCGATGCCGATATCATTGCGGAACTCGGAGAAAATAAAGATTATGTAGAAGTAGCCGGAACCAAAACCCTCATCGCCATGCCCGTGCGGATGCGTTTGGAAAAAGACGGCATTACCAGCCATCAATACAATGCGCTCCTTTGGCGCGGGGAAGTGCTTGGTTTCCTTTGGTTTAGCGCTTTTGCCGCCGATGCTTTCACCGCCGAACATCTCGAGATTGCCCGCGATTTTGCCAAGCAATTGGCGCTGATCTTTGACCATCGTAAGCAGATGGAGCAAATCCAAAACAACTCGCAAGTGCTGGTAAAAACCGTGGAAGACCGCACCGCCCAGCTCAAAAGCGCCATTACGGAATTGGAAAGCTTTTCCTACACCGTGGCGCACGACCTGCGTTCACCCCTGAAAATGATCCAAAACTATTGCGATATTTTGCTGGAAGACTATGGCAAAAAGCTGGATGCGGAAGGCAATAAGATGCTGGAAAACATAAATGCCATTGTGGTGCGCAGCGATAAACTAACGATGGAACTGCTGGATTTGGCGAGACTAAACCTGATGGGGCTGCAAAAAGAAGATGTAAATATGGAAGCCATAGTAAAAGAGATAGTCAATAGCCAAAATACCCAGGGCTTTGAGATAGAGTATCTGGCGATTCCCCCCGCCTGGGGCGATGCTTCGCTGCTTCGGCAGGTATGGCAAAACTTCATCGAAAATGCCCTGAAATATACCCGCGATAGCCAATTTAAGAAGATTACGATAGGCACCAAAGTGGGCGACGAAGGATATATCTATTACGTAAAAGATACGGGTATCGGCTTTTTACCGGAAAAGGCAGACAGCATCTTTGCCCCCTTTGAACGCCTGCACAAAAGCGAAGGCTACGACGGCACCGGCATTGGACTCGCCATCACCAAAAAGATCATCCTCTTCCACGATGGCGATACCTGGGCAGAAAGCGAGGTGGGAAAAGGGAGTATCTTCTATTTCTGGCTGCCGATGAAGGAAGTTTAGCTTGCGAAGCTCATATCCAGCTGCTGTTATTATGGCGGCGTTTGGGGCTTTGCACCCGCGGGATAAAGCTTCCTTGGGTGGGCTTTTCCTCTTGATACTCTTCGCCACGCAGGTAAACTGCATCTATCTTGCCAGTTAGCTCCAGCTTTTTACCATTGGGGCTTTTGTAAATGCTACTGCCTTCGGGATCGTAGATTACAAAATCCGCATCCGAGCCGGCGGCAATGCAGCCTTTTTGGGGGTAAATACCCAGGCGTTTAGCGGCGTTTTCACTGGTCATCTTGATGCAGGTAGCCAGGGGGATTTTGTGCGCTTTCCAAAGCTCGGAGAGCACCCAATGGTAGCTGTAGGGCAGCATCTCTTCACTGGCGCCCCAAAATAGCTCGCATTCATCCGTTTGGACACCGCAGGAATTGGATAAGAGGTATATCTTATTTGTCTTTAGCAAGTCCATTAGCACCTGGCTGTGTTCGGCAAAATCCGTAGTCCAGAGGGCGGGGAAGCGCTCCGGATCCAGGAAGTGCATAAGGTCTGTAAGCCCCAGGGCAAAGGAGATATCGCTGCGTTTGGAGATGCTATTGATAAACTCGATGATGGGATACCTAGATACGCGGGGGATGTGGATGGGGTTTTCCTGCATGCGGCGCAGGATTTTCTTGATGCCATCGAGCTGGGAATCCAGGTTGTATTCCACGTGGCTTTCGTTATCCCAGCCCTGGAAGGCAAACTCGGTATCGCTTTCGTAGATATCCAAAAAGAGGTCCATCATCTCGGTAAAGCTAAGGGCTTGCAGCTTGGGATTGGGCGAGGGGGTAAAGAGCGCAATGCCTACCACACCTTTGCCCCAAAGCTCCTGCGCTACTTCGGCATGATAAGGGTAGTCGTAGATATCCACATTGCCCCAGAGCGCCATATCGGCTACAGAATGCGCTTCGATAAGCGCTATCTGCTCTTTTAGCTGTTTATTTGTAAAGATGGGCATTTCGCTATTGAAGCTCATCTCGGCGAGGCAGCTCCAGCCGCCTTTGATGGCGAGCTTACTTACTCTTTTCAGAGCTTCTGGCATCTGTTTTATCCCTTGCAGAATATGCAGATGCGGCTCGATGGCACCGGGGAGAATCACCTTGCCTTTGAGGTCTATACATTCGGGTTCTTCTTCGCTTTCGATGGGGTCGGCGGAGATTTTTATAATCTTGGTATCAAATAAGATGTTTACGCGCTTAAAGGCGTTTGAGCTGGTGGGCAGGGAGGCATTTTCAAATAACTTCATACACTATCAATATGCCATAATGCAACTGCTGGCATCTACGCAAAGCACATCTCCGTTAAGGCTTAAGGCGAGGTAGGAGAGCAGGTAGAGGGCAGTTTTGGCGATATCCTCCTGTTCGATATTTCTTGCCAGAGGCGCAGGTATCTTGATACTGCGCTGTATATGAGCCACTCCTCCGATGGCGGCAGAGGAGGGGGTGCGGATAGCTTCCGCCGATATGGTGTTTACACGGATGCCATTATCGCCCAAGCTATGCGCCGGATAGCGTATTGTAGCTTTGAGGGCGGCTTTGGCAATGCCCCAAACCAGGGCTTTATTAGATTTCATATTCACTATTCATTATCTCCTTGCAATCTCTTTATAGAGGCATCCAAATCCCGCTGCATATCGCTATTTGCCTTATCCGCAAAGATATCCCTCGCTTTGACATAAAAGCTCAAAGCGGAGCGGGGTTCATTCAGCTTTTCCAGGATGCTGCCCTTGAGCCAATAGGCGGCTGCCAGCCCGTCGAAAATCTCGTAGCGATAGTCCAAATCGATGGCTCTATCTATATGTTTATCTGCCACTTTGTAGTTTTGAAGCAGATAGCTATGATATGCCAAAGCGTATTCGGCGGTGCTCAAAACCGTGGCATGGGCATGGTGGCGGCGCCTGAGTACTCCGCGATAGCGTTCGGCAAGGCGTTTGAGATGCACATAGTTTGGGCTTTCAAATGCCGGCTGCAAATAGCTTTCCGCCTGCAGGTGGTGGCTAAGCATTTGGATGCGAATCTCCAGCGGATAATCGTATTCATCTTGTGCCAACGCCATTACTGCCTGATAATCCTTCCGGTCTTCGGCAGTATAGATATCCAAAAGCTTGTGCAGGTAAACCAGCTTTGGCTCAGCATTTTGGATAAGATACCAAAGCTCCCCGCGCAGTGCGTTATATTCTTCGGTCTCCCCTTCCAGATAGGCGAGCCGTGCCAAGCCGCCAAGGGCATAGCATTGCCCTTTGATTTCCCCAAAACTGCGGTATTGGCTGCGGGCGCTGATAAATGCCTGCCGGCTATCCCGAAAATGCCCCTTTTGCTCCAGATTTTGGGCTAACTCAAGGGTGGCATCTGCATTGATGCGCGCCTGCGGCTGCAATACCTTTGCCGGACGCGAACAAGCCCCCAAGAGCAGCAAGAGCAAGGCAAAGGGAATAAAGAGTTTAAGGCTGCGGCAGCTCATGATACCTTCCTTGGGGGGCATAAGCCTTGATCTGGCTTTCGGGGATGGCTTTGCGAAGTAGCGGGTTATTATTCAGCGCTTCCAGAGTTTTGGCAGATTTTTCCAGATTCGTATTGAGATTATGGATCAAAAGCAGTAGCTCCGGATTTGAAAGCGCCAGGCTATTTACGATCTTTTGCAGGTCGCTCATGGTATCGCCTAAGGAATAGAGCGTAGCACTAAGGGGGCGGAAGATTAGTTCGCCGCTGGGATCCAGGATGCGGATAATCATGCTATCTGGCTCGGCATAGTTTGATACCAGATAGTTCGTATTATCCAAAAGCTGTTTGAGGTCTGTCATCTGCGCTGCCACGCTTTTGCTGGTATCTGCCACATTATTCAAAATACGCAGGATCACCCCGCTTTCGGGATTATGGTCTTTATTCAGGTTTGCCAAAAGCCGGTGCATTTCGGAGAGATTGCTATCCACCAGGTTCAGAGTGTTTTGAGATTGCTCGCTGAGGTCTGCCAAAGTAACCAAAATGCGCATGAGAGCGCCCTTATCCGCATTATTATCCATATTCAGCTCGCGGGTAAGCAGCTCGATATTCTCGATGATGGCGGCGATAGGGTCACTGGCTTTGGGCAGATATACCCTTAGCAGCGCCCGCCCTTCCGCGAAATCTGTAGAGGGGATATGCCCGCCTTCTGCCAGAGGCTCCATCTCCTCGGAGCTGCGCACATATTCCAGGGTGGTTTTATTTGTAATGGGATTTGTAGTGCGGTAGAGCACGCTTTTTTCTACTACAAGGTCTTTGTAGCGGCTCAGGATGTAAAAATCTATCTGGATCTGGCTTTTGGCGCTTAGCTCAAAACTATGCACTCTGCCTATTTCAAAGCCCTTATACAATACGGGGGTTTGGGTGGAGATGCCGATGGCATTTTCCAGGGTGCTTTGGTAATGGAAGCGTTTTTCAAAAAGATTTTGTTTGATCGCAATCAATACGACCGCCGCTATCAGCACCAGCACAGGGATGATGATGAATAGCGTTACTATCTTTCCAGTGTGTTCTAACTTGTAGTTCATATTCTTATCCAGACGGAATAAGACTTTTAAAAGGCGGCAATTTTGTCAAGTAAGAATCACGAAATGAGCATATTTTCTTTGAAATTGCTCAAATCTATAATCTCATCAGCGAAGTTTTGATCAAAATCATCATCGATACTGGCGATCAAAAGCGGGCGTTTTTCTTTGATTTCCCGTAAAACCGAGTAAAGCAAGACGCGTTCGGTTTTATTTAGCGCGTAGTAGGGATTATCGATCAAATAGTGGCGGGAATCCAGTATAAAGGCGCGCACAAAGGAGAAAAGCTTTAGCTCGCCGGGCATAAAGGCGGCAGGGCGTTTGCTGAGATCCAGCGCCAGCCGAAAGCGCGCCAACCAGTCATGGATTTTGTAATTCAATTCCTCCAAATCCACATTCGGATTCAGCCACTGGATGGGCAGCCGCAGATTTTCCAAAAGCGTAAGATTTGCCAGCATTACTCCTTCATCGAAGATGTAGCAGAGATTCTTAAGCTGCGGCTCTTGGGTAAGATAGCGCACCAAGGGGGTGCCCTCGAAATACACTTCGCCGGAACTGATGGGGTCTAAACCCGCCAAACAGTATAGGATGGCGCGGGAGAGATTTTCCGTAGGATCGTACAAAAGGCAATTAGTCTCCCAGGGGATTTCCAGGCTAAGCTGGCGGATACCGCCGAGAGTGCACACATTATCAAATACAATACTCATCTTAGAAAAACCAAAATAGCCAGGTGATGAGGATATCCGCCACGATTACGGCAGAGATGGAGGTAACCACCGCGCGGATGGTGCGTTGGGGCACTTCGGTGCTTGCCTGCCTTACGCTCATGCCCTGATATGCGCTTACACAGGAAATGATAAGCCCAAAAACCACGGACTTGATAAGACTGGAAAAGATATGAGAAAAGCGCAGAATGCTAAGGAAGTCGTTTATAAAAGCGCGGAATTCGAGAGTACTGAAAAAGATGGAAAAGAGCCAGCCGCCCAAGATGGCAATTAGATTGAAATAAACCACCAAAAGCACCATGGAGATTACCACACCGATGATGCGGGAGACTACCAGATAGCCAATAGGCGAAATGCCAAAGGATTCGATAAGCTGAATCTGGCGGCTTACCTTCATATTGCCCAGCTCGGTGGAGATGGCGGTGCCGCTGCGGGCGATTACCACCAATGCGGTAAGGATGCCGGAAAGTTCGTTGATTACTACAGTTACAAGGATGATATGAATCCAGATGCCTTGCCCAAATCCTTCCAGAAACTTGCTACCCTGCAAGATGATAAGCCCACCGATACTTAGCGCCAAAAAGCTGATAAGCGGAAGCGCCTCATAGCCAGTGAAAAGGATTTGCCTCAAGATGATTAAGCCGTTTACATGTCGGTTGTTTTTTATCCTTAAAGTCTCAAATAAGCTCTGAATAAAAAACAAAAAGAAGCCCATGGAGGGCTTTTTATCGCAATCCTTGTTCATAAATTACGGTTTGAATACTGTAGTGCGCGCTATTTGAGAATCAGAGTCTTCTTCGTGGAGGTATATCTTCCTTCGCCTGCTACTATTACATAATAGCTGCCATTGGGGGCGCATTCACCATCATCCATATCTCTTAGCCAGGTGAAAGTGCTACTTTTGGTACACACGCCTTCAAAAATGGTCTTTACAGGATTCCCTCTTTCATCTTCCACGCGGATGCTTACTTGCATAGGGCGGTTGATGTTCAAATAAACTACGGTGTAACGATACATGGGGTTTGGGCTTACCTCAAAGATATCCACTTCTTTGAGTTTCTGGGCACAAACACCGATTACCAGCACCATCAGCAGTAAGGCAAATAACACTTGTTTCCGCATTTTTTCCTCTCATTATATGTTTTCATAACTTATTGAGATGCAAGATTTATTCCCAAATTGATTTTGTGTATTGGAAGGCGGAAAAAGCCTGAAAGGATGCGGGGTTTAGGATATAGGATTAGTTATTTTTGTAGCGGAACAATATTTACAGTGCAGGGGAGATGTAAAGAAGGTTTACATTACGCTTCGCTGCGCTCAGCGAATGAACAATGAATGATGAATAATGAATAATGAAGGTATAATTTGCTGCGCAAATCCCCGTTAAATCACCTCGGTATTCCTATTCCGAAATGTGAAAACACGCCTACCGATAGGAGAAGCTATCCCAAATGCCAAAACCAAGCACGATATGACTTATACTGAAATAGCTTGACTCTCTTTTGCAATAGATTTAGCATTGTTTAAAGGGTGTTTTTGAGGGTTTTCTTAGGCATTGCCAAAATGATGTGCTGGATTCATGCTATTTGAGATTAACAAACGCGCTTGTGGCTGACCTGTAATACACAAACAACACAACAACAAGAAATGTCCACACCTGAAGTGTAGGGGTTCAATGCCTTGAACCCGCCGAAATTTACACGCAACAGCTAATCATTACAGATTGTGTATCAATTTATTACGGTGTGCGCTGCGCGCACGCTTTGTTAAAAGCGGGCGCAAAGCCTTACGCCCCTACATTCTCGTTTTGCTTGATATCGTGCTTGGTTTTGGCATTTCGGGACAGCCTCAACAGTTTACATGAAACCTACCTTCGTTTGGGGGCACGACGACCCTGCTGTGCATCTCCCGAAGGATGCACAGCAGGGTCGTCGTGCCCCCAAGGGGAAAAGTACAGTTAATCCAGCGCATATAGCGTAAAT